>NZ_OUMZ01000004.1 GCF_900327775.1 Roseovarius sp. EL26
ACACATACGTAGCCCACTCCGATGATTTGTACGATCTCCCCATCCCGCCTGAAGGGTCACCGCTTCCCAACTTCTATCATTTCCTACGCGGTCTGGGCCTACCATCGCTTTGCTCTCAGCTTGCAGGATGTTGAGGATCTGCTCGCTGAACGAGGTATTACCGTCAGCTACGAAACGATCCGCGCGTGGGTTAAAAAACTCGGTCCTGGAATCGCGAAACGGATCCGCGCAAGCCGCAATCGGTCCAGCGATAAATGGCATCTCGACGAAGTAGTCATCATGATCCGGGGTGTGAAACACTGGCTTTGGCGTGCAGTGGACAGCAACGGTCAAACCCTTGATATTCTGGTCCAAACTCGGCGCAATACACGGGCTGCTAAACGGTTCATCTCCAGATTAATGGCCCGCTGGGGCGAGCCCCGCGTTATTGTGACAGACAAACTCCGCAGCTACGGTGCGGCTCTACGCAAGCTTGAGTTGGATGTGGAGCATCGGGCGCACAAGGGATTGAACAATCGTATAGAAGGGTCGCACAGACCGACGCGGAAACGAGAAAAGATACAGGGCAGGTTCAAGTCAGCTCGTCAGGCCCAGAGATTCCTCTCCGTCCATGATGAAACCGCTAACCTGTTCCGTCCATACCGCCACAAGATGACTGCCTCAACCTATCGCCAGAAACGGGCCACCGCTTTCGAACATTGGAACGGCTGCGCCAAAGAACTGGCAGCCTGATACTATTTTCATGCATTGGTTGTTCTTCAGAAAATTAACCTGACAATGCCGGCGCGACGGGTTGAAAGACATCTTTGGCAAAGACATCAGCCGCGACCTGATCGGACGTCTGCATGCCCGTGGCCAAGCGCGAGATTGCTCCGGGTGTCGAACACCGATCGCATAAGGGTTTGAACAACCTCGCCGAAAACAGCCACTTGCCATTTCGAAAGCGGGACAGGGCGATGCAGGGTTATCGTTCACGGGGAAGTCTGCAACAGTTTGTATCAATTCACTCAGCCATACGGAATTGCTTCTTTGCGCCCTCCCGCCGTCGCTCTACCTTAACAATCCGCTATCACCGTATCGAGGCATTTGACGCCCGGAATGCCGCCACGCGAGTAGCTTGAAATCCGGGTATCAGGATTCTCTTTGGGCACGCAGTTAATGTGACAACACCTGCCTTATTGAGGAAGGCGTGGGCTTCGCCCCACATTGCTTACTGAGAGATGCCACCTTCGGTTGATGTCTGCTCTTCAACGTGGCCCTTGTTTGCGACCGGTTTGCCACGCGGAGGGAACTTCTCGAAGGTGGCAAGATGTGCCTGTACCAATCGGGCGGCTGGGCCGAAGGCCCACATCTTTTCACCCATCCAACGCACATACATACCACTTTCGTCCGCAGCTTTTTCATATGGGTCACGACGCAGATTGTAGAGCAACGGGGCAACCAATTCTTCCTTAGGGCCCGACCAGCCATGGTTTTGTACGACAAAGTGTGCTTTCCAATCATTGTAGCGCACTGCCTGTAGGTCCGTCCCCTGATAGTAGATCAGCTCGCGGCGACTGCTCTCTTCATCCTCGCCAGTCAGATAAGACAGTTGGTTGTAGCCATCGAGATGTACATTGTAGCCTTCATAGCCCTCTAGCAGTTTCTCCCTCATGTCTGCGGGGCCTCCGGCGGCTGCCACAAAGGTCGGCATCCAGTCCATTCCGCTGAAAATACCATTTAAGACCTGACCTTCCGGAATTTTACCGGGCCAGCGTATGATAGCAGGCACTCTGAAGCCACCTTCCCAGGTCGTACCTTTTTCCCCATGGAACGGTGTGGTTCCGCCATCGGGCCAAGTCAGTGTTTCGGGACCATTATCAGCTGTGAACATTACTATGGTGTTGTCGGCAACTCCAAGGTCTTCGAGGTGGCTGAGAACATCGCCAACGTTGTCGTCCAACTCCTTCATGACCACATCCTGAAGACCGCGACCATTGCCCAGCATTTCCTCGTACTCCGGGCTGAGGTGGGTCCACACATGTGCTCGAGCTGGAGCCATCCAGACGAAGAACGGGGAGTCTGCCTCGACCGCACGCGAAATGAAATCTTTCGTATGAGCCGTTACTTCGTTGTCCAACGTCTTTTGACGTTCCGGCGGAGCCGGACCATCGTCAATGATACGCTGCTTTCCGACTTTACCGAAACGCGGATCCACTGTTTCATCCTCTTCCTCTGTAGCGAAGGAATGAATAATGTTGCGCGGAGAGAATTGCGCGTTGAATTCCGGATCGTCCGGCCAGTCGGGGTCAGACGTGTATTCCATGGCGTTCAGGTGATAGAGCCAACCCCAGTATTCATCGAAACCCTTCGTCGTAGGCAGGAACTCGTTCAGATCACCAAGGTGGTTTTTACCGAACTGTCCTGTCGTATATCCCAGTTTTTTCAGGAACATCGGGAGAGTTGGATCACTTGGATTCAAACCTATTGGGTCACCCGGCAGTCCAACTGTATGCATACCAGTCCTAATTGGCATCTGCCCTGTCATGAATGCTGATCGTCCAGCAGTGCAACTTGGCTCCGCGTAGTAATCTGTAAGACGCACACCTTCCAAGGAAAGCTTATCTAAGTTGGGTGTCTCAATGCTTTTAATACCGCCATGATAAACGCCAACGCTGGCCCAACCTACGTCGTCTGCCATAATGACAAGAATATTAGGAGGCCCATCCTCGTCGGCCCAAGCACTAGAAACCATAGTGCAAAGCGCACCGGCCAAAGAGATAAACTTTTTCATTTGAACTCCACTTGCATATGCTCTTCTAAAAGATAGAAGAAATCGAAGGTTTTGTTAACATGCTAAGTTTAAAATTTTGTTAACATGCTAAGTTTTAAGTTTTTATAGATGCCGCCATTGATCATGCGGGTTATCAAAACGGCAGGAAGGTCCGCGTCTCGTTTGTCCGAACTGGCTGCGGCGAAAGGGCGGTATGAGCTCCGCTGATTTTCGCTGGCCCGAATGACCGCAAACGGGTAGTTCGCCGCGCTGCCAAAAAGTTTCGGGCTGCGGGAGCGATGGTTTTCTGCATCAGCAATAGCTGCACGAGCAAAATGTAGGCTTGTCCCGCTCTCCGGTCATTGCATCGCCAAAATAGCTGTACCGACGACCAACGTCCGCTTCGAGGAAGCTGCAACACGGCCTGGCAAATAAACGGTGCTGCGATGCTCTATCTAGCGGGGCTGGCCAAATTCTGCAGTTCTGACACGAGCGACTGTGGTGGTATTGCCATCCCTCGTTTGGTTACAGACGTAGCCGCCGATCTGTTCCAATCTGACATCAACTTGATGGGCAAGTGTGCTGAGGCTGCACGAAGCCTGGAACGAGAAACTGAAGACCCAACGCTTGGCGGGCTATGTAAGCGAATTGGCGAGGATTGCGATAGCATTGCACGGACACAGCGCGGCACATCTATCGAGGCCGGCTTCGGGAACAGTGAAGTGTTCAGAGAATTCGCCCGCGCGCGTAGTTGCAAGAACAGGTCAGCATTCATCATCGCTATGACGAGGCGATCAACAAGATTGATTTGGGAGCTTTCCCTTTCCTTGTTCTCGATGCAGAGAAGGGGTCAAATGTGCACCGCTTCGCCAATATGATGCCCGGTGGTCGGATCGACCGATCCCCCTGTGGCACCGGCGCCGCCGCACGTGCCGCCGTTCTACATGCACGTGGAAAGATGGATATCGGCGAAGAACATACGGCACTGTCAATTACGGATGGCGAATTCAAGATGCGCCTTCGTGAAAAGACCACTATCAGCGGAACCGAGGTTGTCATGCCCGAGATTACCAGGCGCGCCTTTATTTATGGCACCAGCCAATTGTTCGTAAATCCCGAAGATCCCTATCAGATGGGGATAAGCCTTTCTGACATGTGGGGCAAAGCCGCACGTGGGTGTTAGTTTCGCCTACCACACTGCACATGGAACATATCATGCTCAACATCACACCCAAGATACTTGCTGCACATCTTCCTTGGATGCTTAAAATGCGACGGGACTTTCATCAAAATCCCGAACTGGGTTTTGACGAAAGTCGGACTGTTTGACGTCAGCGCCTATGTACGTACTGATTGTGCCGCCCTAGCATTCAAGTTATAAATCAGTAACGTCGTCGGACTTGTAGGGAAAACGCACTCTATGTTTGCTAAAGTCAAATCCAGTTTTCGGGACGTGATCCTTTGGACAACATTGATATGTGTGTTTTGTCTGGGCTATCTACAGACAACAGAAAGCCTGTTTGCTGGCTTTGTAGTGCAAGAACTTTCTGCTTTTGAGCACGGCGCATTCGACGGTGCCGAGCCGTATTGTAGTACAGGTCAATGTGCGGGCGGCAGCATCTCTTGTAGCAGCAACTGCGATTTCTTGATACATTCCACCAACTCACCCCTGGCCCGCAACCACAGGTTTGAAAACTGGCCCGTGATTATGCTTGTGCTCATCGGACGATCAGTCGGTTTTGACCCCAGGCCTCCCAAATAAAGTTGAATGAAACCGGCAACCACTCTGGTTGCTGTTACTCTCATATTCAACTTTTTGGAGTGTCCAAATGACACAATCTATATCGCCCATAGCGGGCGTAACTCAACTATGGCACAAACTGACCCGTTCTGAGACAGGCCAGCTCACGGAGCAAAACATCAACCACATCGCACTGATTCTGAGGTTTGGAATCGGATCGGTGTTTGTCATCGGCGGCTGGTGGAAACTCTCACGAGCGATTGATCCCACTCGAGCCGATGCATTGGTCAGCAAGTATCTGGCGCCGAACGGCTATATAAATGGGTTCTTTCAGGAATATCTGTTCACAAATGATTTGCTGACGCCATGGGCGTTCATGACAGCCCTATCCACCTTCGAACTCTTTGCCGGATTGGCTCTGTTACTCGGCATTTTTGTACGCCCGCTGTCGATTATCTTTGGGCTGCTCATGTGGTCTTTTGTGGCGGCACTTCCTGTGGTCACAACGCCGGATCTCATCCCAACTGATTCAACCTTCCTAACCCCAGCGTTGATCGTCCAAATTCGCGATGTTGGGCTGTCTGGATTCTGTTTTGCTTTGGCCATCGTCGGCTCTGGAGCGTACAGTCTTGATGCCAGATTATTGGGAAGAGGGCGCGCCCTGGGGTTAGTCGAATGGGCAACACTCGGTCTTTTAGTCCGCATATCAATAGCTGTGGTATTCCTCACGGGCGGATTTTTCTTTGGCCTCGATCACGTAAAATCCTGGACAGGCATTCCATTGCTTTCCATCGGAATTGGGATCACCATGCTATCAGGACATGGGGTGCGTGTTGCAGCCGTCGCCGCACTCGTTGTCTTACTTTTCTATTGCGTCGGTAAGCTTGATGCCGCCAAACCCTTGTGGGACAACCTCAACGCTATAAAACGCGAGTTTGCGTTTTGTGCCGCAGCGAGCCTCCTGCTTTGCTTTTCCGGGGGGCAGGCATTTCAGGTTGGTTATCTGATCCGTCATCCCAAAACTGCGCTGTTCGGGTCCGAACAGCAAACGCATCAATCATAAAAACAGAAACGCGCCAACCGCTTGATAAAAGGTGGTTGGCCCGCACCCCGGCCAGGCAGGCGGGGTGCTGACTGTATCAGTCAATAGTGAACAAAAGCGCGGGAATTCGTAATTATGTTCCGGACCCCATGGGTATGATCTTCGTCAAAGACACTGTCATCCAGCCATAGCTCCTTGAACCGGTCCGTTCAGGTGTGGAATCCGTTCCTGCTTCTTTCTGTTGAATTGGTTGCGATCAAGGCCTGCTCACAGCGGGGTAACCCGAAGATCGGACACCTCTGGTCCGACCGCTTCGACCACCCTGGTTGCCTCACATCCTGGAATGCCCTGCAGAGCTAAGGTTTTGTAGAGCCCGGAGCGGACATAGACATCGTGGTAGTTCACCCTGATCCTGGTTTGTCAGATACGAAGTTCGCCGGAATCAGGCTCGGCAACCTCGACATCTTCTCAAACCAGAAGCGTCTACGCGGCATTCTGATCGAAGCGGCTTGGCAATGGACGTGGCGCGATCCAGAAACCAAGGAGCTCTACAATCGACATTTGCGAAGCATGGGATCGGACAGAAAGCTATTGCCGCCGTCGCCCGCAAGCTCGCAATCAAGCTTTGGCGCTTGGCGATGGAACCACCGCCCGCGCCAATGGGGGATGCTGCGAGCGGGGCTCGGTCGGCATAGCCGACAGTAAAATAGGGCAGCACGCCTATCAACCGGCGCGTACCGAAAACGGTACTCGGGGACCTTACATCATCCTGTCAGGCACGAATAAGAAAAGGCTTACGCTAGGTCGGTGAACAGATTTGATTTGGCTTGCAAACCGGCGATGCAAATTAACTGTCGGTACGAGGAAGTGTTGAACGAAGCCGACTTGCGCATGTCGCGTCCAATGCAGATGTTAAACCCAAAATGCTATAACCTCGCTAGGGAGAAAAAATATTAGGTGCACAGATGATTAAATACACCGGAAGCTGCCACTGTGGTGCTGTGAAGTTCACATTCTCCGCTCCGGAAATAGAGCAGGTTATGCGATGCGACTGCTCCATTTGCGCCCGTAAGGGCATATCTATGTCGATGACGACGATTGCACCGGAAGACATTGAAATCTCAGCGGAAGAAGGTGCTCTTTCAACATACCAATTCGGCTCGATGACAGCTCGCCATCACTTTTGCAGCCGTTGCGGTATTCAGACGTTCGTCGAAACCCGACTGAATCCGGGCCACTACAGAATTAACGTTGGCTGCGTCGATGGTATCAACGCGCTGCGCCTTCCAGAGATTATTTACGATGGGCAATCCCTCGACTGAGAACAGTCGAAGTTATCATTCTCGCCATTGACTATTGTCCACATAAGAAAAACCCCGTCGCAAGAAGCGAGCGGGGCCAAGCCCGACCCACGGGCCTGGAATGTTGTTGAATGTCATACGAACCTGACCCAAGTGTCATAACGTGACCCAATCCCCGTTTTTGCCCGCGTGGTCTGTTGCGATTGATCTGACTTCCCCTTCTGGAAAATCAGGGCTGATTTGCAGGTCAGACGGCGAAGCCGCCTGTTCCTGCTGATCTGCCACGTGGCGAACGCGGGAGGGGGCAAGGCAATGCTATTCGACAGTGGTGGTGCGGGCAGGAGGCGGAGCAGACAACACGGTCCTGTTTAATAGGGCTGCCCGAGGGGGAGGGCAGCGCCCTCACCCTTACGGCCAGGAGCGTTTGACTTGCCCAAATCCCGCTGGCCCAGAAAACAAGAGCGGCGGGGCCAATAGCCCCGCCACCGTTGCGATCATTCGATTTTGGTGATGGAATTTACACAGTGCGCAGCTATTCCGTCATTCGTTTTTCACTCTTTGCTGATGCAGCATTTGTTCGCAATCGCGGCCCATCTGTTGTTGCAACGTAGCGCGTATCGCTAATCCGGTCATTCATTGGCATTGTTATAGCTGGAACCGAGACCGCACTTTCGCTGCATGCCGTTCAGACAAACAAGACGCGGGACAAGGCGCTCTCTCGCTGCATAATTGCCAACGCCCGCTATTGATCGGCTGTCTCAAATTCCGCATGCTGGTAGCTTGTCTAACTTTGCCCTCACCACGTCTTTACCAGCGATCACAACGAGGACACCTGCAACAATGATCAACGCTATCCCGATCATCGTCCAGAGTTGCGGCTTCTCTCCGAAGAACACGAAACCCCAAAAGGCGGCGAAAATCAAATAGGCATAATCGAACGTGGCAATCACTTGTGGGCGCGGCGACTGGTAGGCTTTTGCCAAACCAATGCTTACACCGACGATCAGAATTGCCATGACGACCAGGATACCGAGTGTTTGGACGCTGAAGCTGGACCATTGGGCGAACAAAAACGGATATCTTTCCACGTAGCCTGAAGGTGAGATGCGCAGCCAAAAGCTCACCAGTGCGCCAACTACGACAAGGGAGATGTTCAAACTGATCGCAAGTGCCGCAGGTCTTTCATCCTGACATTTGGCACGCGTCAGCACAGCGGCCACAGCATAGAGGAATGCTGCGATTACTGGGATCAGTGAAAGCATTGTGAAATCCGCACCATTTGGGCGCACAACAAACAGCACCCCAATAAATCCGAGCACCACGGCGATCCATTGCATCGGTGTGATCGGTTCTCGTAATAAAATCGCGGATAGGATCACGATGAAAAGTGGGCCGGTGTAAAGCGCCGCCGCGACCACAGACAGGTCCAGCAATGGAATGGCAGCATAGATCGCGAGATACATCGCCACCAGAACGAAACTTCTCAGCGTGACCCAACCGACTGCTTTGGGCCAGAAGTGCCCGTTTGCCAAAAGCACCAGAACTGGCAGTGCCAAAACAGATCGACACACGTAGATTTGCCAAAGCGTCATGTCGGCACTGGAAAATTTCACAAAGGCATCGGTCAGCGCCATCGCAAAGACCGTCAGCAGAATTGTAAAGATGCCTGTGATCAGGGATTGGTTTTTTTCTGAAGTGGTCATTGTTCGCCTCCGTTAACTGATGAACGTAGATCATATCGGGCTTGGATTGTGTGGAAATGGAGTATAATCTAATTAGTATGGTTAGAGTTTCTACATAATGAGCCGCGTTGATCTAAACGGCTTACGCACTTTCTTGGCGATTGCTGACAGCGGCACGTTGCGGTCTGCCAGTGACGTCCTCGGTGTCAATCCGTCGGCGGTGTCCCAACAACTCAAGGCGTTTGAGGACAGCGTTGGGACGGCATTGTTTGTACGCAATACTAGATCAGTGGCGTTCACGGATGCTGGAAAAACTCTGTATAATCGAACACACAACATCTTCACCGAAATTGACGCTGCATTGAGCGCGACCCGTCGCACTGCAAGTGTCGCGTCTGGCCAGCTACGTATAACTATGCCTTATCGCGCATGGCAGTTGGCCATCGCCCCTCGTATCGCGGCGTTCAATACGGCGTTCCCTGACATTGACCTGGACATCAGCGTCGATGAAGACCTGACAGATATTGTAAAAGGCAGGTTTCACGCGGGTATCAGGTTGGGTGATTATTTGGCTGACGAAATGATAGCTGTCGCGCTGACCAAGCCGCAGACGGCCACCTATGTAGCAACAAAAGGCTACCTTGATCTAAACGGCACACCGCAGACCCCAGCGGACCTGTCGCAGCACGACTGCATCCGATATCGCCAAATCAGCACAGGACAGATTGCGCCTTGGCGGTTTATCGAGGGTAGCGCTGAAACACACATCGATGTGACCGGCAATCTAGTTTTCAATGATCTTAGATCAGTTGTGGACGCAGCCGCGCATGGGCTTGGGATCGGCTGGACTCTTCGTGACGGTGTCGAGGCGCAGATTGCGTCGGGTGAGTTGGTCGAGGTTATGCCCGATTGCACCCCTGACAGGCCGCGCTTCTATCTGTATTATCCAAAACAACTCAAAAGCCTGAGCCGCTTGAGGGCGTTCATTGATCACTTCGCGGTCGGAAGCGGACGTTAGCGACATTGCAGAAAAACGGTAATAAATGGGATGTACCGGCTGCTTCACCCAGCAGTTTAGGCTTGGCCTATTTCTGCAACATGGAGAAGTAGCATGGCGAAGAGCGAATTTGATGAGCTGATGTCCGTTGGCGCCGACATTGGCAAAGTTGTGTTCCACTTGGTTGGCTTTGACACCGATGGCCAGCTTGTGCTGCGCAAGAAGATCAAGCGGATGGCACTAGTGGCGGCTCTGTCGCAAAGTTTTTGTGTTATTTCACGGTGATCGAATTCAGGGGCAGCCATTATCCGAAATCTGTGGTTATGTTCGCAATGACATTCTATTTACGCTACCCTGTTTCGTATCGGGATCTGGAAGAAATCATGTCTGAACGTGGAGTGGATGTTGACCATGCCAGCCTGAACCGTTGGGTGGTCAGATATTCGCCTTTGCTGGCCGAGCAAGCCCGGTTGCGGAAACGGCCAACAGATTCATCTTGGCGGATGGATGAAACCTATATGAAGGTTAAAGGCCAGTGGACGTATCTCTACCGGGGGGTCACAAAATCCGGCGAAACCCTCGATTTTATGCTGCCTGGGAAGCATGGCGGCATATCTGCACGGAGATTTTTCAGACAAGCCATTGCCACAAGCAGCACACCGGAAAAGATCGTGATCGATAAAAGTGGCTCCAATCTCACAGCCCTGCGGTGGACGAACGTGTTGCCGAAATTCACGCGTAACAACCCTCTGGTCCAGATCCTGCAGGTCAAATACCTCAACAACATCATTGAACAGGATCATCGGTTCATCAAGAAGATCATCCGGCCCATGCTCGGCTTTAAAGCCTCCCATTCCGCCAATGCAACGCTTCAAGGAATCGAGGTGGCGCACATGATCCGGAAGCGGCAGATTGGATCAAAGGGACAATCCGTTTTCCAGATTATCGCAGGGCTCGCGGCATAAGTGTGTCCAGAGATAAGTTCATCTCAACCCTGACAAAAATTTGCGACAGAGCCCGTCGAACCCGGCGCGGTGCAGGCCATGCGCCAGTCTGACAGCGGCCGTGGTCTTGCCCGAATTCATCGAGTTTCTAACACGCCGATGACGGTGACATCGTTGTAGGGCGCTCTGACCGGCAGGGCATAGTCCGCGACGTTCATAACTTTGCCATCCGATTTGGCACGCAGTCCCCGCGGCTCGGCCGAGGTAGGCAGGCCCATCTTCTCGTGGGTCGCAACCACGGTCCCGACAATGCCACCGCCCGCGGCCAGTTGCATCAGCGCATCTTCAAGTTCGGCCATGCAGTGGAATTGGCCGGGGGGATAGCGATCGCCTAGGCATAGCACCACCAGGTCGCAGGGATAGCTTGTCGAGCTGCGGCGGTCAGACAGTTGAATGTTCATGTGCTGACCCAGTTCCAAATTTTGCACAGGGCCATGTCGCCTGCGATGGCGATCTTGTAGTCCTTGTTGAGATAGACGGCATCCTTCTTGTTGGCGCGGCGGGTGGTGAAGGCCCATTTCGCGTTCGACAGGATTTGCATGGCGTGAATGGATTGAAGCGTCATAGTGGGGTCTCCCGATTGCTGATTACTACACCTTTCAATCTGGTCACTTCTGTTGACCAGGCCTCTACGGCACGTTAAATTTGTCGCACATTCAGGTGAACGAATTCCAACAGAGACATGAAGGTTTGCAACTCGGGAAACGGGTTCATCTGATGTTCATCATATGAACAGGACGTGGTCATGAATTGCGCATTAAAACCTTTTCAGGCAGCCCGGTTATTGACATGCTTGGTACGTTTCACTGTTCCCCAGCCTTTACCAGTGGCAAAACGCTCTAATACTCGAACGATCACTCAAGGAAAGCACGACGAATAATGAAGATAACACATATCGTCAATATTTTCGCGTGTGTCGTGCTGCTGGTCGCTTCGGCCAGCCTTTCAGTAGTGATCTGGGCCACCAAGCAAAGCGGCTTTCACAATCACAGGATTGCACTTGCCCATACCTCATATCATCAGCACCTGATACTTACAGCGGATACACATCTGTTGTTCAAGCGATTTAGGGACATACTCTTGGCTGGCAATATCGGGTGTTCACAGGACGTGAATGCAATCATCGAACGTCTGCGCAGCTACGTCCCTGATATTCGTGGCACTATCCAAGCCGATATAAAACTTGTCGGCAATGAAGAGTTGGAAGGGCTTGACCTGCTGGACCAAGTCGAAAGCGTCATCAAAGAACTCTCGGCTCTCTTTCAGCAAAACCTTGCAAGGGATGATATTGGCGACATCCGGTCGAATTGGCGCGAACTGTCCCTGGTGCTGAATGAAAATTTCGAGAAAGACTTTCGCGAGCTGTTTGCTGTTGTCCTGAACGAAAAGCGGGAAGAGGTCGACGAAACTGAGGCCGAAGCCCGCGCCCAAATGGAAATGGTGCGCGTGATTTCGCTCGCGCTGACAGCTGTTTTAATGGTGATAACGGTTAGCGCCCTCATGTTGTTTCGCCGCGAATTCACTTATCCATTCGAGGGGTTATTGAGTGGTGTGCGTAAGTTTGCGGATGGAGACTTTTCAAAGCCGATCAATCTCATGGGCGGTAGCGAGTTGTCGGAAATAGCCTCGGTTCTGGATGAAATGTCCGAGGTTGTTGCTGCGCGCACGAAAACACTGACCACTCAAAACGAGGAGCTCGAACAAGCAGTCAAGCAACGAACGGAAAAGCTTGAACAGCTTTTGACCGAGGCGCGTAAATCCGAAGAAAACCGCCGCCAGCTTCAGGCGGATGTCAGCCACGAGCTGCGCACTCCGCTGACCGTTATTCAGGGCGAATGCGATATCGCCCTGCGTGGGGGCGACAAGAGTATCGAGGATTATAAAGAGGCGCTGACCAAGACACGGAGGGCGGCCAGCCACACTGCAAATCTAATCAGCGATCTGCTTTTCATCTCGCGCAAGGAAACCGGGTCGCTGCGCCTGGCCCTTAAAACGATCGACCTGTCCGCACTGATTGGCGATGCTATCACTTTGTCCGGCCTCAATGCCGACTTCACGCCGATCGGTAGCACACAGATACACGCCGATTATCAGAGGCTCAGACAGGCGGTGCTGGCGCTGTTGGAAAATGCAAAGCGGCATGGAGGCAACAATATCAAAGTGACGCTCGAGGCTTTCTCGGACGTGGCGACCATTGCTGTATCCGATGACGGGCCGGGAATGAGCGACGAAGAGAGAGAGCACGCCTTTGAACGGTTTTTCCGCGGCTCCAACGCAACAACTCGGTACACCGAAGGGCTTGGGCTGGGCCTGCCTATCGTGCGCTCGATCGCTGAAGCACATGACGGCACTGCCGAGATCATAGACAGAGGCACGAAGGGAACGACCATCTTGATCACTATTCCGAAATACGCTTCAGGGTTAGGAGTGCATTGATGAACATTTTGCTTGTTGAAGACGAAGAACGGGTAGCTGGTTTCGTGCGTCGTGGTCTGAAGGCTGAAGGATACTGCGTCGAACATGCCAATGGCGGTGAACTGGCGCTGGAATTCATGCGGGCGCGCGATTTTGATGTAGTGTTGCTGGATCTGATGTTGCCGGGGATTTCAGGCAGCGAAGTCTGTCAGAAGATGCGCGCGCGCGGAAACACGACACCCATCTTGATGTTGACAGCGTTGGATTCCACGGTCGAGCGCGTGGCCGGCTTGCGTATGGGCGCCGATGACTACCTGTCCAAGCCCTTTGACTTTGAAGAACTCGTTGCCCGCATCGAGGCTCTGCACCGGCGCAAGATCGGGTATGGGATCGAGGATGACACCAAAATGATCGCCCATAACGGGTTGGTCTTCAATCCGTATGCACTGGAATTTTATGTCGATGGCGTCCCGGTCGCGCTTTCGAGCAAAGAACGGGAACTGGCGGTTCTACTACTGAAGAATGTCGGCCGCGCGCTCAGCCGCGAACGCATTCTGAACGCGGTATGGGGCAGTCAGGAAGACCCGATGACCAATGTCGTAGATGTCTACATTGGTCGGTTGCGTAAAAAATTCGGTCCACATGGTGAAGCTATCGTCACTTTGAGAGGTGCAGGTTACCGACTCGACTGAACTGACCGCTCCTATCCGATGCCGGCGAGAGAGGGGCAAAGATAAGAGAAACTGCCTTGTTTGCCTGCGTATCCCATGCGCCCGTCAGGGTCATGGCGTGTCCGATTTTTGCTGCTCTGCTTCGATCAACCCCTTGCAAGAACTCACAATACGGGAACAACATCAAATGCTGGTTAGGAAATGCAAAACAATGGATGTGCTTAGGCCTCAGGCGCGAGCATTCGTCGCCGTTGTACAACATGGATCCGTCACTTCGGCTGCTGAACAACTTGGGGTTTCCAAGTCGACTGTCAGTCAGGCGCTCAAGGATATGGAAGAAAATTTCGGCATCCGACTGCTGAATCGAACGACCCGCCAGCAATCACTCACCCCGATAGGCGAGCGCCTGTATCACAGGTGCTGTGAAATATTGCGCTCTGCAACTGCACTGGAAAGTGATGTGCATGAGTATCTGGCCGAACCGTCTGGAAAGTTTACCATCGCCGCACCGCAAATCGCGATCACCGCCAAGATTGCATCGACGCTTTCTATATTGTGTGGAAAGTATCCGCAACTCAGACCGAACCTGATTCTGGAAGAGAAGCAGTCTGATCTTGTTGAGCACAAGATAGATGTCGCCATTCGGTTGGGCCAACTGTGCGACAGTGAACTCAAAGCGATCAAGCTTGGCGATATTCGCGAAATTTATTGCGCATCTCCCGAACTGTTAGCCGGGCATGGCCTAACGCGCAGAGATGCCGGGTGCGCGGAGAGTGTTGCGAAGCTGCCGTTCATTGCCAATTCTTGGCAAAGCTCCCGAATAGAGCTGTTTCGCGGAATCGAAATATCTCCGACCATTGTTTGCAGCTGCTCCGTGGCCGCGTATGAATGCACCCTGCGAGGCGCGGGATTTTCCCGACTTCCCGAGGCTATGGCCGATAAAGCGATCGCAGATGGTAGGCTTTGTCAGCTTCTGCCAGGCAGTTTTGAATTGGTGTCGCCACTTTATGCACTTCATCCGTTTGGCAACTTGCCGCCTCTGGCCGTCCGATCCTTTGTTGAAGGCCTGCGGTCTGCTTTGAAAAGCTCAACTTAGGGCAACCAAGCTTCCATTGGGTTCACGTGTGCGTCGCGGTTCTGATCCGAGGCTTTGCGCGTTGCCCCATGCGGTTCCGGCTCATGCTCAAGGGAATCGTGAACAACTTTTCGATACCTGAGCGGTGTCGCAGTTGAATCGGACAAAGCTGATGTGTCTCAACGTAAATGCAGATCGCTGTTGATGGTTGAAAATTTGGTCAGCATCTCCAAGCGCCGACATCGAAAACAGCGTGATCGAATTTCGATGTTTCCAACGCCGTAGCCCCGTGAAGAACTGGGCACAGCTTGCACCGCCGTCACCATTGGCGGCGGCTCCATCACTTACGAAGCCTAAACTGGACATTTCGAATCCCCCTAAAAAACGCCTCCACCGGGGGCAAGATATGCCAACGAGGTGTCAGACTTGCCGCCACTTGAGGGGTTGCCTGTGGCGATGAAGGACGAGGTGGATCTCATTGGAGGGCTCGGGGGCATCACTTCGTTAATTTCGCTTAGTGAAATAAGATGCACTTAAGGCAGTGGAATCTATTTAACATATTGAAGATTTGGTAAAATTTCGTGTCACGGCGATTTCGTTTCACTTAACGAAACGCTTGATTTGAATTCACGTTTCATACGGTCAATTAATAACACATTGGACATCGACCTAATTCGAACCCAGTGCAATGCAGCGGATACGACATTTATTCGGCTGTCACCTGCAAAAATGCACTCGGATAGAGCCGAGGTCAATGCATCCAAACAACCAAAATATCTAAATGGGGAATGCCATGATGGATCAATCTATACAATCATGGGTAGTCGAAAGTGAGGTTGCCGAAAAGCCTTCTCAGGATTTAAAATCAGGAGCACCAGACGCATCAAGTTGGGTTTGGAAAATGCCCCATTATGAGGAGGCTTTCGGCCCAAAGCGCTTATATGATCTTGGCAGAACCATTACAAAAGAGTCATGTGAGGGAGATTTCGTTCATGGCGAGGTTAGGGGGGACATTATTAGAGGTGCCAGTTTTGTTATTTTTTTTCTCGCAAGTATTGTCGGTTTTCTGGTCGCAGTCGGTTTCTTTGTGTTTGTGGGTTTCACTTTTTGGCAATCGGTATTGGTGTATTTTGGGGCAGCACCATTAGTATTCGTGATCTTACTAACGTACCTTTATCGCCCAAAGCTGTTTCGGTAACCTTTGTACTTAGATTTTGCACAGGTATCGTTGATTAGCGCCGCTCAAATGGCCCAGTTTGAATGTTAGCGTATGATCGGTCTGGGTGCCATCAGAACGATGACCTTGGGGGCCGGTATGCACGTTGATCGGGGAATTCGGAAATGCTTTTTGAGACCCGTGACAGATATCTAGCTGAGCTTGAAGATCTGTTTTGCAGTTAGCATCACGTCGGAACACGATGCGCCCTTATAAGAAGCATCATCACGGACAAGCTGCGATCCTACGGCGCGGCTATGTGATCCAAAAATTAGACCCACTGAGAAACCACAGCTATCAATGTATTCACAGCAGTGTAATGGATCGAAGCGATGCTTTTGAGTTCAAGGGTTGACGTGTTTTGCGTTCGTTTCCGACGTAGCTCAAAGGCTATCCGCTGTTTGGAGACTCAAACCCAAAAGCCTCTAACAATCACTGACGTCAGGCGCTAGGCAGTATGAACTAAGAAAATATGACATACCTTAGTTATTCTCATAACTACTAAAACTTACTCGAACAGCCGTTCCTTCATCAAATTCGGTATCAACCCAGATCTGAGCCTTATGCGATCGGACGATCGATTTCGCAATTGCCATGCCTAAACCCGAAGATATTTTATCTCCACCGCCTACGGTTGGTTGCTTGTAGTACCGATCAAAGACCAACAGCGCATCTTCAGGCGAGATTCCTGGGCCATTATCTTCCACACTCAGTGTGTATAAATCCTGGCTAGCCTTGATGGATACTTCAATCTGTGTGCCCGGAGGGCAATGAGATAAAGAGTTTGATATTAGTATTTTAACAAGCTGAACTATTTTGCCATCATCGCCGAAAATGAAGGCATCGTCCCGGTCACATTCGAAACCAATTTGCCCATCTGCTGCATTCACCATTGTTTGGGATTGAAGTATGGTATTCTTTACGATTTTCTTCAGATCACAGGCTTCATGAGCAATATCATTAATGCCAGCTTCTTCACGAGCAAGCTGAAACACATCTGCAACAAACCTGCTCACTTGGATGGAGGTATCATGAATACGTTGTAGCGACTGTTTCATTTCCAAAACATCTGGTTTTCCTCGAAGAGTAACCTCAGATTCGCCTCGAATTGCAGTAATTGGAGATCGCAACTCGTGACCAATATCAACAAAAAACTGCACGCGAGATCTATCACGCCTGGCGAGCTCTTCGTTTAATTCATGAAGCTCTTTCGTACGCTCCACAACCTTACTTTCAAGATCAACTTTAGCTTCCTCCAACGAAAGTTGCTTAGATTTCACTTGCCGCGCTAGTCTGTTTAGTTGTGCGCCGACATAGGCGAACTCATCCTGGCCACTGTCATCAATTGAATGATCTAGGTTTCCCTTCGCAAATTCAGTAACACCATTTTCCAACTCCTTCAGCTTGCATCGCAACCTAAATACTACAAAATAAATTGCAGAAACAGAAACCAAAAGCGCCATAATAGCTGAGGTCACTGCTATCGTATATGTTGAACGATTGACTTGTTCTATTTCACTGAGCGCCACTTGTAGTTCGTCGTTTTCATCGGCCAACCCTTCTTCGATAAGCTCACCAACAATCCGGTCTATGCGGTCCTTCAAACTGTCGTTCAAGAGCAGATGGGCTTCAGACACATTCCCTTCGCTTAATATACGGCGAGCACGCCGAACTTCTTCAAACGCCAAGTGGATTTGCCGATCAATCTCGTTAATTCGCTTTACGTCTCCAGGGTTCTCCGCGGGCCGCAACCCAAATGCGATTTCTGAAGCTTCGTAGCGTCGTATTTTCGATACTATATCCTGTATTTGAATTTCTGCTTCATCAAGTGAAAAAGTAAGTTCAAGATCACCGCTGGTCAGATCGCGTCGAGACAGTTTGAATACTCGGAACACCTCGCCTGACAATTCGAGATAACTTGCGAGTTCGTTGTATGCCATGTTGTTTCGAACTTGATTGTATTTGGATCGCCCAACGCTCCAAAAGTTGAACGCTGTGAATGCATAGAGCAGCCCTGCAAGGAGCAAAATATGTATCGTGAATCTTAGTTTTTCGCTCATCGGTTACATTTCTGCCAGATCTCACCTAGAGATTCCCATAAGGTTTCTGAAACTGATTTCACCTGTTGAAACGCTGGTTTTGAATGTCACATTGTCCCTCGTTAACAGATAGCCACGAGATTAACTAATAATGACAGGCAAGAACAGTGGCACTAGGAAAAACCGCAATCGGCGCAGCAACAGTTTTATTGTTAGCAAGCTGCTCCACGTCGTTCAAGACTGACTATGAGGCAGGCCTTTCAACCAATGATACTCGGAACTGGCGTGTTGAAACAGTAAGGGTGGTCGTTCCAGATAACCTTACCGTATCAGAACAAAACATCCTCGCTCCAAGTGCCGACATCGTATGGCGAGGCGACCTTCCGGGAGATCGCAAATATCAGGTAAAGAGCATCATTGAAGATGCCGCTGAGGAGGCTGTCCTGGGTTTGAGCGGCCCAAAGGAAGTTGGTTTGTTCATCAACCTACACCGGTTTCATGCGTTGTCTGACAGAGCTAGAGAGAAACTCAGCGTTTCAGGCGTACATAACATCAGATTCTCCATCCACGCATTCGACTTAGCATCTGGTAAAGCTCTAACTTCTGTTAGTGAAGTAGAGGCAAGTTTACCCGCGTACACAGGAATTCAAGCTATTGAAGCAGAGCGAATTGGAGAGACGCAAAAAGTCCGAATATCCCGGCACATCCGGCAGGTGATCCAATCTTGGATGGGGGTTGGCCCAGACATAAGGGGTGAGTTTTCACGTTTGGGGATTTGATAAAGTTACATCAGTAAAGGCTAAAGTATGTTGGAACATTGTGTGCGAGTAAGCTCCATTGGTTTTGTTTCGGAGCTCTCAGTTTTTACCGGAGGTATTGAGTTCGAACTGCGGTCTGTTTTCTTTCAAGAACCTCAGATAGTCGGTGTTGCAACTCAAGTTCGTCGGCGAGCACGAAGGCCTTTCCACCTAGTTGAGTAGGAATTAGCCTCGGAGGCTAGGGCCGTCATACGCACTTTGATTGGGGAGGGAATTGAGGAACAAGCGAAACTGTTTTCAGATCCGATTATGGAAAAACTAGACGAACGAACAGAGGACCCAGACCAACTTGACCGTTCGGCGGAACACGGTGGGTCGGGGACGTTAGATTCAGATCAGACTGCAGCTTGAAAGAGTTTAGTCGGCCGTATCAAGATTGAACTTCCCATTTATAAATTGAGATCTTCAAACTAGAGCCATTTTAGCTGCTGCAAAAACTCAGCCACTTCCTCTTACGGGTGGGGTGAAACGTCTATTATTGACAGGGCAATGACAACATGCGTTTTCGGCAATTCAATAACTAACGAATTCCCAACAAATAACCACGTCCACGGATATTGTGGACAAGCTTCTTTTCAGGCTCCATATCGATTTTTTTTCGCAATCTACTCATGTAGACCTCCACAACATTTGTCAGTGGATCAACTGAAGTCACCCAAACGTTTTGCAGAATTTTTGCGCGACTTAAGACATTGCCCGCTTCTCTCATGAGGTATTCAAGAAGAGCATATTCTAGAGATGTAAGCTCAATAAATCGATCGCCGCGGCTTACGGTGAGTTTATCAAGGTCGAACCTTAAATCTTCCACCTGTAGCGATTTTTGTAGTGATGTCGGTTGCTGTCCTGATCTGCGGCTGATTACATTGTTAATTCGTGCGAGTAGCTCTTCAAATGAAAAAGGCTTGGTCATATAGTCATCGGCACCCATTTTAAGGCCTGTAACTATATCCTCAGACGAGTCTAAAGCTGTCAACATGACAATCGGTGTCTGAATGCCCTGCGCCCGAAGTTCATAGCATATCTGGCGACCATCCATTTCTGGTAGCATCAGATCAAGAATGATAGCATGCCATTCATCATTGCGGGCTCTTTCGAATCCGCTTTTCCCATCCCGACAAAGATCAACCACGTAACCCTCTGCGCGGAGACCTCGCACTAGAAACTCCGCAATCTGTTCATTGTCTTCAACAACAATCAGGCGCATGTCTCTCCTCAACTTTAAAACCAAGGGGTATATAACATACGACGGTTTTGAATGACTAGGTGGTACAGAGGTTTACTCTTGAATTGTCCTCTTTGATGCGGCAACTGACTTCTTCATAACGTCGTTGATCCTTCGACAAATCCGAACGAGATCCGTTCGTTTACCTGCGGAACATCGACCATTATCGCGAACGCAGATCGCTCCGATGACACTCTGGTTAGAGAACTCGAAAAATGGAACTGATACAGCATTCGTATGCTTTTCATCCGCGAAGCCCTTGCGGCGAACCAGAAGTAGTTTTTCCAGAAATTCTGGACTTTTAATCTCTGTTTTTTCAAGTTGTGAGGCGCTTTGTAAGTAAGCTTCCAATTGGCGCCTCCTCTGATTTGTTGTGAGATTTGACAGAGCGGAAAATGCCATACAAGACCACGCAAAACTAACCGGTTCTCTTTGATTTTCTGGATTTTTATCCGTGGTCTCCACCACACGTAACTTCCCGGGCACCTCAAAAAGAGCAACGTCTATGTGAACTTGCTCCTCTCGTGACAACTTCTCGAAGAATGGCAACAAAACATCAATTTCTCTTATCGGAATATTTGCATTTGCAAACAATAAGTCAGCTGAAGAAGAAACCCGATACTGTGTTTTACAAAGTGTCGGCCGAATCCAACCTAGAGTTATCAACGTATGCAAGCTACGGTGAATTGCCACTTTGTTTTGCCCGGTTGCTTGTTCTAATTTGTCTCGTGACATTGGGCCCTCGCCAAGGAGAGCATGCAGAACCGAAAAGCAACGAACTGCGGATCCTTTTTTGTCAGCATCCAGTGCAGATCGACCAATGCTTGGGATTTTGTGTTCCAATTTTTACCTCACTAGCAAACGTTGTATACTCACTGAAACGATACTTTTCGCTTCGTACACGTACATGTGAAATTGGTTTTTTGAAGTGTGTCTAGAGTGTTAGTTAAGCGTTAACCTATTGCTGATGCTCTGTTAATTCTCTGCTTATTTTTTGTTAATACTTATGCGATCATAAGAGAGACTGCTAATCATTGAACAACAAAGACACTGTTTCGTGTGTTTCGAACCAAGTGTACAAACTTCCTAATGCGCTTTTATTTTGTCTATTGTTGCTAGCATTTGCCGAGGTTACACACAGAGCACCGTTTGCACAAAGCAGACTCCCTCTATTTAGGGAAATTGAATAGTAAGCTTCATATTCGCCATTGTTGCATTTTTCGATCAGTTCCTTTTCCAAGAGCTGATTGGCTTTATGTTCTTGAATCACAGTATACTTTTGTGATTCTGTTTTTTCGCACGTAATCACAATTTGATTCGTGCAAATCTTTAAATCTTCAAAGAGACCAGCCAAACTTGGGTGGCCAGGGGCGATGGTTATAGATGGGATCAATAGCGTTTGAACCTTGATGTCAACAATATCAACATCCCCCCCCGTGATCGGATTAATCAGGATGTCGCCGATACTCAGCTCCTCGACCGGAACATAGTGATCGGGTTCGTGTACTAATATCTTAGTTCCTTTTGCAAACATGTGCTGTCCAACCATTCTTGAATGAAGCTTGCTGAAACCAGCTTCGTGGTAGCCGAGAGGTGTTTTTAAACGTTGGTGTCTAGAGGTGTTTTTAAACGTTGGTGTCTAGAGATTGCTCTTGAAATCAGGCATTCCAACTAGCCGACCCCGTCAGATTGGCCCGTATTCGAAGATGCGAGCCAATTTGCATCCAAAAATCTGGTTTGGTTTTTCGCATTTCTGCGGATCAGATTTTGTGCCGATTTAGTTTTCATAAATCTTCGCGCCATCAGGTAACCACGGACTGGTCGGATTTCATTTGAGTTGACCTGCTTGAGCTTTCGCTGCCGATCCACGTGCCCATTCATGTTTTCGACTGACATGGATTCAATAGGCACGCCATCTGCAAATAAGATGCAATGTGTGCTCAAACGAATACTGTAACGTGTCAAGTTATCCGGCTGGCACGTTTGAGTGCTAATTCCTTCAGCGTCCGAAAGGTGTTCAGCATTGATTAAAATTTCATCGATTTTCTGACCAGACCTACCGACGAGATTGTGGATTAACACCTTATGTTTTGGAGCCAAAAATAGATCATCGTTCGGTGTGAATTTACCCAAGGACCCTTTAGCAAGCCGAATGATGCTCCTATCTATTCCTTCATGTTCAACCAGTTCGATTAATGGTTGATAGTCACTATCAAGCGTAAGAACGAGATCACCCGGTTTCAGGTTTTCCACTTTTACTTTCCCACGACGTGTTTGAACCTTGGTCCCCGCGACCATTCCTGAGTGGTGAAGCAATTGTCGCTTTGGAACAGATTGCTTGGCCCCAAGGACATCTATCGCGTGAATCTCAACTTCGTCGGAACCGTTTGAAATAAAATCAAACTCAAAAATGTGCCCGTTGAGATCGGGTTGAACAAGTGCTTTTTCAGTGTGGCCTACTGGTGTCACTTCGTGACCGTTGATAACCACACGAAAGGTGCTTTGACCAAGGCTCCCAGCTTTGGCAAAAATGGAAAACCTTAGCGCCTTATCGCGAAACGCGAGTTCCATTAGGTTGGTTTTCAGTATTCCCGCACGCGTGCAACTCCCACTGAGCTCGAATACAGATTCGCACCTATCATCGGCCCCCTGCACGCTCTCAAATTCTTGCGGCTGCTCAAGAAGCCTTCCAGAGACAAGTTGCCATTTCTTTAAATTCAAGGGAGCCCTGTCTTTGGAAACAGCTTCTGGATGTGGGCGATCACTATATGTAACTGTCAACTGCGCGCCTACTAGGAAAACCATCACTTAATACTCCTCCACGGTTTACTGCCCCACCGCATCGCCATGCTATCGAATAATAGGCGAGTTAATCCAATCGGGTGTTTCGATAGTTGAAACGCCTGCGATTGCTCGCATTCTGTAACTTCGCTCCGGTGTTGAGCTGGGTTCAGGGCCCACTTGCTGTGATTTTGCAATGCGGTGAGTGCTGCTGAATTGTGTTTCGACAATGAATGCAAAGTGCATCTTTGAAGTGACAATTTTCCAAAGCTGATTTTAGATCTACAACTCGCGGCAAACATTCCGAAAGACGAACCAGCGCTTGCTTTTGTCTTTGTGTATATGTCTTCAAGGAGAACTCTAAAGATCCATAAGCACCAAAACTCGATTCGAATGGCGCACTGAAACTCTCTCCGTTCGCTGACCAAACTCGATAGGTATCCTTGTGTTCTTCGAGGGCTGCGAATACGTCGATCTGTTCTGCCGTGTTTCTTTCTTCCTTTGTCGATCTGTTCAAGTAGGCTTGAAGGTGTTTCTCGCTCTCTGTTGGTGGCAACGGTATTAGTGCGGCTATTGCAGGGGCATCATTGATGAGCGAAAGTTCGGAATTAACTTCCAGATCATTCCTGGAGCTGTCTAAAATCTTGTAAGTCCCTACTGCGGTGAAGAACCCAAGATTGACATGAAAGAAGTCTTGGAAGAAGCTGAGGCACTTACGCGCTTCCTCAACTTCGACAGGTGTAAAAAATGCCTTGGCTGCAAAACTCTCGAGAGTTGATGAAAGCTCAAAAGCGTGATCACTTAGGCGCGTGTTTACCCAGCCACATTTACGCAGCACAGCCGCCGCTCGCCAGACTGCCGCTCGAGATATTCCCGTTTCACTGGTCAGATCACGCAATGTGATCGGCCCTAGGCGACCGATGGTTTCCAAAACAACAACCAGTCTCATGGTTGGGGATTTTGAATCCTCAACAAATGCCCGAGCAGCAAAAGGAATCGGGTTGGGTATCGGGACATTCTTGTGCGAGTTCATCAGGGCCGCTCCATTGTCGGACTTAACACGAACCTCCAAGGGGGGTCATGCATAACAAAGGCAATCGATACATGGATCAATGAGCTCCACGCGGCTCTGGGGGCAAGCGCCCCGTTTCGATAGGTGAAATCGCGGATTTGAAAAATACCGCACCGCCGACATAAGGAAAGACGGCTTCAAATGCACGATCCGCAGCCACCACTGCGGTGCTCTGTGTGTGAAACTAAAATTTGATGCCCAAAGTGAATAACTGAATTCACTTTAAGGAGAAGGGTGCACAATTGGCTCAGGACATCAATGCGATGGCAAAGCTGATACAGCTGCTATCACGATTCCACTCACGGAGCGTCCCAATATTTGCGCTATCCCCCAGAAGCGTGGGCTGAATTTGCCCCTTCTCCAAACCACTGCCGAGAATCTGCAGCACATTGGATAATCGTCCGGGCCAAAAGTTTTAATTCACCCGATCAACGGGATGCGGTGTGTTGATACTGACGCCCCCTTCCGTTTCGATAAATGAAATCGCAAATTTGGCGATGCGATAAGTGCTGAGTTAGTTTTACAGGCGGGGGCTCAGAGGGTTTGCATGCATTTTACAACCTGAACTACGGATTTGGTGCACGCACTGAAACAACGCGTGGTCATTGAAGAAATCAAGCAGGCCCTGGCCAAATGTATAAACTCGTAAACGGGAGAACAATGTTATGCCTATAACGACCCATGTGAGTGCTATCTACCTGGGAAACCTGAGCACTGCAATTGACCCGACTGAGGGCAACGTTGATATGGAGGGGGCAGATACTTCGCGTGGACCTAACTCTATTTTCCAAAATCAAAAATTTGGAAGCGATACAGATCCTCTGCATCAAAAACTGGTTACCATTAGTGCCACAAGCACAGACCCTACTGGCAAAGAAAATGACCAAAGTCTGCATGTTGACGGTGACCAGCACACAGATACTCTCGAATACAACTTGAATGATGGCAATGGGGTGGTGGAAAGCGAGTTTGACGCCTATCTGCAGTGGACTAACCCTTCGACGGGCCCTTTGGTGAACCAAGTTCTGGTCACCTATGCCGACGGCACTATAGTGTCGCGCGAGATTGATATCATTCAAGATGATCTGGGAAATTTGTTTCTTGTATTTGACGGAGATAGACCAAGTGCAAATGATCAACTGAATTCAGGCGAGATTGTTAGCATTCAGTTTTCTGGGCGCGCGTCGGCTTATGATGGTACGTCGAGTTGGAGACGCGAAGATTGGACCCCTACCAGTACTGAGTTTCACGGCACCACAATGCCGTGTTTTGTGCGAGGCACAAAAATCCTGACCATCCGTGGCCCGGTCGAAATTGAAAATCTGAAAGCTGGGGATTTGGTCTGGACAGCTGATCGTGGATATCAGCCTATTCGTTGGATAGGTTCGCGGCGGCTCAAAGAAATAGGTTCGCACAACGCAGACAAAGTGGCTCCTGTTCTGGTGTCGTCAGGAAGTATTGGGCAAGACATGCCAGACAGTGATCTGCTGGTTTCTCCTCAACATCGCATGCTGGTTTCTGGAATGATCGCAGAACGGATGTTCGGGGCAACAGAGAATTTAGCCTCGGCGAAGCACCTGACGGACCGAGAAGGTATCAACACTCAGACCCATCTGCAGCAAGTTGAGTACTTTCACATGCTTTTCGAAAATCACGAAATCATCTCGGCGAATGGCGCTCTTTGTGAAAGCTTGTTTCTCGGACCCGAGGCGCTGAAATCACTGAGCGAAGCGAACAGGCAAGAGATATTCGCGCTGTTTCCCGACTGGGATCATACCAAAGATGAACTGCCTCCAAATTTCTCAAAGGCACGTCGATTTCTGGGCGGGTCACAAACACGAAAGCTGGTTATGAGGTCGGAAAAAAACTGTAAGCCTCTGGTTGCTCGAGGCAATGCCGCAGAAAACCGACGGAATGCAGCAGGTCGGCTAAGTGTGTAACCGAGTTCGTGACGCCTTTGTGTTGATGAACCGCCATTGACCCAAAGGCCCGAGCGTGCAAAAGTGATAAAAATTCAGAAGCTTAGAGAATTAAGGGTTACAAAAGTTCGTAACAAAACCATTAAATGTTTGCGACCAAAGGCTTCTTGTTTTTGACGTGACGCATTAGTAGGTGTTGAACGTCTTTGGATCTGTGGACAATACGACAGGCTGGAATTGGCTTGAATTCCGGATTCGCAATTTCAGGGAAACGCGTTGTCATTTCAATGCGGGCTTCAGGTGAAATGGCTTTTAGTGCCTCTGGTCCAGTGAACAGGCTTTCAGTCAGGGCACCGTTGGAATAGATGATTTGATGTTGATCGAATAAAATGTGAAAGTACTCAATTTCCTGGATATCATCCGCAATTTTGATGCCTTCCACATTAATGAGTTTGACTGCAGGTATCAGCACTTCATTAGTGCCAAATATACGCTCCGCTATTGCGGACCGCACCAATATGCGGTGCTGGCGGGAGACAACAAGATCTATGGTGGGAAGGTTGCACCCAAGTGCACCAGATTTGATGCAAATTGGTCGTAGTTTGGGATTTACCATCATGTCGTAGGAGGTAACTTTTTTAGATCCGATCCAGCGCAACGTTTGCGCAGAACCATCCTGTGTAAGGATGTGGTCTCCGGTTTTCAGATTTTCAACTGGAACATCATATCCAGTACCTTTCTTGATCAAAGTGCCCGAGCTAAAACACACAATAGATGTGTATGGCAGTGTTCCGTCATGGTTGAGACCTGAAAACGAACGGCTGGTCCCGTCGAAGAGCCAATCCGGCGCTGAGGAAGTAAAGACAAACAACTGTCCGGTAGGGTTACCCGCTGTCGCCGAGTAGATCTCAGTAACATCGTAGGTTTCTCCGGTCTCATTATTTGTAAACCGGTTAATGCCGCGCGCGCGTATGGTATCTCCGGCCTCCAGCTCGTTAACCGCAGACGTTATGATCTCCTGATCGCCATTTGTTTCACTGGGTGGTGCTTGTTCGATGTCATCAAGAATAGTATCCCGGAAACCGTCATCATCCCGGACCGTGACGGAGCCCCCAAATTCCAACCCAACTGTGCCACCAATATCAGTAATGCGATAGACATTGAAGGTGTAGTCCGGCATTTGCAAAGCTCTCAATAGTTACAGGTTGATTTTCTACCGGTAAACCCGTCGTGAGTTTCCCAGTTCTTAAATTGCCATTATCCCGCTCACACAATGCCTTCAGGCGGAGGGTGCCATTGGATTGCAGTACCACGATCTGCCGTAACGTCTCAGACGATTACACCTTAGCGTTGAGCTATTGCTTGTAACCGTCAAATCCAGCGTTTCACCTATCGAAACATCCAGGGCATCAGAGTGGGAATGCTTTGTTTCGCTTCCTGCTTGAAGTTGAGGTGGCGAATCGAAAATCAAAGTTGATACCATGAGGCGAGGGCTCACAATTTGGTGCGATAAGCGCAGCAATTTCCGCTCGTAATAGACATCAACTAATCGTGTCTAATGGTATGGCCAATGGAATAAAATTATACCAGCCAAGTTTTCACTTAACGAAACGCTTGATTTGAACTCAAGTTCCCTACGGTCCATCTATAGCTCATTGGACATTAATCAAATGCGAACCTAGAGCAATGCTGCGGACTCACCTTTTGCCCGCCAATCACTTGATCAACGTGATGCGTTATGGTTCGATTACTATTGCCAAATAGAGCAATGCGGTATCTATGATTGAACGATGAAGAGCCTAGTTTCTAACCAAGTTCGCATCTTTCTAGCAATTGTAGATGCAGGTTCAATCACCAAAGCCGCTGACGCTTTGGACATGGGCAAGTCTGGCGTTAGTGATGCGCTCAAACAGCTTGAGACGTCACTCGGGACACAACTTCTGATCCGGACCACCCGTCGGCAGAGTCTGACAGCGATGGGCCAAAAATTCTACCGCCGGTGTCGGGAAATGAAGGACCGCTCGAATGCTGCATTGGAAGAAGTCAGCGAGCATCTTGCCGAACCCATGGGTGCGCTCCGCATTACTGGGCCACATGCAATGGTCGAATGCACGATAGCGCCCGCTTTGAGCGACTTGGTTGCGCGCTACCCGCGTATTGAACCCGAGTTGATCGTGGACGATCAGCGTCTGAATCTCATCAAAAGAAACATCGACCTTGCTTTTTCGATCGGTGAACTTCCCGATAGCGAGTTCAAAGCGCAACGGATAGGCGTGGCCAAGGACATCCTTTGTGCATCACCTGAATTTTGTAAAAAGCATGGGTTGGAGCCTGAAAAAGGGCTTCTTCCCGACATGATAAATACCCTTCCCTATGTCGCCCATCATTGGGAAACGACGGAAGCCGTACATCATCTCGCTCCGCTTGGCGGCGGAAAGCCTCTGGTTTTCAATTTTCGCAAAGTTGCTACCGTCAATTCCGTCAATGCCGTTCAAGCATTGATCAAGGATGGAACGGGCATCGGGATATTGCCTCACTTTTTACTGCGAAACCGTCTTGGAACAGGTGAATTTGTCGTGCTCCTGCCTCAATTCGAGCCCCGCGCCACAGGAATCTATGCAATCCACCCGTTTGGAATTGTACCACCTTTGAGCGTGCGGGCCATGATTGACTTTATGAAGCAGAAGCTGAGCGAAGTGGCGTAATGGTGCAACTATCATCCGAAATTGTCCGATATTTACGAGCAATCAGTCCGCTCAGCCTGGGTTTTTCGGATGGGCAGACCTGCGTATCTCTCTCTCATCAATAATGGAGATTGAAATGCACAACACATTCAAAACCCCTCTCGCCCTGGCCGCTGCAACGACTTTTGCATTCGCCGCTGTTCCATCCGATGCGGAAGACATTTCACCCGTCGTCCTAGCCCAGTTCCAACTCGACGGAGCAGAAGCGTCCGGTCAACCATTGACGGATTTTTTTGATCGGATCTTGTCCGGCACGCATTCCTACGAAGGTAACATGAGCGCAGTCTACTTTGTTTCCCAAGACGACCCTAGCAAAATTCTCTTACTCGAAGAATGGGAAAGCAAAGCTGACTTCGATTCCTATCTGAACTGGCGGATCGAACGTGGCGACTTCGCAGAACTAACCTCACTTTTGGAATCAGACCCCGTTCTGACGTTCTACGAACGCTAATCACCACTTTCTCACTGAATGCACCGCGGCCTTTGAGTTGGATGCGCCCAAAATACCAATCGGCGCTTTGCCGTTTAAAGTTCTCAAGGAAAATACAGTGAAAACTTCTGTCAAAATACTCACCGCTGCCGGTATTGTAATGACTTCAATATTGCCGATGTTAACCGCATGGATTCGTGATGTGAATCCATGCGGTCAGAGTTCTGCAACAACGCCGCATGCGAATAAGGCTAGGATTGTTCGCAAACTCCGAACTCTCCATTCGGTATTTTTCTGTTGCCCGAACACGCATACACTGCGCATCGTTTTAGGTGAGAGTGTTGGGCTTCAAGCGATCAAGAAAAAGATGACACTGAAAGATTAACAACTTTCCTAACCCGTGATGGTGGGCTTTGCCAACCTGAATGATCTATTCAAAAATATGAGGACAATGTAGTGCTAGCTAATGTATTTGACTATAATCAAACAACCGAAGCACGAGTTGCTGCGTTGGAAAATTATATACGCGGGGAAGGAAACGCAGGCTTCTTGGAGCACCTGCAGCAAATCAACGAAGAGTGGAATGCCGACAACCTAGAAGTGTTGTATTCTGATCCGGAGACGTTTGAACTCGCCGCCTATACATATCTTTATGATCAAAATCTACATTTGGACTATTTGAGTTCGTTTCCCCAAGAGATTCAAACGCAATTGGCGCAAATTTCTGCACAAGCCGCCGCTGATGGTTCAAGTGGAGGATTTGATGCGTACGGTGGGTTCTTCAAAGCGGCAGCCGGAGGAGCAATTCTAACAGCAGCGGGGGCTGTGGAACGCGGGCCTTTGTATGGTGGCGACGAATGGTCCGCTACGGGAAAAGTTCTGGGCGTAATCTACGGCGCAAATTACATTACAGAGGCGATTGCTGCCAGAAACTCAGGTAATGATGTTGATCATTTGAACTACGTCGCTTTCTCGCTGTTTTCATTGGGTGAGGGGTTGGGGCTATCAAACCTCTTCAACTCAACTGATGCGCGAGCAACCTC
This sequence comes from Roseovarius sp. EL26, assembly GCF_900327775.1. NCBI lineage: Bacteria > Pseudomonadati > Pseudomonadota > Alphaproteobacteria > Rhodobacterales > Roseobacteraceae > Roseovarius > Roseovarius sp. EL26. The sequence continues at coordinate 29,965 of NZ_OUMZ01000004.1, forward strand.
TATTTCAGCCAAAGGAGTTGGGCTTGCGTACTTGGCGGGGTCGGTTGTTGGCCTCGCAGCTTCAGTCGTACAATTGCACGGTGCTGAAGATGATGCTGCAGAAACAGCAGCTGCTATTGCCGTCTTTAACAATTCGGCATTAACGATTGGGTCATTTTTGACTGTCTTAGGCACGTTTTCCAAGTTTGCAGGCGTAGCTGGCCCACTTGGTCAAGCCGCTACGATTGCTTTTACGGTCGCGACAGTGGTGTCTCACAGTAATGGGCTATTTGACGTATTGCATAGCACAGAAACCAGCGATGAGCAAAAAATTGCCGCTGCTGCTGACTTCATAATTCAACTAACTCCATTGGGCGTTACTGGTTTCAACGCTGCAGCAATTGTAGAGGCGGTCCAGGCAAATGAATATCGAAAAGAGCTGTTGAAGTATCAGAAGCATGAACACACCGACCCCGATGGACTAGAATACAGGGGTGATGAACTTGTTGGAGACTACATTCACGGCCAAGCAGTCCTGAATGCAGTCCCACTTGTTAACATCGTTGTCCCGTTCATACACACGTTTGGTGGACGCAGTGCTAACCAGTGGACCGACCAAGAAGTTCGGCAGGAATACGGCAGTTATGAAAATCTTGCCATACAGGGTTTGGAAGCTCGAAACAGATATCAAGCATACGAAAGCCTAGATCAGGTAAAGGAATTTCTAACCGACACCGATTTTGATGAGTATGTCACAATAGGTACATATGGATGGGACGCTCTGGGAAGAGATACCGCTAGATTTTTTCATGCGCAAGAGCAAACTGAAGCGTTGGAATACAATCGTGGTTTTGTCAACCGATTTACTGAAACGTCAGATGATGTTCAAATAAGCGATAGATATATCAATTACCCGGGGGTTGACTTTGTATACGATGATCATCTTTACCAAATCTCTTCACCCAACGATACGTCCGATAAATCTCAGTACGTGACCATAGCGAACACCCTCTACGCTTACTCTGGAAGACTAAGAGAGACAAGAGACTCTGATGGTGACTACAGAACGAATTTTGACGTTTATAACGACGTATGGAGCGACATTCATATTTATGACAAAGATGCGAACACAGTACTTAACATTCAAAACGTTGGATTTAGGGTTGAGACAGCGAACAGAAATGAATGGTTTCATGACACACAACCAAGCTACGGAAACGATGTTATAACTTCGACAAATAAAGTTTATGTTTCGATGGGAGCCGGCGATGATTATGTTATATTGCCTCTTGTTAGTTCAACCGTAGACGGCGGTGATGGGATAGATACAGTCTCCTATCATGTCTATGATGATGGGCTAATACCAGGTTATTACGGCACGAGAGAATCGGATCTGTCAATCTCAGTCTACGGCACCTCAGGAAGTGGTTACGTTGTCAACAAACATGGATATGTAACAGTTCCTCAGATTGCTTACCTTTATGCGGATCCAGTCACCGATAGCGGCGACAAAAACTCAATACAGTACATTGGTATCGTAAACGGAGGTCTGGGCATTGGCTACGATATCCAAAGCATAGACCGCCTCGATAATGTTGAAATCATAAGAGGAACGCAAAATAATGACATTTTCTATGGCCGCTCTCGTGACGATATTTTTTTAGGGGATGGCGGGCGCGACTTGATGTACGGTGGTAAGGGCAACGATGTACTACGAGGCGGGGATGAAGCAGATACAATTTACGGTGGGGACGGAGACGACGTATTAATCGGCGGTGATTCCGGAGAACGGAACAATGATCCATCGAGTAACCGATATCAAGGTGATCGGCTTTATGGCGAGAGAGGTAATGACTTATTCATAGTTAATGGCATTACGGATATCTACTCCCATTCCAACAACGGTGGTAATTCAAGGCTGCCGTTTTCATATATTACTGGAGGAACAGGTTCTGATACTGTCGATTTTTCTAACTTCGATCACTCGCTTCATATTGCGCTCGGCGACTCAACAACCGAGCGATATGCGAGCTACGGGAACGCAGCGATTGTCAGAGATTCGATCTTCGAATTATATGATGGCAGCTATGGATCACGAGTAAACACAAAAGGTCGTGTGACGTTTGAGGACGATCTCGAAGGTGCTGTCGGGACCGAATTCGATGATTTCATTTCTGGGAATACTCTCGATAACTATCTAAGCGGAAGAGCCGGGGACGACCAGATCTACGGTGGTGCAGGTGACGATCTTCTTGACGGTGGCTTAGGCTCAGACACTATTTTTGGAGAGGCAGGAGATGACCGTTTCAAACAGAATACTGTCGGAGAATCTGATGAACTGAATGGCGGAGACGGTCGAGACACAGTTGATTATTCAGATCTCTTTGATACAAACGCTGAATCTGGACAAACCAACCATCTTGGTGTGACAGTTGATCTGCTCACTGGGTTAGCATCCCAGAGCAGTCAGACAACAGCGACAGACTCTCTTATAAATATTGAAGCCGTGATTGGATCGCGACTAAACGATCATATCACCGGCAGTAACGAGGACAACTTGCTCGAAGGGGGAGAAGGTAACGACACTCTCTATGGCAAGCAAGGAGATGATACCCTGCTCGGTGGTGACGGCGACGATAATCTTTACGGTGGTAAAGGAAAAGATTGGCTCTCTGGAGGACAAGGCAGTGATATTCTTAACGGCCGCGAGAACGATGACGTCTTTCTCTTGGAGCTAAATCAAGGTTCTCAAATTCGCGACTATATCTATGGTGGTAGCGGTTTCGACTATGTAGACTACGGGGCAGACAGCTATCATTCCGATAGCGGTGACAGTTCTGGCCTGCAGCAAGGTGTTGACCTCACCCTAAACAACAATGGATCTGCAATAGCTACACGACCTGATGGCGGTACAGATGTCATAAACGGTGTGGAAGGTATTCTCGGAAGTCAGTACAACGATAGTTTCACCGGGGACAATAATAACAACTTCTTAAATGGCCGCGATGGAGATGACGCTCTTGCGGGGGGAGCGGGGAGCGACACGCTCATCGGCGGTAACGGCGCAGATACGCTTCACGGCAATGATGGAAATGATGTTCTCGCTGGCGGCAAAGGCTCCGATGGCCTTGTAGGCCACGAGGGGGATGACGTTTTCTTGATGGAAGTGTATCAGAACACGACAACGCGTGACTATGTCTATGGTGGGGATGGATTTGATGTCGTCGACTATGGGGCCTTTGATACTAGGCCTATTGGGTTTTCCACCTCAACTGGAAACCTTGATCAAGGCATTAGTCTAACCCTTAACGATAATGGTTCCGCTATAGCGACACGGGCTGATGGCGGTACAGATGTTATCAATGGCGTAGAAGGCATACTTGGCAGCAGGCATGATGACCAATTTGAAGGCGACGCGGGCGATAATTACATTGATGGGCGTTCTGGTGATGATACGCTCTCTGGAGGCCAGGGGAACGATACGCTGATTGGTGGAGAGGGAAGCGACGTATTCCTCTTTGAGGGCCATCTGGGCAAAGATGTGATCAATGATTTCGAAGATGGACTCGATACACTTACGTTCCAAAGTTCTGTATTCGCCGACGTCACGAGTGTTTTGAGAATGGCGGCGCAAATTGGAGATGACTTTGTTTTTGATTTTGGAAACGGGTCGGAACTAACTGTTCTGAATACCAACTATCTCGAAATATATAACGATATCACGCTGGTATAGAAAGAAGCTATCTGCATCGCATAGCACATGTAACTAGCAGACAGTTGAGCCTCCCCCACTTAAATAGGGGAGGCTCAGCGGAGTAGGCAAATCAACGTCAGCTTTGGTGCTGGCTCAGGTGTTCGCTCAGCACAATTCCAGTGTCACGCTTGTTGATTGTCACTGAGAACTGACCCATCTCATTTATGCGCCGTGGTCTATGACGCGGTCAACATTACGACTAAAGAGGTAAAGTTCAACATGACAGGCCCCGAAGCCCGAATGATACAGGCCGGTGAGGCCGAATTGCGCAAAGCTCGCAAAAACAGTCGTGGCTTGTTCTGGTTTGTCGGTGTTTTCAGTTTTTTCGCCAACCTGCTGATGCTGACCGGCCCGCTTTACATGCTACAAGTCTATGACCGCGTGTTGGGCAGCCGCTCGGTGGAAACGTTGGTTGCTCTCTCGGCTCTGGTTGTCTTTCTGTATGGGATGATGGGCCTGCTGGATTATGCGCGGGGGCGTATTCTGGGCCGGATCGGCGCACGGTTTCAATCCGACCTGGACCCGCGCGTATTCGACGCTTCCTTGCGGCGTGCGGCATTGCCGGGCAACACCAACCCCGCAGGGCCTGCAGATCTGGTGTCCATCTCACGCCTGCTCTCTTCGCCAGTCTTTGGCGCGCTGTTTGACCTGCCCTGGACCCCGATCTTTTTGATCGGCATCTGGATTTTCCACCCTTGGCTGGGAATCCTTGCTCTGATCGGCGGCGCAATCCTGATTGCGGTTACAGTTATAAATCAGGCGGTCACACGCGAACCCACATTGTCGGCCAGCCGCGCCTCCTCGCAGGCACAGGCCATTTCCGATCAAATGCGCAACGAGGCCGAGATGGTTCAGGCTCTGGGCATGCGTGATGCCGCCTTTGTTCGCTGGCATCAGGTCCGCGACAACGCGCTCGAAGAACAGATGAAGTCCACCGATCTTGGCGGCACCTTCACCACAACCACCAAAACCTTCCGCCTGTTCCTGCAGTCCGCCATGCTAGGCCTCGGGGCGCTATTGGTCCTGCGCGGGGAACTGACCCCCGGCGCGATGATCGCCGGGTCCATCCTGATGGGTCGCGCGCTGGCCCCGATCGAGCAGATCGTCGGGCAATGGGCCATGGTTCAGGGTGCGATGCGGGGGTGGGGCAATCTAGCCGAGCTTTTGGGCACTGTTCCACCCGAACAACCCAAAACGCCTCTGCCAGCGCCAAAGGCAAAAATCGACGTCAAAAACCTGACCATCGCACCCCCCGGGGAAAACCATGCCGTGCTCAAATCTGTCAACTTTTCCATCCCACCAGGTCAGGCCGTTGGTGTCATTGGCCCCTCTGGTGCGGGCAAGTCTACCCTGGCCCGCGCCCTGACAGGTGTTTGGCGTCCTGCTGGCGGCAGTATCCGCCTGGACAGCGCAACGCTGGATCAGTACCCACCGCAAATGTTGGGTCAGCACATTGGTTATTTGCCACAAAAGGTCTCTCTCTTTGATGGCACTATTGCTGAAAACATTTCCCGCCTCGCCCCCGAACCCGACGCCGACAAAGTGGTCCAGGCTGCGCGCAAGGCCGACGCGCACGAAATGATCCTCAAGCTTCCCCAAGGCTATGATACGCGTGTCGCCGCAAATGGTGGTCGTCTCTCTGGCGGGCAAATCCAGCGTATCGGTCTGGCCCGAGCCATGTATGGCGATCCCGTCTTTCTGGTATTGGATGAGCCGAATTCCAACCTCGATAACGAGGGCAGCGAAGCGGTCAACCGCGCGATCAAGGCTTTCAAATCCAGCGATCGCTCGCTTCTGATCATCGCCCACCGCCCTGCCGCCATAGCCGAATGTGACCTGCTCTTGATGCTCGATGCTGGCGTTGTTCGCGCCTTTGGCCCGCGGGACGAGGTGCTGCAACAAGTGGTCAAAAACCGCACCGAAATTGCCAAAACCGCAGCGCAGGGGGGTGTACAATGACCGGCCCAGAACAGAACAAAACGAACCGCTGGTCTGCCCGCAAACCGCTCACCATTGGCTTGCTCTCCCTTCTCATTCTTGTAGGTGGCTTTGGCACCTGGGCCGTGATGGCCAATATCTCGGGTGCGATCATCGCCAGTGGCCGGATCGAAGTGGATCAGAACCGCCAGATTGTCCAACACCCCGATGGCGGTGTGGTCGAGGAAATCCTGGTGGACGAGGGTGATGTGGTCGCGATAGGCGAAATTCTTGTTCGCCTTGACCCCAATGAACTGCAATCAGAGCTCTCGATCACCGAAAGCCAACTGTTTGAGCTGATCGCCCGTCGCGGGCGGCTCGAGGCCGAGCGAGACGGCAATGAGGCCATCGAGTTTGACACGCTGATCACCACCATCGCTGAAAATAATCCCGACGCCGCAGATCTTATTGCAGGGCAAAAGCGGCTGCTGGCCGCGCGGGCCGAATCGATCAAGAACGAGATTGATCAGCTGGAAAAACGCAGCGGGCAGATCGGCAATCAAATCGAAGGCCTCAAAGCCCAACAAACTGCCCTTGGCCGCCAACATGAATTGATCACCAAGGAACTTGCCGACCAACAGCAACTGCTGGATCGCGGACTGGCACAAGCCACCCGCGTGCTGGCCCTGCAACGCGAAGAAGCCGGGCTTTTGGGTCAGATGGGCGACCTTGAGGCACAAAAAGCCCAAGCCGAAGGCCGCATCACCGAGATTGACATCGAAGTTCTCAAACTCGACACCACCCGCCGGGAAGAGGCGATCTCGCAATTGCGCGACCTGCAATATCGCGAGCTGGAGCTGCACGAACAACGTCGCGCCCTGATCGAACGCCTGTCCCGGCTGGACATCAAAGCCCCGGTTTCTGGCGTGGTCTACAGCCTGCAGGTCTTTGCCCTGCGCTCAGTTATCCGCCCGGCGGATCCGGTGCTCTATCTGATTCCACAAGACCGCCCCTTGGTGATCAATGCAGAGGTCGAAACCATCCACATCGACAAGCTCAACATCAATCAAGACGTGACCCTGCGCTTCTCCGCCCTTGATCAACGCGAAACCCCCGAACTGGTGGGCAAGGTCGTCACCATCTCAGCCGATGCTTTTGAGAATGAAAACACCGGGCAAAGTCATTACCGGGCCGAGATCATCCTGAACGAAGGTGAGATCAAACGCCTGCCTGAAGGCACGGTGCTGATCCCCGGCATGCCGGTCGAGACCTTCATCAAAACCGCCGACCGCAGCCCGATCGCCTATCTCGTGAAACCGCTATCAGATTACTTCACCAAGGCCTTCCGGGAAGAATGAGCCTCCCCATTTGAACGGGTCCACCGTTATGTTTAGGAAACGGAGGATACAGAATGGCAAACCCAAAGCAGCCATTCGTGCGGTGCGTAGTGATGGGCAGGAAGCGGCCCCCACTAGACCTTGATGAATAACAAGGCAGCTTTTCCGGTTCTGTCGCAAAGTTTTGGCGGTTGGTCGGACAGGTTCGAGCGTGGTAGGTGTGGGGTTTTGAGTTTGAACGCGAGCAACCAACCGTGACGATTGATTTCAAAGGGAGCCATTTCCCCAAAAGCGTGATCTTGTACGCTGTGTTTTTCTACGTGCGCTACGGCGTCTCTTATCGCGACCTGGAAGAAATCATGGCCGAACGTGGCGTTGAAATCGATCATTCAACCTTGAACCGCTGGGTGGTGAAGTTCTCACCACTGATTGCTGCCAATGCTCAGTCCAGAAAGAAGTCAACAGCCGTCTCTTGGCGGATGGATAGACCTATGTTAAAGTTCGGGGCAAGTGGACCTATTTGTACCGCGCTGTTGATCGTGACGGGCAAACTCTTGATTTCATGCTGTCAGAGCACCGCGATACTGCCGCTGCGCGAAGGTTCTTCAAGCGGGCGGTTGACACAAACGGTGTTCCAGGTCGTATTGTGATCGGCAAGAGTGGCGCCAATTTGGCCGGCCTGCAAAGTCTCAATGTCATCCTCAAATTCACAGGAGTTGGTCGGATCATCGGTATCGTTCAATCCAAGTACCTCAACAATATCGTTGAGCAGGATCATCGCTTGATCAAACGGATTACACGGCCAATGCTCGGTTTCAAGGCGTTCCATTCTGCGGCGGCAACGATAGCCGGGTCGAAGTTGCCCACATGATCCGAAAAGGCCAGTTGGCCCAAACAGGCACCTCGGCATTCAAGCAGTTCGCCACCCTCGCGGGATAATTGTGCCCGCCGCCAACATCTCTTTAACCTGACGAAATATTTGCGACAGATCCAACTTCAGTGAAGCATGCAGAAAGGGCATCCGTGATTTCTTGATCACTAGGACGTCCCTGAAAAACCGTTTCATATATGGGGTCCGACGCTACTAACGCCAAGCCAGCCGTTTGGGCCGTCAGGTGCAGAAAGACTGCGCGGGTAGCCCCGTCACGTCGCCAACCATCTGCTTGGGCCTTTGCTATGGTTTGCTCATGCAGTTGAGCATATGAATTGAGCTGACTTCGAAGAGAGTCGTCGGCGTGACGCATCACATCTTGATTTCTAATAAGCATATGATGCGCAGGGTTTAGCGTTGCCCAAGTCACATATCCTTTCGCCATTTCCTGCAACTTCTCCAGATTGGTCAAATCGCTGCGACCTACGTGCTTCGAAGCCGAACCCAAAAGAGAATCAACGCCGTGCTGAGCGATGGCTGTCAAAAGCGCGGATCGTGATGGAAAGTGCCTCATTGGGGCACTATGACTGACCCCTATTTCCCGGGCCAGACCTCGTAGGCTAAGCGCTTCGACGCCTTTTTTCTCGATGGTTGCAATTGCTTTTTTTATCAACTCTTCGCGCAAATTTCCATGATGGTAGCCTGAAGATGAATTTGGTTTACCGCCCATGTTGACACCGCCCATACTGATTTCTATGTTGTCAGTGTAAACATAATTCAACACCTCTTCAGTGTCCATCTGAGCTGAAACCAATCGTAAGCACAGACAAAAGAAAGTTTGTCATATGACCTCATTGCAAATGCCCTTGGCGCGTGAATTTGGCTGGGATCTAAAGCCGACCACTTCGTCTGCGTTTGAGATTCACAAACGTGACAATGGACAGTTCTGTGTTGTTCTAAATCACTCACTATTAAGGGGCGTTCGCGCAGAGATGGTCCACTGGTGGTTCTTGAACTTTCCCAATTTGCGCGTGCGGTTGCTCGACATCACAGCATACGAAGACCAAGTAGTACCGGGATACCATCTATGGCATCCCATTGATCATCTCAGCGCCACGCTAACCGGTGATCTGGGGCCGGGCCAAACCGCAAAAACCGGGTGTTCGATACATATTCAGGAAGCTATGCAGTACGATGTCTACGGTTGGAAGTATCCCGTGGATACACAGCTTAGGGTCTTTTATGTGGGCGACGATGGCTGGGCCATGGGCAAAGTGTTGCCGTTTGTCGGTCCGATCACGATGCTGCGGGTACATTTTAAGGATGTTTTTGAGGGATCAGAGCATCTGGGCGTTCACTATCATTATGAAGTTGTGATCGGAGCGGGTGGCAGTGGGCTTGTTTCGAAGCTGATCAACAAAAAGATAGCAGACACGGCCGGACCAGATTTTTTTGATGCTTGGCAACGCCACAATGTGATTGAGGTAGGAACTTTCGAGAACTTTCTACCGGTACTCTACGCCCAGAGGGAGAACCTACAGAATTTAGAGTACGCCAAAGACATGAATCCAATGGCCAACATCACTACGTCGCAAAACGCTTTTGACAACGATCTCTTCAAACAGCGACTTGAAGGTTATAGGCAAGCTGATCGGGCAAGCAGCTATCAACAGTTCAACAAAGCAAGTTTCATTTGACTTGTGTACGAATGCTTGCGGCTGAATTACGGTGATGCCCATTGTTATCCAATGCCAAGTCGGGTGCGCGATCCGATAGCATCTTCTGCTGTCGTGGTCACCTTATTCATAAGACTCTCGGTTGATTTTTGCGTTTGATTTCAGGCCTTCGCACTGCGACCCTTGCTTGCAAGTTGCTGACTATTGCGCGTGGGCAATCCAACGAAAGTGGGAGAAAGATGACAGTAGATCGTATGATCTGATAAGCCACATGATCACCAGAGAATACGATCTCTGGAGCCATGGGTCTAAACTTTACTATTAGTTTGCAGCCCGCCATGTCGGCGATCTTGGCTATCACGAGGAGGCCCAGGGGCCGATCACCAAGCAAGGACTGCTAGGACAGTATATATCATCAAGTTGCTAATGATTCAAGAATCCTTCTTGATGGCTAGTTAAGTATATAGGCCCCTTTCTAAGAGTACCGCATGGCGCCTATTGAGCCTTTTGCGTGAGAACGACGGTCGCGCAAGTGCATTGCTGCCCAATCGCAGCGGACCGAAGCGTGGGTCGCTTCGTCTTTCCCAACAAGTAGAGGATTTGATCGACCGTGTTTTGCGCGATCGGTATCTTGTGCTGGAAAGACCGAGCTTCAGACGGATCGTCGGAGAGATACGCGCTGAATGTAGCGCTAAAGGATTTCAACCTCCATCCCGACCGACCATCAAAGCCCGGCTTGATGCGATGGATCAGCGTGAGGTGCTGCGGAAACGGAAGGGCGCGAAAGCAGCGAGGCAGGTATTCGAGGCGAGGGCAGGGGGCTTGGATGTGGAGCGCCCTTTGGGGATTGTCCAGATCGACCACACCTTGGCCGATATCATTCTTGTAGACCAGACGGACCGCAAACCGTTAGCACGTCCCTGGTTGACGCTTGCGGTTGATATCGCAACCCGGGTCGTACTGGGTGTTTACGTCAGTTTTGACGCACCATCGGTTCTATCCATTGGTCTGTGTTTAGATCATTGCGTACGGCCGAAGTCGACCCGCACGCCAGAGTCGCTGGAACCGTTGTATTGGTCGGCATCGGGTATCCCGCAGGCCATTCACGTTGACAATGGGCGAGACTTTCGTAGCGCCGCCTTCCAGTCTGCTTGCGCTGATTGGGGTATCTTGGTCGAGTACAGACCACCTGGTCGCGTGCATTATGGTGGCCATATTGAGCGCCTAATTGGGACGACCATGGGTGCGGTTCATGTGCTTCCGGGAACAACTCAGTCCTCGCCAAAAGACAAAGGCGAATATGACAGCACCGGCAAAGCTGTAATGACGCTTGAGGAATTCGAGGACTGGCTGCATCTGGAGATATGCCGCTATCACAATACCCGGCACGGTGGGTTGGGGCGGACGCCGTTAGCCGCCTGGGCCGATCTCGGCGGTGATGACGCTGGCAGACAAGTCGTGGACACGGATGCGTTTCGGATCAGTTTCCTTCCCTCCGAACGTCGGCAGTTGGCGCGAACCGGGGTCAGTTTTTTCGGTAGGCTATTGGAGCGACGCATTCGGGCCGATGATCGGTCGCGGGGCAGGGAAGGTTACTGTCAAGTATGACCCCCGAGATATGTCGCAAATTTGGGTTGCCACAGATGACAGGCGCGCCATTGCTGCGCGCTATAAAGACTTGTCACGGCCCCGGATTTCTCTTTGGGAATCGCGGCGCGCCAGAGCAATTTTTCACGAGCTGCATGGCGGAACAATCCCGGAGGCGATGCTGTTTCGGATTGTTGAAGAACAACGCCGTATCGCGCACGCGGCCCGGCAACAAACGTTGACTGCCCGGCTGGAAGGTGAACGCAAAGCAAGGCTACCGAGCGATAAGCCAAAGCGTGATCCCGCCCGCGAGATGTTCGCGATCGATACCAGAAACCCCGACCTTCCCACTTACCCAATAGATGATTTTGATGGATATAAACCAAAGAATTGACCTCATCCGCAGTGATCGTTGGATCGCATTCGACCGCGCAGCTATTGTTCTCAACAGATTGATTTCCCTGATGGAAATGCCTCGGCAATCCCGGATGCCAGGGCTCATGGTCTATGGCAGTTCCGGAATCGGCAAGACCATGGTCGCAAAGCGAATGGAGAGCCTGTACCCGTCTCAATATGCATCTGACATTTGTGTCACACGAACGCCAATCTTATTGCTGCAGGCACCGCCCGCACCAGATGAACGACGGTTCTATCAGCACATTCTCGCGTCGATTGGTGCGCCGATGTGGGGCAGACACACTGTGTCCGAACTGGAGGTTCGCGCCCTAAGCCATCTGCGCGACATGGACCTCAAGATGATCATGATTGACGAGGTTCATAACTTGCTGGCAGGCAGCTATCGGGAACAGCGGCGCTTCCTGAACATGCTCCGTTTCCTCGCCAACGATCTGTGCGCATCGCTTGTTGTGTTCGGCGTCAACGAGGCCGTTGATGCCATTCGCGGTGACGAGCAGCTCGCTCAGCGATTGGATGAACATTTCCTGCCGCTCTAGGAAGACGACGTTGAGTTTTCACGTCTTGTCCAGACTCTGATCTCAGCCATGCAGTTGGAACGCGGATCAGGTCTCAACGTCCAATCACTCCGAACGATCCTGGGTGTGACAGGCGGCATCACGTCACGCGTGTTCACGATGATCAAGGCGTTGGCCATCGAGGCGATCGAGACAGGTGAGGAACGGATTACTGATGAGGCCGTCCAAGCATGGCAGCCTGTCTGGGCCAAGCACAGTTGGAACATCCGGCGCAAACCATTGCCGGCGTTTCAGTGAATCTGCGACCGCTGCCGAAGCGCCCGGCTCCGCTTCGAGATGAATTGCTATCGAGTTGGACCGCCCGTCTCGCTAGAGCCAATCATTGTTCGGTGCCAGAGCTCTGCGGGTATCTGGGATTTGGTAGTGAACATCCGCCGGAAACTTCGGTTGAACTGGCAGGTGCAAATATCGAACGTTTTGGTGCGATAACACAGCTTTCATCGCGTGATCTAGACAACATGCTGCTAGCACGCGTGCAATTCCCCTTCGAATGTATGTCTTGGTCAGATTTTCAATATTGTCCGACTTGTACCAATAAGACGCCTGGAATTGCATTGCGTCATTGGCGCTTCGCGTGGTCACTAAACTGCGAGATATGTGGTTCAGAATTGCGGCCTGTCCGAAGGGAACGAAGCACTGGCAGCGTCGTGTCTTCGCGTCAGAGGGTCCGGGCCTTTGAGGGTGTCCAATATCTGAAGCAAGTATATCATTTTGGGAACCGTCGTGATTTTCGGCGAGTGCGCAGGACTATGCAGGTTGCCGAGGTCCTTGAACCAAGGCTTCGCCGCGGTGCGCTCTTTTCTCAAAATCACCAAGACCGATATGCAATGCTCGCAGCTTTGGGGCTGGGAAAGTCGCGACCAATGCTTGCGACGGCACTCATCATGCGTAGCGATACGAAGGTCGTGAACAGGCTGCGTTCTGCTTTCCCCTTTCAACGAAAACTGCTGGAGCGACTTGTTTGTTTCGCTGCCAGCATACCTAATCAACAAGTTGAAGTTAGTAATAAACGGTCCGGTCGGCTCCTATGGCAAACATCCATTAACCCGGTCAAAGCGGGGCCCGAATATCTGGCGGCGGCAAGACAAGCGATCATTCAGCTCGGTGAAGCTGCGGAGCGTGGTGAACTACTTCGATGTGCTGAAAGCATACTTAGGAATGCACGCCAGCAACCTGAGGATATCTCACGAATAGCATTACCAAACATGGAAAATATTCCACCAACCCAGTAGAGTCCGAAGAATAGCGTTACCACGACACGTGATCTCGAAGAGATTATGGCCAAACGTGGCGTGGATTTGGATCATGCGACGCTCAATCGCTGGGTCGAGAAATATGTCGGCGCGATTGCCGAAGAAGCACACCGTCGGAAAACACCAACTGGCCATTCATGGCGCATGGATGAAACATATGTGAAGGTAAAAGGCCGCTAAACATACCTGTATTGCGCAATCGACAAGGAAGGGAAAACCCTTGATTTCATGCTGTCGGAGTCCAAACTCGGCGGAACACACGGGCTGCCAAACGGTTCATATACAGATTGGCGGCCGTTGGGGCAAGCCGCGCGTCATAGTGACAGATAAATTCCGCAGCTACGGCGCGGCAATTCGCAAGCTTGAGATGGGTGTGGATCGCCGCGCACAAGGGATTGAACAATCGTATCGAAGGGTCACACAGGCTGACGCGGAAACGAGAAAAGATACAGGGGAGGTTCAAATCGGCCCGTCAGATGCAAAGGCTCCTCACAGTTCACGACGAAACTGCCAACCTTTTCCGCCCCTGTCGCCACAAACTCACCACCTCAGACTACCGACATACACGAGCCGCGGCTTTCGAACATTGGAATGGCTGCGCCAAAGAACTGGCTGCCTGATGCGACTTTAATGCCCCGTTTGTTGCACAGAATATAAACCTGACAATGCCCTCAAGAGCATTGCGTAAACGTTAGGTGAATCGAGAATCGCTAACCCTGTTAGCAAATATTTATTAACGCCAGTCTTGTCCTGGGGCGATCATTTCCAGCACGTGCACCTCATTTTTAGAGGCGTGATACTCGTAGAGAAAAGTGTATTTATCAACAACCATCATACGCACATTCCCTTGAAACCTGCTTCCACCTTCGGGAAGGGTAGAAAGAGTCTGAACAAGGCGCATCTGAATTCTCTCGAGAAACCTGATCACCGTCGGGATATCGCTAGGATCTACGTAGTCAATCAGCAGCGTAATTGCAGCATCAACGTCCGGGCCAAATATAACGCTTGCAGATTTCATATTTGATCGCGTCAGGAAATACGGGCCATTGCACGTTCGCGCAAACGATCAAAATAATCATCATCCGCGACAGCGCCACGACCTTCAGAAATCGCTTGCCGGCTGACCTCAAGGCGTTTATTCAGATCAATCTGCGCCATCACAGCTTCAATCACATTCAAACGTCCGGCCTCCACGTCATCCTTCAATGAATCAGCTAAAACTCCATTCGCCAGCGCGTGGATATCCTCCATGGAAAACATCGCTGCAATCTCGCGGTTATTTTTTGTAACAGCGACTGGTTCACGGTGAGCTGCTTCGAGAAAGCGGCCAAAGGAGTTCTTCGCCTCTACGGCAGTCATCGTTTTCATCACCATCAGTCCATTGCTAGAAGTTTACATTAGCCATTATAGCTTTTTCAGTTAGTATTGCAACTTTACATGAAAACCGTTTCCGGAGAGACAATACCAACCGATTCTAAAGGTAGAGTTAGAAAAATTTAACATAATAAATCTTATGCGACGCAAACTTGTGTAGCCGCAAAGCTAAAATGTCACCCATCTGCAATTCAGGAATGTCACTCTCGCACTCAACGATAACAGGCAGAGAGATTGGGCATGGGATGGGTGATTATGAGCGAGCGCGAGCTGAACCGCGTGGAAGTGTTGGCACAGGTCGGTGATGATCGGTTGAGCGTCGACAATGCAGCAAATATGCTGGAGTTGACGCGTCGACAGATTTTCAGGCTATTAAAGCGATACCGCCAAGATGGTGCATCGGCGATCCGGCACAAAGCACGCGGCAAACCTCCAAACAACCGCATTCATCATGCCAGGCGAGATTATGCGCTGAGCCTGATTAAAGAGAACTATGCGGATTTCGGGCCGACCTTGGCAGCAGAGATGCTGGCTGAGCATCACGGCTTCAAAGTCTCACGCGAGACCGTCCGCAAATGGATGCAGGCAGACGGTCTCTGGCTATCACGTAAACAACGCCGGACATTTCATCAGCCGCGCTTGCGCCGGGAATGCTATGGCGAGTTGATCCAGATCGACGGATCAGATCATCGTTGGTTTGAGGATCGCGCTGATCCATGCACCCTTCTCGTCTTCATCGATGATGCAACCAGTACGTTAATGGAACTGCGGTTCGTAGAATCGGAGAGCACATTTACCTATTTTGAGGCTTTGGAAAGCTACCTGCTGAAGCATGGCCGCCCAGTTGCATTTTATAGCGACAAACACTCAGTGTTCAGAGTCTCCAAACCGAGCGAACACATGTCGGGCATGACGCAGTTCGGGCGAGCTCTAACCGAACTGAACATCGAGATCATCTGCGCCAATTCCTCCCAGGCGAAAGGCCGTGTCGAACGCGCGAATCGCACATTGCAAGACCGCTTGGTGAAAGAGCTACGCATCGCAGGCATTTCCAACATGGAAGATGGCAATGCGTTTCTTGGTGGGTTCGTCGAACGCTACAACGCTAAGTTTGCAAAGGCTCCGGCCAAACCAGACAATCTATACCGGGCCTTGAATATCGAGCCGGACCGGCTTGCGGAAGTCTTCTGCCTACGCGACAAACGCTATGTCAGCAAGGATTTGACGTTGAAGTACGACCGCAAGCGCATCCGGTTGGAAGTCAACGAACTGACGCGCAGTTTGGTCGGCAAATATGTCGATGTCTATGAGATGCCGGATGGGCGCATCCAGGTCCATGCAAAGGGCGTCGCCCTGCCCTGCAGCATATTCGATCCGCATCAACAGCGCGTGACGCACGCAGCAATCACTGAGAACAAGCGTCTCAGTGCGGTTCTGGCGCATATCAAAGAAGAACAGGAGAAGGCAGCGCCACCGCCAAAGGTTAAACCTGTCAGTGCAAAGAACGGCTACAAAAAGACCGGGCGCCGCCCCCCAGGACGACCTTCAAAGATGGAAGCCTACTACGAGAGACGGCTCGCTGAGCGAGCGGCCGAGGCAGCTGCAGCCGGTAAAAGCTGACTGTCGCGTGATGCTGACCAATGGCGGGATTGCGGGCAAAGTGAGCATTTGCGCCAATGTCCGTCTTCATGTTTGCCTGACCGTTCGTCCTGTGGAACTCAACATCACAAGATCTTCTCAGTAGTAATAACGGCAAGTGGAAGAACGACCTGTTGCAGTGCAAGCCATGTAGCACCGTTCAAAGCACTTCCTTTGCATTCGTCTTACTTTTCCCAGTGTGGCACCCAATTCCTCTCCAGGCGCAGCGAGACACCGGCTGCGTCTTCCTCAAGCTTTACAACGTGAAGTTCACCCTTGTCGTCGCCATATGTCTTTCTGGCTTTTTCGAACTGTTCACAGACCAGCCGGGTTGCTGGTGCCAAAGTGCCCGCATCGTCGCAGGCTTCGACAATCAGCCCAAGATCCTTCTGGCAAAGATCCAGCGTGAAGGACGGGTCATAATGCCCTGCAAAAACCGAGGGCGCATCATGGTGCATACACCAGCTTTCGCTTGCGCCGATCTTCAGGGCCTCCCAGGCGCGTGACAGATCAACGCCGGATTTCACCGCCATCACCAAAGCTTCACCCATTGCCGTGGCATGGATGGCCCAAAGCTGATTGCTGGCCAGCTTGGTGACCTGCCCGTTGCCGTTGGGGCCCATGTAATGCAGCGGACCCATCAACTCCATAACAGGGCGAATGCGTTCAACAGTATCTGCATCGCCACCGGCAAATTGCGGCATGTTGCCCGTGCGGGCACCATCCACAGCCCCCGAGACGGGTGCATCGACCACCTGCGCGCCCGTCTGCATGATCTCATCTGCCAATGCTCGGGCCAGAGCCGGTTGGTTGGTCGTCATATCAACCCAGACCTGTCCTTCCCCCATGACTGAGGCCAAACCGTTAGCTCCGCGGACAATCGCTTCGATTTGCTTTGGCCCAAAAACCATGGTGAACACAATGCCCGCACCCTGAACGGCATCGCGTGGTGTCTCGGCCCAGGTGGCCCCGAGTTCCAGATGTTCCTTGGCGCGGGCCTTATCGAGATCACAAACCTGCAGATCATGACCACCTCTGATCAAATTCAGCGCGGCTGCGCCACCCATAGTCCCAAGTCCGATAAAGCCGATGCGCATCTGAGTTTCCTTGTGTCAATTTCAAGCTGTGTGTTTTGAATCGGCTATAAGGGTAAATGTGATGAGTGCAACCACTGCACGCAATTGGGCGCGAACTAACTTGCCAACTTCGGATGAGTTGCCGTTCATGCCAGGCGCAGCATCCCGAACTAAGGGCTCCATTGCTGGTCTTCTCTACATTTCACACGAGCGTCTGCCTCCCTAACCCCCGCAAAGCCAGCCAGGGCTGCGATAGTTGAGGTCTCCGCCCTGTCAGGCTTTGCTACCGTTAGCGCTTTCGGTGACATTCCTGCTTTGCACAACCAGTGACATTTCTACTTGGTTGCAACAAGCTCACACGAGAGACCGGTGTCCCGCCGAGCCAATGGAGGCAAGGCATGCAGCCACCGTCGAATGTAACTTGGATTTCCGAAGCGAGCAAAGGTGGTTGATCTGCCACGCATCTGGACAAAGACCCTTGGCGACGCTCAGTAGATTTTGTCATGTTTCTGGTGAAAGCCCGAGGAGCAGACATTCGCGTGTGGCGCGGCATTGGTCAAAGTGGGCTCAGAGCCGCCCAATGCTCGCGCGGCAACGCCGTTGCAATAGGCCGCTCAGGATCGGTCATCCGGTGATCGGGCCAAGTCTTTGATCTTGTGTCATGTTGCTCAGCGCGCGGTCGTTGGCAAATCAGAAGCCACAGTTTGTGCTTCAGGCAGCGAAATTTGACTGCGAGCCCAATCTGACCGGTGCTGTAAGATGTACGAAGTGACAAGAAGGCACAAAAGCCGACATTGGCGTCTTCGCTATCGGCCCGTTTCCGACCTAGATCTGCTGGTTCGACGCTATCAGGCGGCTCTCGCAATATCTGTCCTTGCAAGCCTTGGTTCAATCATTATTGTCCAAATGGTCGGTCGGACCCGCCGACGCTTCCAATTCGTGTCGTAGCAGGAATTCTGAAAACACCCCCATAGCGCCCTCGACGGAACCGGATTTCCAGAACGCGACTGTCTGAAGCTCTTCGGCAGCGTCTTCGATTGGAATAACAACCAATCCGGGACCCATTGAATTTCGAACGCTGTCTGTCAGGATCGTGACACCCATGCCGGCTGATACCAGGCCTAAGATTCCTGAGGTATTGAAAGCCTCTTGTACGATTCGCGGCGCAAAACCCGATCGTCGACAAAGCGGCAACAGGTAGGAATAGAACTGCTCCCAGTCCCTTGACGAGCCGTGGACGAAATCTTCCTTGGAGAGCTCCTCAAGCCGAACCGCCTCACGCCTAGCCAGAGGGTGGCTTTCGTAGAACACGCAAACGAAACGCTCGGAAGACACCAGGCATTGTTCGTAGCCCGAACGGTTGATGGGGCCGGTGACGAAGCCTACATCCAGCGCACCAGCGTCCAGTTTTTGCAGTTGAGAAACTGTGACGTCATGATGCGGCTGCAATATGATGTTGGGCTGTTCATCCTGAAACTTCTTAAGCAGGGCTGGCAGTTTGCCTGCGATAGCCACGTCGGTGTAGCCAATGCGAAGCAATCCGAGCTTGCCCTGGTGCACCAGCTGCGTTTTTTCAATCGCGGTTTCAACTGAATTGATAACTTCCCTGCAACTGGCAAGAAATGTCTCACCGGCGGGGGTGATCTGAACGCTACGGTTGGTACGGGAAAAAAGCACGACACCAAGTTCATTTTCAAGGTGCTGAATCGCCCTGCTCAGTGCAGGCTGCGCAATCCCGAGCCGCTCGGCCGCGCGGCGGAAATGAAGCTCCTCTGCGACGGCAATCAGGTAGCGGATATGTCTAAGGCCTATTCGCATGATGCTCCTTCGGCATCAATTGGTACCTAAATAATATTGGATGGGCAACTACATCTTCGACATAGTGAGAGAAAACAAGCCCACCCCGCCACCAACCTGGAGATCCCAATGAAACTTCTGAAAACACTTGCGGGCGCTGCATCCTGCGCTGCATTCGCTTTGACCGCGCAGTCCGCATTTGCGGGCGACGTTGTCATCAACCTCGGCTACGCTACCGCTGAAACCAGTTCGTACGGCCCAATTGCCACAAAGTTCGAAGAGCTTGTTGAAGAATACACCGACGGCAGCGTCGATGTGAAAATCCGGTGCTGCGCGCAGCTGACTAGCGAGGACGAAGCCTTCAAGGCTATGCAGCTCGGCACTGTCGATATGTACATCATCACGATGAACAACGTGTCACCTCACTTCCCACTGATGGATGCGTTTGTGCTGCCATATATTTTCCAGAGCAAGGATCACGCCTACAAGGTGCTGGAAGGCGAAGTGGGTCAGGGTTTTGCCAATCAGTTGCAGGAAGCAACTGGCGTGCACCTTCTGACCTATGGTGTGGTTGGCGACCGGGACTTCTTTAACTCTCGCAACCCGATCACGTCGATGTCCGACATGGAAGGCATGAAAATCCGTGTTCCCAAGAACCAGGTCATGCTGGACACGTTCACCGCCTTCGGGGCCGCTCCTATCCCGCTACCATGGGCAGATACGCCAACAGCCCTGCAGACCCGCACCGTTGATGGCGGCGATGCAGGTACGCCATTTGTAAAATCGCAGAAGTTCTATGAATTCATGCCACATTTCACGGCACTTGAGCACTTCAGCTTTTTCTCGCCTCTCTTTGCCAGCGACCGGATCATGAACAAGCTGGACGATGCACAACGCGAAGCAGTGCTGCGGGCGGCTGCCGAAGCAGGCGTTTATCAGAAAGAGATTGTTTCGGCTCAGGTTGAAGAAATCCGCACTTTCCTGATCACCGAAGGCGGTATGGAAACGGCTGAAGTCGATAAAGCCGACTTTATCGCGGCCGGTCTGTCGGTTCAGGACCAATACGCGAAAGAAGGTAGCGACGAGTTCAACGCCCTGCTGGCCGCGATCCGCGCAGCTGCCGAATAAGGCTGATTGCGACGACCGAAAAGAGGCCCGTGGGCAGGTGTCTACAGGCCCCTTTTGTCAACAAGGTTTGGTGCCCGAAGGAGGCGGAAATGCTTTCCAAGATTGATGAACACTTTGAAGAAGTGCTCTGTGCAATATTTCTTTCCGTCATTGTCGGCTCAGTGCTGATGCAGGTGGTGTTGCGATTTGTATTCCACTCCGCCGCCGCATGGGCAGAAGAGACTGCCGTATATGGCATGATCTTTGCGGTCTACCTCGGCGCCACAATGGCGACGCGGGAGCGTGCGCATATCCGCATAACGCTTTTGCTCAATCGTCTACCCAAATCACTGCAGGTAACCTGTGTGGTGGTTGCCGACGCGCTATGGCTGGGTTTCGTGATTTTCATGATCGTACAGACGCTGAACTACACGCAACTTTTGTTCAACGTCACCTACCAAACCCCCGGTTTGGGAATTGAACAACGGTGGGTTCAGATGTTCGTTCCAATGTTCTTTTGTCTGATGCTGTTCCGAATTCTCCAGGTCTACTGGCGCTGGGGCAAAGACAAATTCGAGGGGCTGCCGTTATGACAGAGCTAACTAAAAAACGTACTTCCGGAGGATTTCCGACGGCTGCTGTCGTTCTGGCGGCTCTGATCCTTGGCCTGATTATGGCTGTTGTAAGCGGGGCAAACGGTCCGATCATCATGGCCGTGGTCTTTGTCCTTGCAATGGCGATCGGAGTGCCGATCCCGTTTGCCGCCGGGCTTGCCACTGTCGCCGGGCTTTATATCGCGGACATTCCCATGACCTTGATGGCGCAGGCCGCGTGGACAGCGTTTGAGCCTTTCCCGCTTGTGACCATTCCGCTTTTCGTTCTGGCCGGTCAGTTGATGGAACAGGGCGGGATGTCGGAAAAGCTGGTCAACATCGCGCAGAAACTTGTCGGGGCTTATAAAGGCGGTATCGGGCTTGTGACGGTTGTGGCCTGTATGTTTTTTGCCGCCCTGTCGGGCTC
This sequence comes from Roseovarius sp. EL26, assembly GCF_900327775.1. NCBI lineage: Bacteria > Pseudomonadati > Pseudomonadota > Alphaproteobacteria > Rhodobacterales > Roseobacteraceae > Roseovarius > Roseovarius sp. EL26. The sequence goes on from NZ_OUMZ01000004.1 coordinate 51,343, forward strand.
GGGCCCTGCGACCACAGCGGCCATTGGATCGATCACCATCCCTGCTATGCAGGAAGAAGGCTATCCCTCACGATTTGCCGGGGCAATTGCCGCCGCAGCTGGCGCTCTAGGAAGCATGATCCCACCGTCCAACCTTTTGATCATCTTTGCACTTGTGACGGATGTGTCGATTCCGCGCTTGTTCCTTGCCGGTATTGTGCCGGGAATCGTGCTGGGCGTAATGCTGATGGCCGTGGTCTTCGTGATCTCGGTGAAAAACGGCTATGGCGGCACTGGCGAACGCTTCCGTTGGAGGCCGCTACTCGAGGCCTTCTGGGAAGGTAAATGGGCTGTGATGGCACCGGTGATCATTTTGGGCGGCATCTATGCCGGGATCTTCACCCCATCCGAGGCAGCAGGCGTCGCCGTGGCCTATGGTCTGTTCGTGGGCATGTTCATCTACAAGGGACTGACCCGGGCTAAACTGTTCCACGCATTCAAGTTCACCGCCATTGTGATCGGCACTGTTTTATTCATTCTGGGATCAACCAAGGCCTTTGGTCAGCTTGTGACGCTTTTCGACATTCCCGAAGCCGTGCTTGGCCTGTTTCAGGGGCTGGTTGAATTCCCGTGGTTGGTGCTGCTGCTGATCGGGATTTTCTACATCATCGTCGGCATGTGGCTGGAGAGCATCCCTCAGATTATCATCTTTACCGCAGTGTTCTTTCCACTAGTCACCAACCTGGGCGTGGACCCGGTGGTGTTCGGAATCTTCACGGTGATGACCTGCGAGATAGGCTTCCTGACACCCCCGGTCGGGGTGAACCTTTTTGTCGCCGCACGGATCAGCAAAATTTCAATCGAAGAGATATCAGTAGGCGTTTTGCCACTGCTCATACCCTATGTGGCGATGATCCTGCTGCTGGTCTTCTTCACCGGCTGGGTCACCTTCTTACCAGACCTTGTTTACGGTCCGATGAGGTAATCCGCTTCGGCGAAACAGGAAAGATGTAAGATGTTTGACATGATCCTAAAGGGTGGCGACGTACATGACGGCACCGGAGCTGAGAGTTTTGTCGGAGACGTAGCGATACGGGATGGCATGATTGTTGAGATCGCGCCCGAAATCCCGACCGATGGGGCGGCCGAGGTGATCGACGTTTCTGGCCTTGTTGTCGCGCCCGGTTTTGTCGATATGCACACGCATTCCGATTTCACCCTGATCGCGGATGGGCGCGCCGAAAGCCAGGTGCATCAGGGCGTAACCACCGAGGTGATCGGCCAGTGCGGGATAAGCTGTGCACCGGTGGTGTCGCATGGCGCAATCCGCGACGTGTCACCATGGTATGTTGACGAGGCGGAACACCCGAACTGGCTGGGTTTCGGGGAATACCTTGATGCACTTGATGAAAGTGCCTTGGGCGTCAACGTGATGGCCTTTGTCGGCCACGGCACCATTCACCGCGCGATCCTAGGCGATGAGCTGCACGCAGGCGAACCTGATGAGGTTGCAGCAATGGCCAGGCTGGTCGATCAATGCATGGAGGAAGGTGCCGGCGGATTTTCGTCGGGTTTGGAATACTTCCCCGGAAGCCTCTCCGCACCGGAACACCTGGTGCCGATGGTTGAGGTCGCACAGAAACACGGTCGGCTCTATGCCACCCATGTGCGCAACCGCGACACCCATTACGATCTGGGCTTTGCCGAAGCGATCTCGACCGCCCGACAGGCTGGTGCGCGGCTGCAGATCAGCCATATCCAACCGAAATTTGGCGCGCCGGATTATGCGACCGAGCATACGCTGGAGATGATCGAGACGGCCCGACATTTCGACATGGACATCTCTTTTGACGTGATCCCGCATGACTGGAACAACACGCTGATGGTGGCGATCCTGCCGAAATGGGCGCAGGCCGGCGGCGTGGACGACATTTTGAAACGGCTCGCCAATCCCAGGGATCGCGAGCGGATCAAGGCCAATCCACAGCCGATGTGGCTGATTGTGAAAGCAGAGAAATGGGACGACATCGTTCTGCTTAACGCCAAGGTGAACAACGATATCGTCGGCGCGGATTTCGCCGAGATTGGCCGCATGCGCAATTGCCACCCCTATGACGCGGTGCTCGACATTCTGCTTGAGGAAGGTGAACACATGTTGTCTTGCATGTGGGCATCAAAAAGCTTTCGTAACAACGATATCGACCTGTGCCTGCACCAACCCGAATGCGCCGTGATCTCGGACACTGTGGCGATTGCCAATGATGGTGTGCTGAAAGACCAGCTTGGTTCGCTTTCCGGCTACGGTTGGGCGGCGCGGTTTTTACAGCATTACGTGCGTGACCGTGGTGTGCTGACCCTGGCCCAGGCACTCGCGAAGATCACCTCGATCCCCGCCGCGCGGCTTGGACTGAAGAAACGCGGGCAGCTGAAACCGGGCTATCACGCAGATATCTGCGTTTTCGATCAGGCCAACATCGCCTCCAACGCCACTGCCCGCAACCCGCGCCGCTATGCCAGCGGTATCGCGCATGTATTGGTGAACGGTCAGCTGTCTATGTGCGACGGTCGGCGCACCCCGGTCAATGGCGGGCGGGTCCTGCGAGAGTTCCATTCAGGATAGGCGTTCCGCCACAGCAGCAGCGACACCTCCTCAAAGCGGACCTAAGCCGCACCTCCACGAACACTCAAAACAAGGATTCCGAAATGCATCTCTCCCGCTTCCCCCGCCTGCACCTGGCGCATTTGCCCACCCCGCTTGAACCGATGGAACGGCTTTCGAGAGAGCTTGGCATCGAGATCTGGATCAAGCGCGACGATTGGCATTGTCCGCAAACTGGCCCAACCGCCCCGAACGTGCACAGGTGGGGGTTATGAGGAACACAAAGAGAACGCGCTAATTTTCACCCCTTCGTTGCTCGCTGTTTGAACTGAAAAGATGCGGACAAAGCCAGCTTTCGCTGCAATAGTGGCCAAAATTCAGAACATTTGTGAACACTTGTTTTTCTGGCTTATGCAGGGCCTGCAGTTCTTCAAATGCCTAGCGATGAGCTGTTTTTGGCCTTTCCCAGACGGGATGAACCGGGCCGATTTGGGTCGGTAGTCCAGCTTTTTAACTTCAGGGAAGATGGAGAGAATTTCCTGACAGGCTTCCGGGCTGATTGATTTCAATGCTTCCGGGCCGGTGAACAAGCTTTCGGTTGGGGTTCCTTCGGCATAGATGATTTCATGTTGGTCAAAGAGTAGGTGAATGTACTCGACGCTTTGGACAATTTCGTCCACGAAAATACCAGGCAGTTCCGTTAGTTTTATTGCTGGAATTAGAACTTCAAACTTGCCGAACATGCGCTTTGCGATTTTGGATTGGAGCAACATGCGATGTTGGCGTGAAACCAGCACATCACGTTCTGGAAGCCCTTGTCCTAAAGCTCCTGCCATGATCCGGACAGGTCGAAGCTTTGGGTTGCTATCCAGCTGTTCTGCTGTGTATTTGCGTCGCCCAATCCAGCGGATTGGCTGGAGTGCCCTGTCTTTCGTCAAGACAACGTCACCGTGTGTCAGTTGGCCGATTTCCTGAGTTCCGCCAGGTACGGCAATCATAGTTCCACTTGTGAAGCAAGGTACCGATCCCGGCGTTGGGTTAGTCTGAAGCGTGTAGGAGGAACCATCTGTGGATTCTAGTGACGAGCCACTTCCGGCGCCGCCGATTTCTGTCGACGTCAGACCATTAGCCGGGCCTTCGGTAGCAGTTACGGCAGCGGCAGTATCGGTAAATGATACGAACGAAAACACGGTCCCGTCACTGCTGTCTGAAAGAGATACCGCGTTGGAAAGGGCGAGACCATTGAAGGTTCCAGAAGAAGATGTATCGATGACATATACGTCTTTTCCGGCGATTGTCGTAGGCGTGATACCGACGAGCGTGTTCGTGGAGCGAATAGTTCCATCAGAAAAATAGATGGTAATTTCGAGATCGGATATGTCGGTACCGGCGTCGACGGCCACTTCTATGAAATCCAGAGACGCACCGCCTAAATATTTCAGCTCTGAAAAGTATGGGTCAGGCATTGGCTGCTTCCTCATTACAGTTGGCGGAAGCGGAGTTATTTAGCGCCCGATATACGGTCATCCTTGAAACGCCGAGATCGCGCGCAACCTGGGCTTTTGGAACCCCGAGTTCGACACGTCTTTGGATTTCCGCATCGTCGACCGTTTTTTGCCTCCCCTTGTAGACGCCCTTACCTTTGGCCGCCTCAATCCCGGCACGCTGTCTGTCACGAATGAACTTGAGTTCCATGTCGGCGACCATGCCGAGAACGGTGATGACCATCCGGCCCATGTCCCCGGCGGTGGTGACTTCAGGTTCGAGCATTAGGAGCGATGCGCCTTTGGCATCCAGTTCATGGACCAGGTTCAGCACATCGCGGGTGGATCGGCCGAGACGATCCAGACGATGCACGACCAGTTCGTCACCGTCACGCAAGAACTCCATCACTGTCGCCAATTCAGAGCGATCATCACGGGAAGCACCAGAAACGGTTTCTGAGCGGATGACTTCACAGCCAGCCGCCTTCAGCTTGGCTTTCTGAATGTCGAGGTCCTGGCTTGATGAGCTGACGCGGGCATATCCAATCTTGGCCATAGGTTCCTGTCACATTTGAGTGGGGTTATTGCCTGATTTGTATCAATATCCGTATTGCACCCTTTTGTGACAGAATTAGGGCGACGTTTGTGTCACATTAAATCGTCAGATTGGTGTGCACCCTTGGCATCGTCAACTTGTTGACCTGTGGCCGACACATACGTAGCCCACTCCGATGATTTGTACGATCTCCCCATCCCGCCTGAAGGGTCACCGCTTCCCAACTTCTATCATTTCCTACGCGGTCTGGGCCTACCATCGCTTTGCTCTCAGCTTGCGGGATGTTGAGGATCTGCTCGCTGAACGAGGTATTACCGTCAGCTACGAAACGATCCGCGCGTGGGTTAAAAAACTCGGYCCTGGAATCGCGAAACGGATCCGCGCAAGCCGCAATCGGTCCAGCGATAAATGGCATCTCGACGAAGTAGTCATCATGATCCGGGGTGTGAAACACTGGCTTTGGCGTGCAGTGGACAGCAACGGTCAAACCCTTGATATTCTGGTCCAAACTCGGCGCAATACACGGGCTGCTAAACGGTTCATCTCCAGATTAATGGCCCGCTGGGGCGAGCCCCGCGTTATTGTGACAGACAAACTCCGCAGCTACGGTGCGGCTCTACGCAAGCTTGAGTTGGATGTGGAGCATCGGGCGCACAAGGGATTGAACAATCGTATAGAAGGGTCGCACAGACCGACGCGGAAACGAGAAAAGATACAGGGCAGGTTCAAGTCAGCTCGTCAGGCCCAGAGATTCCTCTCCGTCCATGATGAAACCGCTAACCTGTTCCGTCCATACCGCCACAAGATGACTGCCTCAACCT
>NZ_OUMZ01000006.1:300000-598447 GCF_900327775.1 Roseovarius sp. EL26
GGTGAGATCGATCTGAACGAGGTGCACGCCAAGCTGGGTGAATAGCACCTTGCGATAAAATTCACGGTTCCCTTCCAGTACAAATTCCCGTTTAGTTACGGGCAACAAGAGGGGGACCAAGATGCGTTGTGTTTTTGTCAATATCCGCTGTCGTCCGGGCACGTCTTACACCGTGGCCGAAAATATCGCGCTGCGTGAAATTCATTCCGAGCTTTATTCGACTTCGGGACCCTTTGACCTATTGCTCAAGCTCTACATCCCCGAGGGCGAGGATGTGGGCAAATACATCAACGATAATCTGCTCGACATCGACGGGATCGAGCGTACCGAGACAACGCTGACCTTCAAAGCGTTCTGAAGTCATAGGGAGAGGGACATGAAACTGAAATCACTTATTGCAGCTGCTTGCATGGGGCTGATCGGATCGGCCGCGCTGGCCGAAGACGGCAAGGTCAAGGTCGGCATGATCACCACGCTGTCAGGCGGTGGTGCGGGTCTTGGCATTGATGTACGCGATGGATTCCTGCTGGCGGCTAAGATGGCTGGGAATGATAATCTGGAAATCGTGGTCGAAGACGACCAGCGTAAGCCTGACATTGCCGTGCAACTGGCTGACAAGATGATCCAATCTGAGAAGGTCGATGTGCTGACCGGCATCATCTGGTCTAATCTGGCCATGGCCGTGGTGCCCACCGCTACTGCGCAGGGTAAGTTTTACCTATCACCTAACGCTGGCCCTTCTGCACTGGCGGGCAAAGGCTGTCATCCAAACTATTTCAACGTGGCATGGCAGAACGACAACCTGCACGAGGCGGCAGGCGGTTATGCCAATGACGCGGGCTTCAAGAAAACCTTCATTCTGGCCCCGAATTACCCTGCTGGTCAGGACGCGTTGACCGGATACAAACGCGTGTACGGAGGTGAGCTGGCCGGAGAGCTATTCACCAAATTGGGACAAAAGGATTACGCTGCGGAATTGGCGCAGATCCGCGCCTCGGATGCTGACAGCATCTTCTTCTTCCTGCCCGGCGGTATGGGGATCTCTTTCCTCAAGCAGTACGCTGACAGCGGCATTGATCTGCCGGTGGTCGGGCCTGCGTTCAGCTTTGATCAGGGTATCTTGCAGGCCGTGGGTGACGCAGCGCTTGGCGTGAAAAACACAAGCCAATGGAACAAAGACATCGACAACGCTGCGAACGCGGCCTTTGTCGACGCATTCCAAGCCGAATATGGTCGCTTGCCGTCGCTCTATGCGTCCCAAGGTTATGACACTGCGAACCTGTTGCTTTCGGCAATGGCCAAGGCAGACGTGAGCGATGCTGATGCGTTCCGTACGGCACTGGAAGCGGCGGAGTTTGCATCGGTTCGTGGCGATTTCGAATTTGCTGCCAACCACCACCCGGTGCAGGACATCTATGTGCGCGAAGTGATCAAAGAGGGTGACGTGTTCACTAACAAGATCATCGGCACCGCGCTGAGCGATCACAGCAACGTCTATGTGGATGACTGCAAAATGTAATCTACCTGGCTGGGCGTAATGTCGCCCAGCCAAATCCTCCCCAATACAAACTAGTTTGATGCCAGATTTCTCTTTGCTTCCCATGATTTTGCTTGCCGCATTGGTGGCCTCGGCCAGCCCCGGCCCGGCAACGATTGCCATTGCAACCACCGCAGCTGAACATGGGCGTCGCCCGGCTCTGGCTTTGGCAAGTGGCATCTTGTGCGGCTCATTTACATGGTCGATTGCGGCGGCCTGTGGATTGGCAGCAATTATGGTAACACATGGTTGGCTGGTCGAAGCAATCCGGTATGCGGGGGCGGGGTATCTTGCGTGGCTGGCATGGAAATCTGCAAGTGCTGCTTGGCGCAATGACGCGGCATTTGCCGATAGCTCTGTGACGCCAGCCTCTTTACGGACCTTTTGGGTGCGGGGATTGTTGCTCCATCTGACAAACCCAAAGGCGATATTCTTTTTCGGCGCGCTTTACTCGATTGCGCTTTCACCCGGGCAATCGTCGGCGACGCTTGTGATGATCGTGATGGCCGTGGGATTACAAAGTGCCGCGGTTTTTCTGGGTTATGCCGTGTTGTTCTCAAAGGCGGGGTTTCGTCGGGGCTATGCCCGCGCGGCAAGAGGTATTCGCGCCACTTGCGCGGTTCTGTTCGGCGGCTTTGCCTATAAGCTTCTGACCCTTCGGCTAACCTCTGCATGACGACACTTCTCTTCATCGAGCAGGTCCTCAACGGTTTGCAGTTCGGGATCATGTTGTTTTTGATGGCGGCCGGGCTAACGCTGGTGTTTGGCGTCATGGGGTTGATCAATCTCGCACACGGATCGCTTTATATGGTCGGGGCTTTTGCGGCTGCCGCTGTCGCCGGTGCGACGGGGTCGTTCTTGCTGGCTTTGATGGCAGCACTCACCGCCGCCGCCGCTGCGGGTGCGTTAATGGAGCTGCTGGTCATTCGCCGGCTGTATGACCGCGATCACCTTGATCAGGTGTTGGCGACCTTTGCGTTGATCTTGATTTTTTCCGAAGGGACGCGCTGGCTTTTTGGATCATTCCCGCTTTATCTCGATATTCCTGATGCCTTGTCCGGCCCGGTCACCTTACCCGGTGGCATTGAATACCCTGTCTACCGTTTGACGATCATTGTCATCGGGTTGGTTATTGCTGCCGGCCTGTTCTGGTTGATCGCCCACACCCGGCTGGGCATTCGTATCCGCGCGGGCGAATCTGATCGGGAGATGATCGCGGCGCTGGGCGTTGATATCTCCAAGCTGTACACCATCGTTTTTGCGCTGGGCGCGGCCTTGGCCGGGCTGGCTGGCGCATTGGTGGGCGCGATCCAGTCGGTGCAGGTCGGCATGGGGGAGCCCGTATTGATTCTGGCCTTTGTAGTGATCGTCATCGGCGGCATCGGTTCGATCAAGGGCGCGTTGATCGGGGCTATCCTTGTTGGGCTTACCGACACATTGGGCGGCATTGCCCTGCCTGCGATCTTGCGTCTTTTCACCGATAACGCCAGCGCTTCCTCAACCGGTGCGGCACTGTCATCGATGCTGATCTATATCCTGATGGCCGGGGTTCTGATCTGGCGGCCACAGGGTTTGTTCGGAGCACAGGCATGATATCTGGCATGAAGCGCGAGCCTCTCATAAACGCGGCCCTTCTGTTGGGTCTGCTGCTGATCCCGCTTTGGGCCTATGTTACGGATGAGCCCTTTACCATCACGCTTGCTACCAAGGTGGCAATTCTTGCGCTGGCCGGGGTCGGTCTTAATATCGCGCTGGGCTTGGGCGGGCTGGTCAGTCTTGGCCATGCCGCATTTTTCGGCATCGGCGGCTATACCATGGGTATTCTCGCCAGCCATGCCCAAAGCTACACCCCCTTGATGGAAACGCCTTTCCTGCTTGAGGGTACCAAATCCATGCCCGTGATCTGGATCACGGCGATCTTGGCGTCAGGCTTGGGTGCGCTGATCATAGGGGCGCTGTCGCTGCGCACTTCGGGTGTCTATTTCATCATGATCACACTGGCCTTTGGTCAGATGCTGTTCTTCTTCACCATAAGTTGGCCCGCTTACGGTGGCGAAGATGGTCTGTCGATCTATGTGCGCAACGGCTTTCCGGGGATGAACACCTTGGATCCGATCCAGTTTTTCGCCTTGTGTTTTGCCCTGTTGCTGGCCGCCTTGTGGTTCAGTTACCGCTTGGCTAATGCCCCCTTTGGTCTGGCGCTCAATGCCGCGCGCCAGTCGCCCGGGCGGGTCGAAACTGTCGGCCTCAGCCCGTTTCATCTGCGCCTGATTGCCTTTGTCATATCGGGCGCAATCACGGGCCTTGCGGGGGCGCTTTTCGCTGACCTTAACCGCTTTGTCAGCCCGAACATGTTCAGCTGGCAAACCAGTGGCGAGATTATGATTTTTATCATCCTTGGCGGTGTCGGGCGGCTCTGTGGCCCAGTGGCAGGGGCGGCACTTTTTATCATGCTTGAGCATTTTCTTGGCGGTTTGTCCGAGTTTTGGCACATCTGGCTGGGGCTGTTGTTGTTGTTGGTTGTGCTTTTTGCCCGTGGGGGATTGATCGGCGTTTTGGCTGGCAGGCAGGTGGCGCATGACTGATCCGGTTCTGGCCACACATAACATCAGCAAACAGTTTGGTGCACTGAAGGCGAGTGACAATATCAGCCTGACCCTGAAACCGGGCGAGATTCACGCCATCATCGGTCCAAATGGCGCGGGAAAATCAACGTTGATCGCCCAGATCTGCGGCGGCCTGACCCCCGACAGTGGCCGGGTGGAAATGATGGGCCAAGATGTGACCTCGCTGACCACCCGTGCCCGTGCAAAGGCCGGTTTGGGACGCACCTTCCAAATCTCCGCCCTAGCGATGGAGGACACGGTTTTACAAAACGCAGTGCTGGGCGCACTGGGCGCCCGTGGCGGAGCTTTTGCCATGTTCCGTCGCGCCCTATCCGACACAAACCTGCGTGAGGTAGCAATGACTGCACTAGAGCGTGTCGGGCTGGCAGATCAAGCCAGCATGCGCACCGCAGACCTCAGCCATGGCCAGCGTCGCCAGTTGGAAGTGGCGATTGCACTGACATTGAACCCCAAGGCCTTTGTCATGGATGAACCGATGGCCGGCATGGGGGCTGAAGGCTCCGCAAAGATGACCACTTTGCTGGATGAGCTGCGGCAAGAGGCACCCATTCTGTTGGTGGAACATGATATGGATGCCGTCTTTGCCTTGGCGGACCGGCTTAGCGTGTTGGTTTATGGTAAAATCATCGCCACAGGATCTGTGTCTGAGATCCGCGCCAACAAAGCGGTGCAAACGGCCTATTTGGGGGAAGACGCATGAGCCTGTTGTCTCTGTCCTCCATCTCTGCCTTTTACGGTGCATCTCAGGCTCTATTCGATGTGTCCTTTGATCTGGCCGAGGGCGAGGTTCTTGCACTGTTGGGTCGCAATGGCATGGGCAAATCCACCACAATCAAATCGATCTGCCGGATGATGCCAGTGGCGGCGGGGCAATTGGTGTTTGATGGCCACGACCTGACTCGCTTGCCAGCACACAAGGCCGCACGATTGGGTATCGGGTTGGTCCCCGAAGGGCGGCGCATCTTTCCCAATCTCAATGTCTTTGAAAACCTCATCGCCGCCGCTCGCCCGGGTCATTGGGATTTCGCCCGGGTCAGTGCGTTGTTTCCGCGCCTGAACGAACGCCGCGATCAAAGTGCGGCGACATTATCCGGCGGCGAGCAGCAGATGCTGGCCATTGGACGTGCCCTGATGACCAATCCTCGCCTGCTGATTTTGGATGAAGCCACCGAAGGTTTGGCCCCTATTGTACGACAAGAAATTTGGTCCGCCATCCGCACCCTGAAAGGGGAAACCGGCATGGCAATTCTTCTGGTCGACAAATCCTTGTCAGAGCTGTCACAGGTCGCTGACCGCGCCACCATCTTGCAACGCGGGGCCGATGTTTGGTCGGGGCCATTTTGTGATCTGACATCTGACGTCTCAAGCCGCTACATCGGAGTGTGAGGCAGTCAATCCCGATGGTGGATTTGTGTACGTTTTAAGGGGGTAAAACGTACAGGCTGTACGTTAATCGATCCGCACGCCTTGCCGTTTCAGTTCAGACCGGACAGCGCTCAGGTCAACATTGCGCTGACTGCGATTTGATTTGACCGACAGCGCCGCAGCCACACCTGCGCCCTGTCCGGTGACCGCACAGCAGGCCATGTTGCGTGTGCCTGCATGGGCCACTTTGGATCCGCCAATTGCGCGGCCCGGAACCAGTAGGTTTTCAATATTTTGTGGCAACATACAGCTGTACGGCACCTGCATATAGCGCCCGGTGGTGGGCAAGATTAAGATACCGTAACCATCTATGAATTCTGGATAAATTCCGATGCTATCATCAAAGCGCCCCTGATGGCGCATATCTTCATCAGTCAAGTTGTACACCGCATCGATCTTGCGGGTATCGCGCACACCCAGCGACATGCCAAAGTTCCGCAACCGGACGCCTTCGCAGCCGGGCGTGTAGTGGCGCAGGGCTTCAATCGCATGCATCGCTTGCTTGCGGCCTTCAATTTCGAATTTGGTCAGACTGTCTGGGTCGGTGCCATCACAGCCCGCCAGATGCACAAGGTTCATATAGGTCATCTCGCCACTGTCGTGCACCGCACCCCAAGTCCCACCAATGGTATTCAGGTGTGGCGGGATCACGCCATCTTTAATGGCTTGTTCAAAAGGTTTGGCGAGAAACGGGGAAAACATCGTGTCTTCTTTACCATCTGTCTCGACCTCCCACTCGCCGGTAGACCAGTCCTTGTAGGTTTGTGGGTTGGCTTTGACGCCATCCATAAAGGCCTTTTTATCAACGCCAGCCACGTGGAACATCACCGATGCAGCTTGCATTTCCTCGATGGGTGTCATGTAGGTCAATGCACCTGCGCGTTCGGCGACATCGGCATCACCGGTGGCATCAATCACACGTTTTGCCAGGATCGCCTCGCGCCCTGCCTTGGATTCGACGATGATCCCTCTAATTTCATTACCATCCATGATGGGGGCGACGAACTGGCGATGCAGCATGGGGTGAATGCCAGCCTCTTCCACCAACCGGTCGGCGACCAGTTTGAAGCCTTCGCTGTCCAGCTCATAGCTGAGCGACTGGCTTTCTGGCACAGCGGCACCTGCGGCTTTGGCGCGTTGTTCGAACTCCCAGCCAATTCCACCGGCCTCAACTGTGTCTTCGTGACGATACCAAGCGAAGCCTTCAACGCCGACAACCGTGATGTTGCCACCAAAGCAACCGAACCGCTCCACAAGGGCCACCTCAACCCCGCAACGCGCAGCGGCTAATGCAGCGGCCAGACCCGCCGGGCCAGAGCCGACCACCAAAACATCGGTGTCATGAATCACGGGCGTTTCGCGTGGGGCCTCGGAAATGGTGCGGGGGGAAAGATCTTCCATGCGGACCTCGTCATGGGATGCCAGATAGGGGTGAATTTGTGCCTGTTAAAGCGCAGATTGAACGGCACCTTAGCCAGCTTGTGTGAGGGTGCCTAGTGGTTTTTTGAAGCTGCCAGCGCAGGCTGTACACGACGCAAGCGCAAGGCGTTGCTGACCACACAAACCGACGACAATGCCATTGCCCCGGCGGCCAGCATCGGGGACAGCAACAGACCTGTTGCTGGATACAGAACGCCAGCGGCTACTGGCAATAATGCAGCGTTGTAGGCAAAAGCCCAAAACAGGTTTTGCCGGATGTTCCGCATGGTCTGTTGCGACAGATGTCGCGCGTTAATCACCCCTGAAAGGTCGCTAGAAACCAACACAACATCTGCGGTTTCCATCGCAATGTCGGTGCCGGTGCCAAGCGCAATGGCAACATCTGCCTTGGCCAAAGCCGGGGCATCGTTGATTCCGTCACCGACAAAGGCCACGGGGCCGGATTTGCGCAGCTCATCAATTGCAGCGAGCTTTTCTTCTGGTCGAAGGCTGGCGCGAACATGATCGATACCCAATTGTGCGGCGATGGCTTGGGCTGTCTCAGGGCGGTCGCCCGTCAGCATGGCAACCGAAATTCCGTTTTTGTGCAGGGTCTCAATCGCTTGCTTGCTTTCCGGACGCAGTGGGTCGGCAATGCCCATCACGCCAGCGAATGCACCATCAATGCCGATCAAAATTGGGGTTTGACCTTGTTGACCAAGCGTTGCGATCTGTTTTTGATCGGGCAGATCAGAGATGCTGTTTTGTGCAAGGTGTTCTATGTTGCCGATGTGAACGCGTTGTCCGGACACAGCCCCGGCGACGCCAAACCCGGTGGTAGATGTGAAATCCAAGACTTCGGGCAAGGGTTGGTCTGCTACCTCAACCACCGCGCGGGCGATTGGGTGTTCTGATTTCGCCTCAACCGCAGCGGCCATGCGCAGTACCTCAGCCTGATCAAACCCATCGATGATCTGAGTTGTGACGACGGCGGGGCGACCTTCGGTCAGAGTGCCAGTTTTGTCAAAGGCGATCGTGCGGATTTCATCCAGCCGCTGAAGCGCTTCGCCCTTGCGAAAGAACACACCCATTTCTGCGGCACGGCCAGTGCCCACCATGATCGAGGTCGGTGTCGCAAGCCCCATGGCACAAGGGCAGGCGATGATCAGAACGGACACGGCAGCAACCAAGGCATGAATCAAGGCAGGTTGCGGCCCTAAGATGAGCCATGCGATTAAAGTCAGAAGGGCAATTGCAATCACTGCGGGTACGAAGATCCTGATAACCTGATCTGCCAGTGCTTGAATCGGCAATTTGGCATCCTGCGCCTGTGTGACCATACGAATGATCCCGGCCAATGTGGTGCCGTCACCTATACGAGTGGCTTTGAACTGGAACGCGCCTGCTGCGTTGATCGTGCCGCCGATGACCTCATCGCCGGAGATCTTCGCCACGGCTTCTGGCTCGCCGGTGATCATGCTTTCGTCAACGTAAGATTGGCCCGAGGCAACTGTGCCATCGACTGGTAACCGCTCACCTGGTTTGATCTGGATGACGTCACCGATTTTCAGTTCGTCCACCGCAATGGCGATCCAATTTTTCCCACGTTTTACCAATGCTGTTTCGGGTTGCAGGCCTATCAAAGCCTCAATCGCGGCACCGGTTCTGCCGCGTGCGCGGGCCTCTAACCAACGGCCGGTCAGGATCAGTGTGACAATAACCGCGGCGGCCTCAAAGTACACAACCCGTGCCGTTTCGGGGAAAAGCCCGGGTGCCAGCAGGACGAGGGTGGAATAGGCCCATGCTGCACCACTGCCGAGAGCCACAAGGCTATTCATTTCTGGCGCACGTTTGGTCAAAGCGGGAATGCCGATGCTGAAAAATATGCGACCCGGCCAGAACAGCACCACCGTGGTGAGTAAAAATTGCAGAACCCAAAGTTGACGCACACCAATGGTTTGATGCAGCCAATGATGAAAGCTTGGGAACAGATGCCCACCCATTTCCGTGACAAACACCGGTAGGGTCAGTATGGCGGCGGTCATCATTCTGCGCTGCGCCTGTGCGATCTGGGCAGTATGGTTTTGCGCGCTTTTCGCGATGCCACCTTCGGTATTGAGCCACGCCTGATAACCGGCCTCTTCGACGGCGTTGATTAAAGATTTTTGAAGGACTTGATCTTTTGGAAATTCGATCACTGCAGTGGAGTTGGCAAAATTAACAGTGGCGGTTTCAACGCCGGGTACAGCGTTTAGCGCGCGTTCGGTACGGCCTGCGCAGCCCGCGCAGCTTAACCCGCCGATATCTAGTCTGACCGTTTGCATAACTTGCGCTCATCCGCTTTGTCTTCATGATTAGATAGAGGGACGCTGCGACCGAAGGTCAAGGGGGTGGGTGAAATCGTGTTCAGGCGGTGCCGGGGGTTGACCTGAGGGGCGCGACGGCTCATGAGCAAGGCATGTCAGGCTTACCCACCCGGAGACACCCCATGACCTTTGATCGTTCTATCAAAATCGCCCCATCCATTTTGTCAGCGGACTTTGCCAATTTTGGGCAGGAAATTCAATGTGTCGAAGCGCAGGGCGCGGACTGGATCCATGTGGATGTGATGGACGGGCATTTCGTGCCGAACCTGACCTTTGGTCCGCCGCTGTGCGCTGCCATTCGCCCACACATCAAAACGGTGATGGATATCCACCTGATGATTTCGCCGGTTGATCAATACCTTGGTGCATTTGCTGATGCTGGTGCCGATATTATTACCGCACATCTTGAAGCGGGTCCTCATATTCACCGTACATTGCAAGCCATTCGTGGGCTTGGTTGCAAGGCGGGTCTTGCGTTGAACCCGGGCACTGGCATCGAAGACATTGATTACCTGCTGGATATGGTGGATCTGATCTGTGTGATGACCGTTAACCCCGGCTTTGGTGGGCAAAAGTTCATCCACAGCCAGATCGAAAAGGTTAAAAACCTGCGCGCCAAAATTGGTGACCGCCCGATCCATATTGAAATTGATGGTGGCATCACGCCCGAAACCGCTCCGCTAATGGCGGCGGCGGGTGCCGATGTACTTGTGGCGGGTTCCGCTGTGTTTAAAGGCGGATCGGTCGACAATCCTGCACCATATGGTGAAAATATCCGCGCGGTTCGTGCTGCGGCAGAGGCTGCGCTGTAATCTCCGACGGATTGGCTTGCTTGAGGTGCAGAGGCACCGCATAGTCTGGCCATGACCGTTGCACATAAGCTTAGAACAGAGATTGAAAACCGGCGCGATGATCTGATTGCGCTGACGCAGGATCTGATCCGCATTCCGACTTTGAATCCGCCGGGCGCGAATTATCACGAGATTTGTGACTATCTGGACCGCCGTTTGTTGCATTCGGGGTTTGAGACCGAACTGGTGCGGGCCGAGGGGGCGATTGGGGATAGCGACAAATATCCGCGCTGGAACATTGTTGCGCGCAAGTCGGGCAAGCACCCCGGCGAATGTGTGCATTTCAACAGTCATATTGATGTGGTTGAGGTCGGGCATGGCTGGACGACCGATCCTTTTGGCGGTGCGGTGATAGATGGCAAGATCTATGGTCGTGGAGCTTGCGATATGAAAGGCGGATTGGCAGCCAGTATCATTGCGGCCGAGGCGTTTATTGCGATTTGCCCTGATTTTGCAGGTGCGATTGAGATCAGCGGAACTGCGGACGAGGAATCAGGTGGATTCGGTGGCGTCGCCTATCTGGCGGAAAAGGGGTATTTCTGCCCCGACCGCGTGCAGCATGTGATTATTCCGGAGCCATTGAACAAAGACCGCATCTGTTTGGGGCATCGTGGTGTCTGGTGGGCCGAGATCGAAACCAAGGGTGAGATTGCCCACGGATCCATGCCATTTTTGGGTGATTGTGCCGTACGCCATATGGGGGCGGTTGTGCAAGAAATGGAACAGAGCCTGTTTCCAGCCCTTGCGCAGAAACGCACCGAGATGCCGGTGGTTCCCGATGGCGCAAAACAATCGACTTTGAATATCAACTCGATCCATGGGGGCGAACCGGAACAAGAGGCTGATTACACTGGATTGCCTTCGGCCTGTGTGCCTGATCGTTGCCGGATGGTGATCGACCGGCGGTTCCTGATCGAGGAAAATATCGAAGATGTCGAAGATGAGCTTCGCACGGTTTTGGAGCGTGTACGGGAGGAACGACCCGGGTTCGACTATGACATTCGCGAGCTGCACCGGGTTTTGCCGACAATGACCGAACAGGATGCGCCAGTGGTGTCATCAGTGGCCAAGGCGGTGAGTGAAGTCTTTGGTCGCGAGGCGGAGTATGTCGTTAGCCCCGGCACGTATGATCAGAAACACATCGATCGAATTGGGCGCTTAAGCAACTGTATCGCTTATGGCCCGGGGATTTTGGATTTGGCGCATAAACCCGACGAATACGTCGGCATCGATGACATGATCGAATCCACGCAAGTGATGGCGCTGGCGCTGCAAGATCTGCTTGGCAATTAGTTTACAGCAAGGCCATGAACTTGGGCCACGCCTTGGGGTCGACGACAGTTTTGTTGCGGCAAAAGGCGTTGCAGAATCCGAAGATGCGGTCATCCATCTCTAAAAAATGTGTGACTATATCGCCTGAATATGGGCAAAATTCATTCTCTGATGGACCTGAGTCAACGGGCTTGGCCGCAAGGGGGGCGGGGCCGGGCCATGGGGCGGTGTCATAGGTTTGTGCATAGCGATTGAGTGTATCGCCATGCACGAGGCCCATGGCACGCCACTGGCGGAAGGATGTCTCATTCAAGTGGGCGTTAACGTAGACCTGAGCCGATTCCGAAACAGGCAAGCCGTACCCTGCGATGCGAGCCGCAATTGGCGCATAGAAGGCGTCGACTATGCCGTAGTCGCCACATAGCCAGGGCCCATCAGATTGACAGGTGGTGCGGGCGTGGTCCCAGATTAGCTCAATACGTTTTAAGTCTTCCATTAGGCTTTCTGATGGGGTGACACCGGAATAGGCTCGCCGCAGATTCATCGGGCAGTCGCTTCGCAGGTGACCAAAGCCAGAGTGCATTTCGCTGGCCAGTGCACGCGCGGTGGCGCGCGCCTTGGGGTCTGCAGGCCAAAGCGGCAGATTTGGGTGCCGCGTGGCCAGCTCTTCAGCGATGGCGATGGTCTCGCCGACAATGGCCCCTTCAGTCGTGCGTATCGCGGGCACGGTTTTGGCTGGGGCCCAGTCGGGCATTTGCGCCGGGACGCTGCCTTTCTTGAAATCTACAAATGTGGTGCTGCGTGGCAGGTCGAATTTATCGAACAAAAGCCAGATGCGCAGGGACCAGCTGGAATAGGCGCGATCGCCGAGGATAAGATCATAAGTCATAAAGGCAGCTTAGTGGGGTAATTCCACAATGCCCAACGATGAATTGTGCGCGTCCCCATCACGGGAGGTGATTGATCCGTTCAGCGTGCCAGCCAGAATTTTTCAAATGCAACTCGGTCACAGATAGGTTGTCGATACGATGGCTAAATGACTCGTAGGCGCTGATCTTTAGGGCATGCTGAACCTGTGTCAGAATTGCCCCGAAGTGAGCAACAACAATCAGGTCTTTGTCGGGATGAGCACGTAATAAGCGTTCTACGGCTCCGGTAACCCGGGCAGAGACCTCATGCCAGCTTTCGCCATTTGGAGGGGAGATGTCGCCGGGATCATCCCAATATCGCCGGATGTGATCTTGATCTTCGATGGCGTCAAAGCGTTGCAATTCCCAGTCACCAAAGTTGATTTCACGTAAGTCCGGGTCATGCGGCAGCCGGGAACGATTTCCCGCAATCGCATCGGCGGTGGCACTGGCGCGGATCAGATCAGAAGAGATGACCAATGCGTCTGGCGGCAGAAAGGCCGCTAGACGAGCCAATTGTTCGGTATCGCTTAGGTCGGCGGGAATATCAGACCATCCGACCATTGATTTGGCATGTGTGGGGCCATGGCGGATCAAAAACAGGCGGCTCACGGCAATGTGCCTTTCAGAACCTGTGGAAGCCCGGCGATAACGTTCACCACCAGACCAGCCTTTGCTGCAAGGCGCTGGTTTAATAGACCCTGTTCCTGCCGAAAACGCCGCGCGAGTGCGTTGTCAGGGACAATTCCCAGGCCGGTTTCGTTCGAGACAATTACCACCGGAGCCGCACATAACGCCAATCCCTGCATCAAGTCGAATTCCGCTTGTACAAGGTCATTTTCTGCCAAAAGTTGATTGCTAAGCCACATTGTGGCACAATCAAGTAGAACCACCTGTTCACCGTGAACCGTGGCCAGAACGCGCCCGGGGTCAAGCGGCACTTCTATTGTGTGCCAGTTTGTGCCTCGCATTTCCTGATGTTTTGCGACCTTGGCCTGCATTTCAGTATCATAAATTTCTGCGGTGGCCAGATAGGTGCGTTGACGGCCGGTGTTGATCACCAGCCCTTCGGCGAAGGCGGATTTACCCGAGGCTGCGCCCCCAAGTACCAATGTCAGTCCCGGTAGCATCGCGTTTGTGCACCCTTATTTGATCCGGAGTGATTTGGACTGCGTATCATTTGATGAGAGACTGAGAAAGAGATGATTGACTAGACCTGAGCGGGAAGGAGGCTCAGATGCCACTGGATGCCCCAAGTTCAAACCAGATGTCGCGCAAAGCGATGAAAGCCGAATTGCTGGATGCCGAGACCGAACGGCAGCTGGCCTATGCATGGCGCGATCAGCGCGATGAGGCGGCACTACATCGATTGATCACGGCCTATATGCGGTTGGCGATTTCGATGGCGTCCAAGTTCAAACGTTACGGGGCGCCGATGAACGACCTCATTCAGGAGGCGGGTCTGGGGCTGATGAAGGCCGCAGACAAGTTTGACCCGGACCGCGGCGTGAGGTTTTCAACCTATGCAGTCTGGTGGATCAAGGCATCGATTCAGGACTATGTGATGCGCAATTGGTCGATGGTGCGCACCGGGACAACCAGCAGTCAGAAATCGCTGTTTTTCAACATGCGTCGGGTGCAAGCACGTCTGGAGCGCGAGGCGATGACCCGTGGTGACGAACTGGACACCCATCAGCTGCGCGAGATGATCGCAATGGAGGTTGGTGTGCCGGTGCGTGATGTGGAAATGATGGCAGGACGATTGTCTGGTAGTGATTTCTCTCTCAATGCATCGCAATCCACCGAAGAAGAAAGCCGCGAGTGGATCGATACCCTCGAAGATGACGCACCGCGTGGTGATGAGATTGTTGAGGTGGCCCATGATCAACAAGCGCTGCGGGATTGGTTGCAACGTGCGATGGCCCATCTGAATGCACGCGAGCGGTTCATTATTCAAGAGCGCAAATTACTGGAGACACCGCGTACATTGGAAAGTCTGGGGATTGAGCTGAGCCTGAGCAAGGAACGTATTCGTCAGGTAGAAGCGGCGGCATTGCAAAAGCTGCGTCGTACTCTTGAACAATACGGGCCAGAGGTGCACAACCTGATCACATGAAGATCAGTCATGTTGTCATTGGGTTGTTTTTGTCTGCCAGTTCCGCTTTGGCGCAGGATGTGTTGATCTTGGGCGAAATTCACGACAACCCCACCCACCATATCACCCAATCAGAGCGCGTTCAGGCGTTTAAGCCTGCTGCGATTGTGTTTGAGATGCTGACCCCATTGCAGGCGTCGCAGTATACCCCGGGGCTTCGGGATGATGCGCGTGCTTTGGCACAGGCGTTGGAATGGGAAAACAGCGGTTGGCCAGATTTTGAGATCTACTATCCGATTTTTGCAGTAGCAGGTGAGGCCAGAATATATGGTGCAGGAGTCCCACGTAAGGAGGGCCGTCAGGCGATGCAGGAGGGGATTGATGCCGTCTTTCCTGAGGCTAAGCGATTTGGCCTTACTGCCCCTCTTTCGGAAGATCAGCAAATTCAGCGTGAGGCCCTGCAACATGCTGCGCATTGTGATGCCTTGCCGGCAGAAATGTTGCCAGTGATGGTTGAGATACAGCGCCTGCGTGACGCAGTTTTGGCACGTGCCGTTCTAACGGCACTGGATGATACTGGCGGGCCGGTTGCTGTGATCACTGGCAACGGACATGCGCGCAAGGATTGGGGCGCATCGGCAGTGCTGGCAGATCTGGCCCCGGACTTGCAGATCTATGTGTTGGGTCAAACCGAAGAGGGGGCCATGCTGAACGGTGGATTTGATGAGGTAATCTCAGCGTCTGCGATTGAACGGGAAGACCCTTGCGCCGCGTTTCAGTAGGCGGCTGCCCTCTTGTGTCTGTGGCAGCTGCGCCATAGTGTCAGCAACGCAGTGAAAGGAACCTGCCCATGCTGGCCGAAAAACGCATTCTTTTGATCATTGGCGGGGGTATTGCCGCGTTTAAAGCTCTGGATTTGATCCGACGTTTACGTGAACGCGGGGCTGTGGTGACGCCGGTGCTGACCAAAGCAGGCGAAGAATTTGTCACGCCATTGTCGGTATCGGCCCTGGCTGGACAGAAGCTTTACCGTGATCTGTTTGATCTGACCGATGAGGCCGAAATGGGTCACATTGAACTGAGCCGGAGCGCCGATCTGATTGTTGTGGCCCCGGCCACTGCGGATTTGATGGCCAAGATGGCGCAGGGGCATGCCAATGATTTGGCCTCGACTTTGTTACTGGCCACCGACACGCCAGTAATGATTGCGCCTGCGATGAATGTGCGGATGTGGGAGCATCCCGCGACACAGCGCAATCTGACGACGTTGCAGAACGATGGAATAATGGTTGTTGGCCCAAATGAGGGTGACATGGCGTGCGGCGAATATGGTCCGGGGCGCATGGCTGAACCGTTGGAAATTGTGGCCGCAGCAGAAGCCGCTTTGGTTAACGGTCCATTGAACGGTAAGCGCGTATTGGTGACGTCCGGCCCGACGCATGAACCGATTGATCCGGTGCGCTATATCGCCAATAGGTCATCCGGTGCGCAGGGCACTGCCCTGGCGCAGGCGTTGTCGGCGCTGGGAGCGGAGGTGGTGTTTGTCACTGGACCGGCGGACGTGCCGCCACCACAAGGGGTGCAGGTGATCAAGATTGAGACAGCACAGCAGATGTTGGAGGCGGTTCAGAACGCCTTACCAGTGGATGCAGCAGTATTTGCAGCAGCAGTGGCTGATTGGCGGATGGCGCAAGCCTCGGATAAGAAGATGAAAAAAGACAGTACGGGTGTGCCTGTGTTGGAATTTACGGAAAATCCCGACATTCTGGCAACCATCAGTCAGATGGGGGAAGGCCGTCCCAGTTTGGTGGTGGGCTTTGCGGCTGAAACCGATGATGTGATCGAAAATGCCACGGCCAAACGTAAGCGCAAGGGCTGTGACTGGATTGTCGCCAATGACGTCAGCCCCGAAACCGGGATTATGGGCGGTCAGGAAAATGCTGTGACCTTGATTTCGGATCGGGGGGCTGACAGTTGGCCACGTATGGCCAAAGCTCAGGTCGCTAAACGATTGGCGCAAGAGCTGGCGCAGGCGCTTTTGGCTAAGGGCTGATGTCTCCGGCGGGTGTATTTTAGGAAAGATGAAGGGGCTGGGGATGGTCGCGATTCAGATGCTTTGGGATGAGGGGGCTGACCGGTCCTTGGGTTTGCCGTCTTATGAAACAGCCGGTGCTGCGGGGGCAGACCTGCGGGCGAACTTCCCTGAAACCGCGCGGGCGGGTGTAACCCTTGCACCGGGCACGCGTGCGTTAGTGCCCACGGGGCTGCGGCTGGCTATTCCAGCGGGGTACGAGGTGCAGATCAGGCCGCGTTCAGGCTTGGCGTTGAAGTATGGGATTACTTTGCCCAACAGTCCGGGCACGATTGATAGTGACTATCGCGGACCTTTGGGGGTGATTGTTTTGAATGCGGGGGCTGAGGCGTTTGAAATCACGCACGGTATGCGGATTGCGCAAATGCTGGTGGCCCCGGTGATACAAGCCGAGTTTGTGCAGGTGGATGCTTTGGATGAAACCACGCGCGGTGGCGGTGGCTTTGGTTCAACCGGGGTCGGCTAATGTTATTGGTATTGGTCTTGATGGCTGCAATTTGGGGCATGGGCATTGTTATGAAAGTGCCGCACAGCCTGCGCTGGGGCATGATCGTTTTTTTGTGGCTAGCGGTGATTTTGCTTCACCTCATTTTGCCTAATGGCCATGCACTGCGAATGGCCACCGGAGAGAGCGCGGCGACATGGTTGATATTGGGTGGTGCTGTGGTGGTGATTTTATTTTACCGCGTCGGATTGGGAAAGTTGCGCGCCAAAGCA
This sequence comes from Roseovarius sp. EL26, assembly GCF_900327775.1. NCBI lineage: Bacteria > Pseudomonadati > Pseudomonadota > Alphaproteobacteria > Rhodobacterales > Roseobacteraceae > Roseovarius > Roseovarius sp. EL26. The sequence continues at coordinate 317,310 of NZ_OUMZ01000006.1, forward strand.
CAAACACCGGCAGAGGTCGTATCTTCGCCCAAGACATTCACACAAACTGAGTTGGAGCGCTATGCCCGCCACATCGTGTTGCGTGAGATTGGCGGGCCGGGGCAAAAGGCGCTGAAGCAGGCGCAGGTTCTGGTGATTGGCGCGGGGGGACTTGGATCGCCGGCGTTGCTTTATCTGGCTGCGGCGGGGGTCGGCACCATCGGGGTGATTGACGATGACGTGGTCGAAAACTCTAACCTGCAACGGCAAGTGATCCACCGCGATCAGGATATAGGATTGCCCAAGGTACAATCGGCTATGAAGGCGATGCAGGCGCAAAATCCGGCGGTCAATGTTCGGCCTTATCAGCGGCGGCTGACGCCAGAAATTTCCGAAGATCTGTTTGCTGACTATGATCTTATATTGGATGGGACGGACAATTTTGAAACCCGCTATCTGGCCAACGCTGTGGCGCATAAACTGGGAAAGCCTTTGATCTCAGGAGCACTATCGCAATGGGAAGGGCAGATCAGCGTGTTCGACCCTGCAAATGGTACACCCTGTTATGAGTGCATCTTTCCCGAAGCCCCTGCGGCTGGGTTGGCACCGTCTTGTGCAGAGGCGGGCGTTTTGAGCCCCTTACCGGGTGTGATCGGAGCTATGATGGCGGCAGAGGCGATTAAGGTGGTCACTGACGCGGGTACAGCCCTGCGTGGTGAGATGCTGATCTATGATGCGCTATATGGTGAGACCCGGAAATTTGGACTGGGCAAACGCGAAGATTGCCCAGTCTGTGGTGCGATCAAATCTGACTAGTCATAGTTGCCTTTGACACGCTCTTTGGTTGGGTCAAAATGCGGAAAGGCACTGATTGTGGCCTTGAGCCGCTTTTGCTGGCCATCTAGTTGACCGATTTCGATGGCTGATCCGGGCTGTGCATGGGTTGTGGAAACCCGCCCAAGGGCAATGACCTTACCAAGGATTGGTGATTTCATGGCAGAGGTGATTTCGCCAACTTGGGCTTTGCCTACACGTACACAATCACCGGGGGCGGGAATGATGCCACCTTCCACTTCAAACCCGACCAGCTTGCGATGAGGGTGGGCTTTGCGTTCCTCAATTGCGGCGCGGCCGATAAAGTCATCTTCCTTCGATTTCAGTGGTACGGTGAAGCCGATGCCAGCCTCGAACGGGTCAGTCTGGTCGTCAAATTCGCTACCCGCAAAGATCAATCCGCCTTCGATCCGCAGAAGGTCAAGGGCCCCAAGGCCAAGCGGCACGATGTTGTATTCCTGCCCGGCTTCCCAAACGGCATCAAAGATTTCAACGGCGTCTTTCGGATGGCAGAAGATTTCATAACCTAACTCACCCGAATAGCCGGTGCGGGAAATCACCACAGAGGTGCCGGTCACATCGCCCACGCGTGCGATGGTCAGCCGGAACCACGGTAGTTCCTCAATCGTGGGCTGTTGTGGGTGGGTCCAGAAGATTTTTGACAATATATCGCGCGAATGGCGTCCCTGCACGGCGATGTTGTGCAGTTGATCAGTAGAATTGCGCACCCAGGCATTTAAACCGTGTTTTTGTGCCTGTTCTTTCAACCACAGGCCCGAGGTGTCGTTGCCGCCGATCCAGCGAAAGTTGGTATCGCCCAGACGGTAAACGGTGCCATCGTCAATCATGCCGCCGTGTTCATAACACATGGCAGTATAGACAACCTGACCAACGCTGAGCTTTTTCATGTTTCTGGTCACACACAGCTGCATCAGGTCTTCGGCGTCGGGGCCTGTGACCTCGTATTTGCGCAGCGGAGATAGGTCCATCACAGCGACTTTGTCACGGCAACCCCAATATTCTGCAATTGTGCCGTGATTGCTCATTGTATTGGGCAGCCAGTAGCCGTTGTATTCAATAAAGTCCCGCGTATGACGGGCGAAACAATCGTGAAATCCGGTTTTTTTGGTTTCTTCCACATCGGCCTCCGCTGATTTCCGGTAGCCGACCGAGCGGCTGAAGTTTTCGTTGTTTTTGTAAGTACGCACCTGAATGTCGGTGGGGCTCCAGCCATTGGCTGGGTCGATGTCACAGGGGCAAGCCGTTGAGATACAGACCAGATCGGTCAAAGCTTTGAGCAGGACAAAATCCCCCGGACGTGACCAAGGGTCATCCATTCCGATGGCATTGGTGTCATCCAGCATCGTATTGAAGAAGAAATTGATCGCAGGCCAGCCACCGCGCGGGCGAATGCCGTATTGGTCAAGATCCTTGTTGATATTGTCCGAGCAGTTCAAATGCCCGGGATAGCCAAGATCCTCATAATAACGGGCGGTGCAAGCCAAACCAAAGGTGTCATGACGGCCGCAAGTGTCTTGAACAATTTCGATCAGCGGTTCTTGATCACTTGACCAGTATTTGCTGAAAATCCCTGGTTGAGGGTACAGGCTGCCCATCAGGCTGCGGGTTGTGGTTGGGTCGATCTCGCGTTCAAGCCCTTTGTCTAGCGCGCGCGCTGAGAAGGCCTGAAAATCGCTGCACTCACGACCTTTGATATCCAGAACCTGAATGTATTCGCCTTTTTTGACCTGATAGGAGGTGGCGTTGCCGGGTTGAATGTTGAAATCCAATAATGGGTCTGCCAGCGGGTCTGGTGGGCCGACCTCTTGTTTGCCTGCGCTGGGGTCTGCCCGGCGGATATACAAGATTAGATCCGTTGTTGTATTGTGCTGCTCTGGCGACATTGGCCCGCCGGTGGCTGCGACAATCAACAGCCCGTCACGTTCGGCGACAAAGCTTGCCATGTCACCGGGGTGAGAGCCCTCACCAAACACGGCAATCCCGTCGCCTTTGCCTAAATTGAAGCCTGCGGCGTCCAATGCGCGCAGAACTTTGGCACCTGACCGCGATCCGTTTGCCAATGTGGCAATCGTGGCTTCGGGTCGACCATGGCCTTTGACCCCCAGATAAGCCGCATCCGAGGATTTATCTGGCGCAAACATCACCAGCTCTCCGGGTTGTAGCCCATCTCGGTCGAGGACCGAGACCTCATCGCCCCTATATACGGGGACTGCACGCGAGCCACCGCCCGGAACAGGGTGACGTTCTACCCCGTGCGGTAGTATCGGTGTGCCCGGTGTAATGACGCCTTTCCTTTCGAAGGGCGTCTCAAAAACGGGTTTCATGTTCATATTCCCAACCCCAGTGCCTTTTTGCGGGTTTCAGTCCATTTACGAATGATCATGTCAAAGCTGAGCGCCATCAACGACACGTCCATGCCAAGAACGAAGTTCTTGCCCAGATCGGTGCCCGCCAATGTACGTTGCAGTTCTTGCCCCAAATCCTGGGTTCCGATGAAGGCGGCAATGATCACCATGAAGAAGGCGAACATGATGGCCTGATTGAACCCAACCGCCATAGTTGGCAGAGCCAGCGGCAGCTGAACGGACAGCAGTTTTTGCCGTTTGGTGGCACCTGACATGTCTGCCGCTTCGGTCATCTCTGGTGGCACGGTGCGCAGGCCTTCGATGGTGTAGCGTGTCAAAGGCACGGCGGCGAAGATCAAGATTGAGAACACCACAGCCACGTCATTGACGCCAAACAGCATGATCGCAGGGATCAGGTAGATGAAGCTTGGGAAGGTTTGTGCGGTATCGCAGGCCAGTAGAATGCGTTTTGACCATTTCTCGGATTGTGCCGCCAGAATACCCAGTGGCAGGCCGATAAAGGTGGCAAGGATCACCGCAGAGATCACAGTATAGAGCGTGATAACTGCGCGGTCCCACCAGCCGGTTGCTGCGACGATGGCAAAGAACAGCCCTGCGATCATCGCTTCGCGACGACCTGCCAACCACCAGCCAAAGGACATGATGACCAGAATGAAGGCAGGGGTCGGCACCCACAATAGCGCATTACGGAAGGGGATCAGAACCCAGACATTCAAGAACCAGCGCAGCCATTCAGTGACGGCACGAATACCATCGATGGCCAGAAATCCCTTGATCAGTGTATCGATTTGCTTGCCTTGCGACAGGCTTTGCTTGCGACCAACTTCGGATAGGATCGGGATCAATTGTGATAATCCGAGGAACAAGACAAAAGCGCCCACGGACAGCAGCGCATATTTGTGACGTTGCCACCAGGGTGCGCCGCGTTCAAAATGCTCGGGCTGTTTCAGAACCCAAGCTTTTGACATCCGGTCCAGCGTGATCGCGAACAACACGATCGTGATACCGATTTCAAAACTGCGACCGATTTTGAAAGAACCCATCATGGCCAGAAGTTTTGCGCCGAGTCCGGGCATGCCAATAAAGGCGGTCAGAACGACCATGGCAAGGCAAAGCATGATCACTTGGTTTACACCAACCAAAATCTCGGTCCGGGCGGCTGGAACATAGACGCGGGTCAGCATCTGCCAGCGGCTGCAGCCACACATTTGGCCAGCTTCGATCACCTCTGAGGACACTTTACGCAAGCCAAGTGTTGTCATCAAAATCATCGGTGGTACGGCAAAGACAACCGTGGCTACGGCCCCGGCTGTAGGGCCAACTTTGAAGAAAATGACCGCCGGCAACAGATAGGTAAAGAATGGCAGGGTTTGCAGAATACTCAGAACCGGGCGGATGAACTTCTCAAACCAGTTGTATTTCCAAGCGGCGATGCCAAGCAAAAGGCCGACTAGAATGGCAACAGGTGCGGCGACAACCAGAACCGACATCGTCTGCATTGCAATCTTCCACTGGCCCACAAGCGCGGTCCAGATGAAGGTGAAAGCGGCCAGTGCAGCCAGTCTCCAGCCACCAAGGTAATAGGCAAGCACTGCAACTGCGGCGGCAATGGCAGACCATGGAATGGGCCCGATGCGCGGCCAGCGATTGCGCCCGTACAGCAGGTTCGCAGTCACATCGAGTAGTTTTTCCAACCCGGCAGAGATGGCCCGTGTTAGGTGGATGAGCCCTAGGTCGTCTTTGATGAAGTTAAAGACCGCATCAAGCCAAATGTCCCACGGTAAAATGGCACCTTCGGGAACCCGGATCAGCCAGGCTGGCAATAAAGGACGCAAAAGGATCAGGGCAAAGGCCGCGAATAGCAGGCCGATCGCAATCTGGTTTCGACTCAGGCCAGAGTTGGCCGAGTTCATGGTATTTGTTGTTGTGCTGGCCATCAGTCCGCCTCGAACAGAACATCAAGGGCGGTTTGTCGGTTCAGCACACCGGCGATTGCACCGTCATTCCCTGTGACGGGAAGAATTTCGCGGGTATCGTTGACCAGAATTTTAGCAAGATCACGCAGGGAGGCATCGGCGCCAATGCCGTCACCCTCAGGTGTGGTGCCGTTCATAGGCTGCATGATTGCGCCCGCTGTTACAACGCGGGCTTTATCAATTTCTTCGGTGAATTTACGCACATATTCCGTTGCCGGATTCATCACGATCTTGTCTGGGGTATCGCATTGCTCAACTGCGCCATCTTTCATGATGGCGATCCGGTCGGCCAGACGCAGGGCCTCGTCAAAATCGTGGGTAATGAAAACAATGGTTTTGCCGAGCATTTCCTGCAGGCGCAGGAATTCATCCTGCATTTCACGGCGGATCAGCGGATCCAACGCCGAGAAAGGTTCATCCAGGAACCAGATGTCAGGTTCAATCGCCAGACTGCGGGCGATACCGACGCGCTGTTGCTGGCCTCCGGATAGCTCGCGTGGGAAATACTCCTCGCGACCTTCAAGCCCAACAAGTTTGATCACCTCCATGGCACGTTCGCGGCGTTCGTGGCGGTCTTGACCACGCATTTCCAGTGGGAAGGCCACGTTTTCCAGAACGGTGCGGTGTGGAAGCAGGCCAAATGACTGAAATACCATTCCCATTTTCGAGCGTCGCAGCTCGATCAATTCTTTTTCGGATAGAGACATGATGTCTTGGCCATCGACCTCGATCACGCCGCCGGTGATGTCGTGCAGGCGCGAAAGACAGCGCACAAGTGTGGATTTACCTGAGCCGGAAAGCCCCATAATGACCAGCATTTCCCCGCGACCAACGTCAATAGAGACATCTTTGACACCCGCAATATACCCATCAGCACGGATCTCATCGAAAGAATGCCCTTCTGGCATTTGATCGAGATAGCGTTTTGGGTGCGGTCCAAAAAGTTTCCAAACGTTTTTTGCAGAGATCACTGGGGAGGTGGCCATTATAATTTTTCGCTTTTCTGTTGGCTAAGATTAAATTTGCCTGCCTCTTGTCAAATGAAGAGGCAGGCAAGGCTAGGACGACAAGCGATTAGCTTGCGCAGGCGTCGATCCAGGGCTGAACGACAGTACCGGCGTTTTCATCCAACCATTCTTCGGCCGCCTCTTCTGGCTCCATCTCGTCGGTATCAACAAATTTTGCCATTTGAGCGATTTGTGGATTGGTGAAGGAGATTTTGGTCAGAACGCAATATGCGTTTGGCCAGTTTTCCTCCATTCCGTCCCACGCGGCTTTCTTCAGATAACCTTGAGCAGGGTTGCCGCAATCATATGTGACGTCAGGATTGGGGCCAACCGCTGGGTCTGTGTCACAGCCGTCTTCCCATTCTGGAAATTCGACAAATTCACCAGGCCAGACAGCTTCGGCAAAGTTCGGCGTCCAGTTGAAGACAACGACCGGGCGTTTGTCTGCTTCGGCGGCGCCAATTTCGGCCCAGAGAGCAGCGGCGGAACCCGCATTCACAACGGTAAAGTTCATGTCAAGCGCCGCAACGCGTTCTTGACCATGCTTTAACCAGTCAACGGGCCCATCAAGATATCGGCCTTTTTCACCGGTTTCGGCGGTTGCGAACAGTGCGGCGCAATCATTCAATGCTTTCCAGTCCGGTAAGCCTGGGCAAGCTTCCTTGGTCCACATAGGGTACCACCAATCTTCGCGTGTCACGGCATCATGCTCACCTGCATCATGCAATCCGCCCTTTTCAAGTGCGGCACGGAAAGATGCACCAAAGGCCCCTTCCCAAACTTCCATTTCCAAGGTGACGTCACCCAGCCTAACGGATTCATAAACTGCTTGACTGTCAGTAGTGACATATTCGACGTTGTTACCAACGGATTCAAAAATTTGGCCAACAACATTGCTCATCACAATCTGGCTGGACCAGTTGTGGATTGGAATGACGATTGGATCGCTGCTGTCTTCGGCCATTACTGCGATCGGGCTGACCGCCATCGCGAGGCCGGCAAGTGTGGCTTTGCTGATATTTTTCATCATGTTCTCCCTGAACGAATCTTTTATGTGGCAGCGTAGAATTGCCGCTTTGCGATAGTGCCAAATTTCCCCCAACTATTGACCAATAGTTTTGAGGGCCTTAGCCTTCATTAATTAGGGGCAATCTGATATACGTGTTCGCATTGGAGGGGCATTGATTTTGCTCTGCAGTGAAGCATCAGGATAGGGATGAAAAAGATATGCGGGTTTTACGTAAAAACTTGCCCCCACTTGATTATTTTCTGGCGTTTGAGGTCACCGGTCGCAGTGGGAGTTTTGCTGCTGCTGCGCGCGAACTAAACATCTCAGAATCAGCAGTCAGTCGCAAAGTTAAGCTTCTTGAAGAGTACTATAAGACCCGGCTTTTCATTCGGGGGCACAGGTCCATTACGATAACGTCTGAAGGCGCAGATTTGTTGCAATCTGCAGCGCAGGCGTTGGGAATATTGCGAGATGCATCACAGGATATTCTGGCACGAAAAGAGACAAGTTCAGTGTCATTGGCTGCGACAAATTCGGTAGCATCATTATGGTTGATGCCTCGATTGAATCAGTTCAATCAACGAAATCCTGATGTCCAAATTGGCCTGCTTTCGTCTGATGATGACGAAGAATGCCTAGCTGAAAATAACGACCTAGCGATTTTACGTGGAACGGGGGAATGGCCTGGTTTTGATGCAGAGCTATTGTTCGGAGAAACTATCTTTCCGGTGTGTTCGCCTGAGTATCTTAAGCAACATCCTCAGGCATCAGGGACTGAAACCATTGGGCAATTGGATTTGATCGAAGTGTCCAGCCCGCATACCGAATGGATGAACTGGACGACATGGCAGCAACGCCAAAAGATCCCGCGCGGGGACTTTTCCAGGACTACACAGTTCAATACTTATCCGTTGGCTGTTCAGGCGGCGCTGGATGGGCTGGGGGTGACTTTGGGTTGGAAGCATCTTGTTGATCATTTATTGGAGCAGGGTCGTTTGGTGCGCCCATTGGGCGATATGTCTGTTCGCACTAAGGGCGGTTATTATCTGCTGGTCCCAGAGCGCAAACCCAGCTTTCCAGAACGGGAAACGGTCCGGGACTGGTTGTTGAGCCTCAGTGCATCGCGGGACAAGTATCCGCAATAATACGTGTCTTGAAACTGTATTTGCGCTAGATCAAAGTCGCCGTAATAAATGGCGATAAGGTGATCGCGATATGACTGTACAGATAACAACATTGCTGGATCGCATCGGCGGCGAGCCTGCTGTGCACAAGCTTGTGCAGCGGTTTTATGATCTTATGGAAACTGAACCTGCTGTGTATGAATTGTTCCGCCTGCATTTTCGCGGGCATGGAATGAACCATACCCGCGCGGAGCAGTTTGATTTTTTGACTGGCTTTTTTGGTGGGCGTCGCCATTACCGCGAAAAGCATGGCCATATGAACCTGCGCGAGATCCACGAACATGTCCCTATTCGTGAAAAAGACGCCGAGATGTGGCTTGACCTGATGGACCGTGCGCTAAGCGATTGCGGGATGTCTGGCTCGGATGTCGAAAAAATCCGCTCGGCCCTGCGCCGTGCGGCGTTATCATTGGTGAACGATGTGCCTGATTGGCGCGAGGGCTAAATCTTGGCTGATGCCGGTGGTTTCCCTTATCCGGCCGTTAGATAGGGGATGGATCCGGCAATATCGGTGTCGTCGATTACGCGAAAATGACTGATGCTGCCGGCCTGCCGGGCTTCTCCGTATGGGGCATAAGCGGGGTCTGAGGCAAAGTTGTCCAAGGCGTCTCTCGTCGGGAACTCAAGAATTGCAACCAACGTACTATCCGACGTCTCCCCTTCGAGGGTGTCTATGTTGCCGCTGCGAGACAGGTATTTCCCACCGTGTTTCTCAACCAGTTTGTGCACGTGGGCAGCGTATTCTGGGATCCAACTGTCATCTGTCACTGTTACATCAGCGATTAAAAATACACTCATGATAACCTCCTTCTGAAATCAAATTTCGTGATTTACCTTTGCAGGCTACAGAAGTTTGGCTTGAGCACCTAGTTTCACCCTTAAGGGTTGATTTTACTTGTGGGTATTCACGGGCAGTCCAAATAGAAACGCCCCGGAAATACCGGGGCGTATTAGTGGAGCGTTCAGCAGCTTAGATATCAAGCGTGTTGTCTTTTTCCCACTGGCTGAAGTGGGTCACGAAAGAATCCCATTCCTGATGTTTCATCTTCAGGTAGGCGGCTGAGAATTCGTCGCCCATGGCGGATTTCAGGCCCTTGTCCTTGTCGTATTCACGCAGGGCGTCCAGCATGTTCAGTGGTAGTTTTGGCGCACCGCGTACCTTGTGACCCTCGGCGTACATATCGATATCGTGGCGCTTTCCGGGGTCCGCTTTGGAGCGCACACCAGACAGGCCTGCCGCGATGATCACGGCCTGCAGCAGATAGGGGTTCACGGCACCGTCGGGCAGGCGCAACTCGAACCGGCCGGGGCCGGGGACACGTACCATGTGCGTCCGGTTGTTACCGGTCCATGTCACAGTGTTTGGCGCCCAAGTGGCCCCTGACATTGTGCGTGGCGCGTTGATCCGTTTGAAGCTGTTAACCGTCGGGTTGGTGATCGCCGCCAGTGCTGAGGCGTGCTTCATGATGCCGCCAAGGAAATAACGCCCTTGCTCGGACAGGCCCAACTCTGTTGTTTGGTTTTCATCGCTGATGTCGGCCGCAAAAACGTTGGTTTTTGATTGGGCACCGGGGGCATCCCAGACCGAGATATGTGCGTGGCAACCGTTGCCGGTCAGACCTTCGACAGGCTTGGGCATGAATGTGGCGCGGAAGCCGTGCTTTTCAGCGACAGATTTGGCCATGAACTTGAAGAAGCTGTGCTTGTCCGCCGTTGCAAGGGCATCGTCGAAGTCCCAGTTCATTTCCCACTGGCCATTGGCATCTTCGTGGTCGTTTTGATAGGCACCCCAACCAAGCTCTAGCATGTAGTCGCTGATCTCGCGGATCACATCCAGACGACGCATCATAGCCTGCTGATCATAACAAGGCTTTTCGGCGGTATCGAATGGGTCCGAGATTTCATTGCCTTCGGGGGTGAGCAGGAAAAACTCTGCCTCGATCCCGGTTTTGACGTGCATGCCAACTTCGGCAGCTTCAGCAATCAGGCGACGCAACACATTGCGCGGCGCTTGGGCGACATCTTCGCCTTCCATTACGCAGTTGCCGGGCACCCACGCAATCTCTTTGTTCCAGGGCAGTTGAATAACCGCATCGGGGTCTGGCACTGCCAGCATATCCGGGTGCGCGGGTGTCAGGTCAAGCCAGGTTGCAAATCCGGCAAATCCGGCGCCATCTTCTTGCATGTCTGCGATTGCTCGCGCAGGCACCAGTTTGGCCCGTTGTCCACCGAACAGATCGGTGAACGAAATCATGAAATACTTGACGCCGTTTTCCTTGGCATAAGCCGCAAGATCAATCGTCATCAGTTCCTCCCAGAATGTGTCTCATTTGTTTATACGCAAAGGGCGCAGCATTTGTGCCGCGCCCCTAATTATCTTTAGAATCCAGTGCCGGGCTTCCCGGGCCACCATTCTGTTCCTGCCAGTGGAACACGTGCCATGGCAGCGGCTTCCATTGTCAGGGCAACCATGTCTTCGGGTTCCAGATTGTGCATGTGGTTATGGCCACAGGCACGCGCGATGGTTTGCGCTTCCAAGGTCATCACCTTCAGGTAATTGCGTAGGCGGCGACCGCCTTCAATCGGGTCAAACCGGGCCATCAACTCGGGATCCTGCGTTGTGATACCTGCAGGATCGCGACCTTCGTGCCAGTCGTCATAAGCACCGGTTGTCGTGCCCAATTTATTGTATTCGCTTTCCCATTTCGGGTCATTATCGCCCAAAGCGATTAACGCAGCGGTGCCAATAGCAACAGCATCTGCACCCAAGGCCAGCGCCTTGGCCACATCCGCGCCAGAGCGGATACCACCAGAAACAACCAGCTGCACTTCGCGGTGCATGCCCATATCCTGCAAGGCTTGCACGGCGGGGCGAATGATCGCCAAGGTGGGCTGCCCGACGTGTTCGATAAAGACATCCTGCGTAGCAGCTGTGCCGCCCTGCATGCCATCCAGAACAACAACGTCTGCACCGGCTTTGACGGCCAATGTGGTGTCAAAGTAGGGGCGTGCGCCCGCGATCTTCACGTAGATTGGTACTTTCCAATCGGTGATTTCGCGCAGCTCAAGGATTTTAATCTCCAGATCATCGGGTCCAGTCCAGTCAGGGTGGCGACAGGCGGAACGCTGGTCGATCCCTTTGGGCAGGTTGCGCATCTCTGCAACTCGATCCGAGATTTTCTGACCCAGCAGCATACCTCCGCCGCCTGGCTTTGCGCCTTGGCCCACAACGATCTCAATCGCGTCCGCCTTGCGCAGGTCGTCGGGGTTCATACCGTAGCGCGATGGCAGGTATTGGTAGACCAGCTTAGAGGAATGCCCGCGCTCTTCCGGGGTCATGCCGCCATCACCGGTGGTGGTTGATGTGCCGGCCGCATCGGCACCGCGACCTAGGGCTTCTTTGGCTGGACCTGACAAGGCGCCAAAGCTCATCCCGGCGATGGTGATCGGGATGTCCAGCTCAATCGGGTTTTTGGCAAAGCGCGTTCCCAAGGTAACCTTGGTTTCACATTTTTCACGGTACCCTTCGAGAGGGTAGCGAGAGATCGACGCGCCCATAAAGAGAAGGTCATCAAAGTTTGGAACTTTGCGTTTGGCTCCACCGCCGCGGATATCATAGATACCCGTCGCAGCGGCGCGGCGGATGTCGCTGTTTACGTCATTTGAAAATGTCGCAGACTGGCGAGGGGTCGTGTGTGGGATACCGTTATCGTCTGTATCTTTCATGACTATAATCCTTAGTAGGCTGCCGCGTTATCGACATCGAAATTATAAAGGTTCCGCGCTGAACCGTAGCGCGAGAACTCTTCTGGCTTGGCGTCTGAGCCAGCCTGCTCAAGTAGATCTTTGAGGATTTCGATATGTTCGGGGCGCATTTCTTTTTTCTCGCAGTCGGCACCGAGGCTTTTGACCTCGCCACGTACAAACAGGCGTGCCTCGTAGCAGCTATCGCCTAATGCATCACCGGCATCGCCGCAGACAACCAGATTGCCCGATTGTGCCATAAAGGCGGACATGTGGCCAATGTTGCCGTGCACGACGATATTGATGCCCTTCATGGAAATACCGCAACGTGAGGCGGCATTGCCTTTGATCACCAGCAACCCACCGTGGCCGGTTGCACCAGCATACTGGCTGGCGTCGCCTTCGATCACAACTTTGCCTGACATCATGTTTTGCGCAACACCCGGACCAGCCGAGCCATGAATGTTCACAGTTGCCTGCTTGTTCATACCTGCGCAATAGTAGCCGGTTGAGCCCTTGACCGTCACTTCGATCGGGGCGTCCAATCCGACGGCAATGGCATGGCTGCCTTTGGCGTTGACGACTTCCCATGCGGTTTGATTGGTATCATCTGATTGAGCATGAAGCGCTTCATTCAGAGCACGCAGGCCATTGGCCTCTAGATCAAATGTCTGCATCTTAATGGTTCCAGAAATAAACGGTTGCAGGTTCGGGTTCCCAAACGCGAGCCTCTTCGATGCCCGGCAGGTTGACCAGTGCCCGATATTCACTGCCGAAGGCGACGTATTGATCGGTTTCCGCCATCACAGCTGGTTTGCAAGCGATTGGGTCGCGAACAACGCCAAAGCCGTCTTTGGTGCCTACCACAAAGGTGAAGAAGCCATCGAGATCATCAAGCGAGTTCTCAAGCGCTTCGCCCAATGTGTCACCCTTCTGCATGCGCCATGTCAGATAGGCGGCAGCAACTTCGGTGTCGTTCTGGGTTTCTGTGTGGACCCCTTCACGGCCCAGTTTGCGGCGCAGCGAGTTGTGATTGGACAGTGATCCGTTATGCACAAGACACTGATCATCGCCAGTGTTGAACGGGTGTGCACCCATGGTGGTTACCGCTGATTCGGTCGCCATCCGGGTGTGGCCAATGCCATGCGATCCGCCCATTTTTGAAACTTCAAAGCGCGCGGCCACATCCTTTGGCAGGCCAACCTCTTTGTAGATCTCAAGCGTGTCACCACGGCTCATGATGCGGACGTCATCCATTTCCCGTAGTGCTTTTCTGGCGTCCGCCACTTTGTCAGAGGCGATTGCCAGAACCGCATGGGTGTCTTTGCGGGACAATGAAACCGATGTGCCGATCTGGGCGGTCAAGGTTTCTGCCAGATGAGGAAAGAGTGTCTCTGCCTCATCCGATTGCACGGTCAATTTCGAGGTACCACTTTCATCATCACCATAGATCGCAATGCCAGCACTATCCGGGCCACGATCAGTCATCGTGATCAGCATGTCAGTCAACATGTCACCCAGCTGCGGCTCAAGCGATTTGTCCTTCAGGAACAAGCCGACGATTCCACACATATTGAAATTCTCCTTGAATAAACCCGGGTGCCCGGGTGTCCGATTCTGAGACTAGCTCGAGATTTTGATAGAATCAACTACCTGGAATAAAATATTCCTCTAATGAAGAAAGGGCGGAATGACCGCCCTTTCGATTTGCTTGCCCTTATTGGGTGATCAATAGAGTTCCAGCATCTTATCGATCTTGTCTTTCTCACCCATCTTTCTGGCTTCTTCCAAATGTGCCGACTCGCGGACATATTGAATGCGGTGCCAACCTATCCAGAAGGCCACACCGAGCACGACCATCAGAATCTCGGAGCCCTGAAAAGGATACACCGGGCCGACTTCCGCCAGATCTACGGCCCAGCTTTCATAACCAATAGTAGACATTGTTGCTTCTCCTTACTTCGCTTCCAGAGCAGCTTTGTCGGCTGCAATGATATCGGCTTTTGCATCTTCGTAGGCGTGATGCTCTGCGTAATCGAGACCCATCAATTCAACATCCTCAGGAATACGTAGTACACCTGCAGCAGCTTGGATCTTGGCCAGACCCCAACCCGGCAAGAAGCCAAGCAAACCGAACATGATCACCGCACCGATTGTTTGACCAATGGGGTTGATTGTTGCGTAGCCTTCGTATGGTGACGATGGTGCGCCCCACAACATGAAACCAGCAATGATGAGACCAATAACACCGGAATATCCGTGCACGGCAACCGCGCCGACTGCATCATCAAGTTTGAACTTACGTTCAACCCAATAGTGCAACTTGTACACAATCACCACGCCGACAGCGGCAACAAGCATCGCCTGAATCGGGTGATAAAGGTCATTACCGGCAGAGGCAGTGATAATCCCAGCAAGACCGCCAGAGAACGTCCAGAATGCATCGCCTCTAGATACCACATAGGCCGCCATCAAACCGCCAGACAGTGACATCAGGAAGTTAAAGGTGATTGCCGATAGAGACGTCGGTGCAAGATAGATGTTCGTCGCGGTCCAAGTTGTTCCAACGATTTGACCGTCTATAACTTCTGGTGAGATCGCAGGTACGTTGCACGCCGCGTAGAAACCCCAGAAGCCTGTATAGATTAGGAAGATCCCGATCGTTAGCATCCACGGGTTATGTGGTGGGATATCGCGTGGCGTGCCATCTGAAGCGAATTTGCCGAGACGTGGCCCAAGCACCATGATCACGCCAAGGGCGTAGCCACCGGCGATTGCGTGGATCACACCCGATGCATAGGCATCATGGTAACCCAGAACCTTGACCATCCAGCCATCATAATGCCAGCCCCAAGCCGCATCAATGATCCACCAGACCGACCCAATCATGACTGCGTGCAGCCACAAGGCGGATGAGCGGATACGTTCAATTACTGAACCTGATACGATCGAAGCCGCTGTCCATGAGAACAACAAGAACGCCGCCCAGAACACACCAGTAATGCGGTCTTGCAGGTTTGTACCCATGTTTTCGGACCAAGGTGTATACGCTGCCCCGGCTGCGGTATCGATGCCGCCCATGCCCGGAAAGGCATTTGGGAAAGCCCAATAAATCCACCAACCAAAGAAGAAGAACGTTACCGTGACCAATGGAATGATCATAACGTTCTTCATCAAGGTGTGCATATGGTTTCGCCGTCTGCTGGCGCCGACCTCATACATGCAGAACCCCACATGAATGAGAAACATGAAGACGACAGTGACCCAGTAATAGAACTCGGTAAACACCGTTGTCAGTGCATTGAGATTTCCGTCCACGATTTCCCTCCCTAAAGTTTTTTATCGTGTTTTCCATAGGATGGCAGTTCACCCAAGGGAAACAATGTTTCATACTGGGGATAAATGAATCAATCTGTCAACGTTTTGTTGGCTTGCCTCTAATTATTGAGGGCAAGGCCGGATCAAATTATGTGCCTACTTCAGTGGATCTTCATGAGGTCTGTTTGCTAGCCTTTACATTGTCTTCTTTGAAGACAGTGATAACGATTCTGCCTGTCACTTTTGCCTCCTGAGGCATTTTCTTTCGGTCAAAAATTTGCCTATGGGGAAATAAATATGAATATCAGTATTGATTTTTGCGGGCAGATTTGCCTGTATTAGGGAAACATAAAACGAAAATCAGCAAGGAGGGGTAGCGCATGGCTATCATTTGGAGAACATCAGCGCTGTCGCAACGGCACGCAGAAATTGGCGGAGAACTGGAAGATTGGAACGGTATGGGAACCGCATGGTTCTATGATCATTCCCCAGAACGCGCCGAGGCAGACTATGTTGCGATTCGCACTAAGGCGGGCCTGATGGATGTCTCCGGCTTGAAAAAGGTGCATCTTGTTGGTGAACATGCGGCCCAAGTGATTGACCGCGTCACAACCCGTAATGTTGAAAAAATCATGCCTGGTCGCTCCACCTATGCCTCGATCCTGAATGAGCAGGGCAAGTTCATTGATGACTGTATTATCTATCGCCTGTCGGTAAACACTTGGATGGTTGTGCATGGTACTGGCGCTGGCATGGAGCAACTTACAGCCGTAGCCGCTGGTAAAAACTGCGCTGTGATCTTTGATGACAATCTACATGATATGTCACTTCAGGGCCCTGTTGCCGTTGATTTCCTAGCCAAACATATTCCAGGCATTCGTGATCTGGCATATTTTGGCATCATGCAGACCAAGCTGTTTGGACGCGCGGTGATGATTTCGCGTACCGGGTATACCGGCGAACGTGGTTACGAAATTTTCTGTGAAGCCAAAGATGCAATTCACCTGTGGGACAGCATCCTGTCTGACGGTGCTGATATGGGCATTACGCCGGTTCAGTTCTCAACCCTCGATCTGTTGCGCACCGAAAGCTATCTGCTGTTCTATCCCGGTGACAACTCTGAGACCTATCCGTTTGACGATGAACCCTGCGGTGACACGCTGTGGGAGCTGGGCCTTGAGTTCACTGTATCCCCTGGAAAAACCGGCTTTATCGGTGCCGAAAACCATTATTCGGCCGAAGGCAAAGAGCGCTTCAAAATCTACGGTGTCGTGCTCGAAGGTATAACACCGGCTGACGAGGGTGCGATGCTCCTGCAGGACGGTAAGGAAGTGGGCGTTGTCACATTCGGCATGCACTCATCTGTCAACAAACACAACGTCGGTATCGCACGGATGCCAGTTGCCTGTGCAACGCCGGGCACCAAGCTGACAGTTCGCAATGGCGATGGCACCGAGATCGCCTGTACGGCAGAAGAGATGCCATTCTACGATCAAGATAAATCGATCCGCACCGCAAAGGGCTGATCTGAACAGAAGGCGCCCTTTGGGGGCGCCTTTTTCATGTCACGTCTGGGAGGACCAAGAAAGCAATGTCGAAATTCAAATTTCCGGAAAGCATTGGAAGTCGTCCGGTCTACGGTACGCTGGAGCCCCGTAAAGGCCCAGCTCATTTGATGATAGCAGATGCTGAGGGCGCAGAAGCCATTTTAGACCTTGCCAAGCAGAACGCCGATTTGATGGCGCAGACGCATATCATCTATATCCCTAAAGGGACCGGTGAAACCTATGTCGAGCAACTGAATGCCCTGAACCCCAAACAACTTTATGTCGGGCCTAGTTATGAGGCCTCGCTTCAGCGCCTGCGCAAGGTACTGGAAAATGCTCACATGGGATTGCAAGTCTATTTGACCGGCACCGAAGGTCTGATGGGGCAAGCCCAGAACGAAGCAATGACCGCTGGTATTCCGCATACAGCGATCCAGCAAGAGCACCGCGGATCTGTCGCACGCCGGATGCAATGCGTACACTGCAAAGGCATCACCGAGGACGTGATGACCGATCCGTTCGTCTGTGGTCACTGTGGCCTGAATCTGTTTGTGCGTGATCACTATTCGCGCCGACTTGCCGCGTTTCAAGGTGTCTGCATTGATGCAGAAGATCCCGGAAATGTGCCCGAATCAGTGGAGCTTTACAAATGAGCGCAGCCCCTCAAAAAGCCAAAGCTGGTGCCGAAAAAATCGCAGTTATTGTCGATGAGATTGTGCCGTTGAACGAACTGGTCACCCGGTTTCAATTTAAACGCAAGGACGGGCAGCCGTTTCCGCCGTTTTCTGGCGGTGCGCATACCGTGGTGGAAATGCAGGATGGGGACATTACCCGCCTGAACCCATATTCCTTAATGAGCGATCCGGCAGATTCGTCGAAATATTGCATTTCTGTGCGCCGTGATGACGAAGGGCGTGGCGGATCTTTGTTCATGCACCGTAACGTTAATGTCGGGGATGAAATGACGCTGACCTATCCGGTCAACCTGTTTTCGCTGGATCTGCGGGCCAAAAAACATGTGTTTCTGGCCGGTGGTATCGGCATCACGCCGTTCAAGGCAATGATTGCCCAGCTCGAGCGCCTCAACGGCAACTGGGAACTACATTATGCATGTCGTTCCGAGGCATTGGGCACGTATGCTGCGGATTTGACAGAGCATTTTCCAAATAATGTGCATATTTACTATGACGAGCAAAAGCAGGCGATTGACTTGAATGGCTTGCTGGCTGGTCAACCTTTGGGGACGCATGTCTATGTCTGTGGTCCTGCGGGTATGATCAACTGGGTACACAGCACCGCCGAAGCTGCCGGTTGGCCTGCGGACAATGTGCATTCCGAGGAATTCTTGGCCCCACAACCGGGCAAGCCATTCCAGGTGCGCCTGTGCAAGTCTGATAAGGTGATTGAAGTTGGCGAGCATGAAAGCCTGCTGGAAGCGATTGAAAGATCGGGCGTCGAAGCACCGTTCTTGTGCCGTGGTGGGGCGTGTGGTCAGTGCGAAACCGATGTGGTTGAATCTGATGGAGAGTTTATCCACCGCGATCACTGGCTGGAGCCCGAAGAGCATGCCAGTGGTAAGAAAATCATGCCCTGCGTTAGCCGTTTTGTCGGCAAATCGCTGGTTCTGGACCGATAGGGGAACAAGATGACAATTCAGTTTAATAACGAGACCTTCCGCGACGATTATTCGTTCAAGAATTCGGACCGGGCGATCGAGCGTTTTCCGTTTCCTTTTCATGAAGACAGCTACATGTATTCAGTGAATATGGAGCAACACCGTGGCGGCCCCGAAGGGTCGGTCTACGAGATGCGCTTTGATGTGGATGAGCATTATGTCTCGGAGATGCGAGACCGCGCATTGGTTTTGGATCAAGATCCACTTCGGTGTCAGTCGCTGCCGCATATGACATTAGCCGGCTGGGATCTGCTTGAGTTGATCATGGTCTCAAAGTCCGAGGATTACCCGGATCTGTTTGAACTGCACCGTGATGGCAATTCATGGCGCTGGATCAATAAGCCGATGGGCATTGATGATACCTTTACCTTCATGGATGAAACCACGCTACCTTACGGCCCGATGGAGTATATCACCCGGCAGGCGCAAGGCGATTTTGCCGTTCTTGACCAGCGCGATGACATGCTGTGGATGGACGCGGGCATGATCACAACGCAGGCAGACTGGTCGCTTGATTTTGACATCGGAATGAACTTTTTCGAATGGCACGCGCCTGTGCCGAAAGCGAATGAGATGGGGATATTCAAGCGCGCGCTTAAGTTTTTGCTGAACGTTCAGCAGGGTGCACCTGCGCGGCGATTGAATTGGACCATGACGGTTAATCCGTTGCTCGATACAAGCCCAGAAAACTATCATAAGTGGGGCATCCAGAAAACTGAGCTGACGCCTGAAAACCTTGGGTCCAAACAGCACCTGCGGGTAGAGCTGCAGACATTCTTCCGCTTGCCGCGGTCTAACGCGCTGGTCTTTCCGATCCGCTGCTATCTGATTGCGTTTCAGGATATTGTCAGCACACCCAAATGGGGGCGGCGCCTGCACCGGGTGATCCGCGACCTACCGGAGGAGCTGGCGACCTACAAAGGGTTTATCGACAATCGCCCTATGATGTTGGACTACTTGAGCCAATTTGATGATGGTCTACCGACAAGTCCGGGTGTTTGGCCAGATAAGGGCACCGAGCCCGCATTGCAGAAATAAGAAGTTTGGCCGCCTTCGGGCGGCCATTTTAATTGGTGCTTTACACCGAGAGTGGGCGAAGAAATTGACGATCATAGCGCCGGATGCAACCCTCATCCATAGGGCTCTTCAAGCGATACTGCTCGTACTTCTCGTAACAAGTGATCACGGTGCGCTCCAATACATGTGGTTTACTTGTTCTGAGGATAGCTGATGATCGCCAAATAGCGGATCGGTAGCTCAAGCAGCTCTTCCGGGCCATGCGGCGCATCGGAATCGAAAAACAGCGTATCACCCGCCCGCAATTCAAACAATTCGTCGCCGTGACGATAGGTTACTGCGCCTTCCAGCATGTAAATTGTCTCGATTCCGCTGTGTTGGAAGGTTTGAAACGTGTCGGATTCACTAGTCAACGAAATTAAGTAAGGCTCAACAATGACGCCACTGTCGTTCGAGCCAACATGCCCGAGCAATTTGTACTGATGGCCGGCCCGCGTTCCAGTACCTTCGACCTCCACGCCTTCGCCATCTTTGGTGTGCACACAGGCGCGCTGTTCCTCGTATTGGCGAAAGAAGGATGTCAGTGGAACGGAAAGTGCATTCGCCAGAGTCTGCAGTGTTGTCAGGGACGGCGAAGTGTTGCCGTTTTCGATTTTGGACACCATACCGATCGACAAACCTGTCAGTTTGGACACTTCAGAAACGGTCATGTTCATTTGTTTTCGATAAGCGCGAATTTGCCTTCCAATCGCGATTTCCAATACATTCTCGCGATTTTCCCTAAGGGAATGTGGATCTTGTTGTAATACGGGTTGTATAACGGGTGATGGCATGAATTGCTCTTATTTTTAGGTTTTTAAAAGTGTGTAACTCTCAAGAGGTATTCAATTTTACACACTAATTTTCCTGATAGTAAATATATGAGGGGTGGTTTGCGCAAAAAAACACCGCCCAAAATGGGCGGTGTTGCGATTTTATCAGGTGCGGGGGGCTTATGCGCCGCTGATCTGCTTGGCTTTTTCAACCAAAACCTCGGCTTGACGGATTGAAGCATAGTCAATCAGGCGACCATCAAGCGACACCGCGCCTTTACCAGCAGCCTCTGCTTCGGCCATCGCTTCCAGAATGCGTTGGGCTTTGGTGATTTCCGCCTCTGATGGGCTCATCACTTCGTTGGCCAATGCGATCTGGCTTGGGTGAATGGCCCACTTGCCTTCGCAGCCCAAAACAGCGGCTCGCTTGGCGGCGGCGCGGTAGCCATCAGCATCTTGGAAATCACCGAATGGGCCATCGATTGGGCGCAGGCCATTGGCGCGTGCGGCAACCACCATACGAGCCAGAGCATAGTGCCACATGTCACCCCAATGGACCTCGCGGCTGCCGTCTTCGGCAGGGTCTGTCAGGACCGAATAATCGGGGTTCACACCGCCGATAATTGTGGTCCGTGCGCGGGTGCTTGCGGCGTAGTCAGCAACACCAAAATGAAGGCTTTCATTCCGCTTGGAAGCGCCGGCAATTTCGGTGACATTTTGCATGCCCAAAGCGGTCTCGATGATGTGCTCAAAACCGATCCGTTTGGTGTAACCTTTGGCATCTTCGATCTGTGTTACCATCATGTCGACGGCATAAACATCGGCGGCTGTGCCGACCTTTGGGATCATGATCAGGTCAAGACGTTCACCGGCTTGCTCAACAACATCGACCACATCACGGTACATGTAATGCGTATCAAGGCCATTGATTCGCACCGACATGGATTTGTTACCCCAGTCGATATCGTTCAAGGCCTGAATGATGTTCTTGCGGGCCTGCTCTTTTTCATCGGGGGCAACGGCATCTTCTAGATCAAGAAAGATCACGTCAACATCAGATTTTGCTGCTTTTTCAAACATTTGCGGCTGACTTCCGGGAATCGCAAGTTCGCTGCGATTCAGGCGACCAGGGGCCTGTTCGATGGTGTGGAAACTCATTTTGGCGGTGCTCCTTTGGGGCGATTCAGTTCACATGAGGACGAGAAAAATGGCGGAACTGACGCAAAGTCAAGACATTTTATTGCGCGACATTCTGCCTCATGGAAAGAAAATTACCCTCTCGGATCTCCGCTGCCAGCCCGCTGCGAGTAGAAGTAGGCAATCGCCTGAGCGCGATTTCTGACCGAGAGTTTTTCATACAGATTGGAGAGGTGAAATTTGACAGTGTTCGTCGAAATCCCGAGCTCCTTTGAGAGCTCCCGATTGGTCAGCCCTTTCGACAGTTCCTCCAGCATCTGACGCTCCTTTCGCGACAGGCTGTGCAGGGGGTCATTTTTCAACTCTCGTACATCGACAAACGGGAATACCATTTTGCCTGCCGCGACTTCGGCGCAGGTGTCCAAAAGCGTTTTTGTTGGGCTGGAACGAGAAACAAAACCAGCCGCCCCGACTGACATGGCCTGACGCGGTAGATCACCAGTACCGTCGCCGTAGACCACCAGCCGTGGTGGCTTGGGTTGTTCACGCAGAACTTCGATCAGGCGTGCGCCGCCTAAGGCTGGCAATTGCCAATCGATCACACCGACCTGAATTGGAATCCGCATCGCAGTGCCGAGAAATCCTTCGGCGGTGGCAGATGTCGCGACCAGAGAGAATCGCGGATCATCTTCGAAAATTTCAGACATCGCGGACAAAACTAGCGTGTTGCCGTCGGCCAGCATTACGTCGATCGGAGGGATTGTTTCGTTAAGCATATGTTTTTAAACCTGTAATTGGAATAAACCACCCAAAAGAGTTGGGTGTAGAACGGAATACCATGGGATACTTACCCGAATGGCTAGGTTCTTTACTACCTAAATAGATACCCAAAAGCAGGATTAACGAATGTTGTGAATTTTCTCAAGGCTGCGTTTTCTGGGCAGAGCAATAATAACACAAAACCGATCAGGACACCTGAGCCATGAACGCACACATCTTTCCACGGTTAGAAATTCCCGAAACTTTGGCAGCCGGACCTGGGCCCGGCAACACCGACCCCCGTGTTCTGGCGGCTTTCGCCTCTGCCGGTGTGGCGGACCACATGCAGGGCGACGTTCTGCGCGGCATGGTCGAAAGCAAACTGATGCTACGGTCGATTTGGGGCACCCAAAACACATACACCTTCGGCGTTGCCGGCACAGGTTGGAGCGCATTGGATTCAATGTTCAGCGCAGTCATGCCCGGCGACAAAGTTGTCGCGTTCTCGAACGGGACTTTCTCAGGCATCGACGCGCTGACATTGCGCATCAAAGCCTCGACTCGCGAAGAGTTGGCAGCCGATTCGTTGAATCCTCAGGCCGCCAGCGTGACCGTTATCGAAGTGCCGCATGGCAGCTCTGTCACCGCTGAAATCGTCGAGGCGGCCCTGTCCGAACATAAACCAAAATGGGCCTTCATGGCGCATTGGGAAACGGGTTCAGGCCGGATTAATGATCTGCGTGGGTTCTCGGATGCCTGCGAACGCCATGACGTAATGGGCCTGATTGATGCGGTGTCATCTTTGGGTGTCGAAGATTTTTCAATCGACGATTTCCCCGGTGTTGCTGGCTGGGCGTCCTGCCCCCAAAAAGGCATCTGCTGCCTGCCGCTGACTTATGCGCCAATCAGTCTGACTGACCGCTATATCGAAACTCTGCGCGCAAATGGCGCCTACACCTATGTGCACAATCCGATCTTTGAAGCGCGCCACTGGGGCATTGTCGATGGTCAGGATGTCGAAAAGGGTGGCTATCACCGAACCCATTCGGGTTATGCGGTTGCTGCGTTCCATGAATCTCTGCGTCTGACATTGGAAGAAGGGCTGAGTCAGCGCGCTGCGTCCTACACCAAGCACGAAAAGGCCCTGCGCGAAGCGGTCATCGCCATGGGGTGCAATGTCACCTCGAATATGACCAGCCTTGTGGTCTTCAATCTGCCCGAGGCCTTTGCCGGTCGCGAAATGGAACTGGTTCAAGCCTGCCGCGCTGAAGGTTTCGGCATCTGGCCAACCTTGTCCGCGCCAGTACAAGTACGCATCGGGATCCTTAATCAGCTGACGCCGGTTGCGATCACTGAAATTGTAAACCGTTTCGCAGATGCCCTACGCCGGATGGGTGCAAATGTTGACCAGTCTGAAATCGATACATTGCTCAAGGGTCATTATGCCCAAGTGCAGGCCGCATAAACAGGAGGCTTAGATGGATATTCACGAATACCAAGCCAAAGAAATTCTTTCGAATTTTGGCGTTGCCGTGCCTCCGGGTGCATTGGCATATAGCCCGGAACAAGCTGCTTATCGTGCCCGCGAACTGGGGGGTGAAAAATGGATCGTCAAAGCGCAGGTCCATGCGGGTGGTCGCGGTAAGGCGGGCGGCGTCAAACTCTGCGATTCCGAAACGGAAATCCAAGAGGCTTGTGAGGAGATGTTTGGTCGTCGTTTGGTGACCCACCAAACGGGCCCTGAAGGCAAAGGCATTTACCGCGTTTATGTTGAGAGCGCGGTGCAGATTGATCGTGAGATCTACCTTGGTTTCGTGCTGGATCGTAGCAGCCAGCGTATCATGATCGTTGCTAGCTCTGAAGGCGGCATGGAGATTGAGGAAATCTCGGAAGAGCGGCCAGATTCTATCGTACGTTCCACTGTGGAACCCGCTGTTGGTTTGCAAGAATTTCAGGCGCGAGAGATCGCTTTTGCACTGGGATTGGAGTCTGCTTTGACACAACAGATGGTACGGACATTGCGGGGCTGCTACCGTGCCTTCACCGAGTTGGATGCCACCATGGTTGAAATTAACCCGATGGTGGTGACTGGTGACAATCGCATTCTGGCGCTTGATGCCAAGATGTCGTTCGACGACAATGCGCTGTTCCGTCACTCTGCAATTGCTGAATTGCGTGACAAAAGCCAAGAAGACCCACGCGAAAGCCGCGCGGCGGATCGTGGTCTGTCTTATGTCGGACTTGAGGGCAATATCGGCTGTATAGTGAATGGTGCGGGCCTTGCGATGGCCACGATGGACACCATCAAACTGGCCGGCGGTGAACCTGCGAACTTCCTTGATATTGGTGGCGGTGCCACGCCTGAACGTGTGGCAAAAGCCTTTCGTCTTGTGATGTCGGACACCAGTGTTCAGGCCGTTCTGGTGAACATCTTTGCAGGCATCAACCGCTGTGATTGGGTTGCCGAAGGGGTCGTTCAGGCGCTGAAAGAGGTCCAGGTTGACGTGCCTGTGATTGTACGCCTTGCTGGGACCAATGTTGAAGAAGGTCAAAAGATCCTTGCAAAATCCGGCTTGCCGATCATTCGGGCCACAACCTTGATGGAAGCTGCCGAACGCGCCGTGGGCGCATGGCAAAATGATCTGACACAAGCGACAACTGTGAGGGCGTCGACATGAGCATTTTACTGGATAAAGACACACCTGTCATCGTTCAGGGGATCACCGGAAAGATGGCCCGGTTCCACACCAAAGACATGATCGAGTATGGCACCAATGTTGTCGGTGGCGTTGTTCCCGGCAAAGGCGGTGAAGTGGTCGAAGGCGTGCCGGTATTTGACACGGTCAAAGAAGCGGTCGAAGCGACCAATGCCGAAGCGTCGCTGGTGTTTGTTCCCCCCCCGTTTGCCGCAGATTCGATCATGGAAGCTGCCGATGCCGGTATCCGGTATTGCGTGTGTATCACCGATGGTATCCCGGCGCAGGACATGATTCGCGTGAAACGCTATATGATGCGTTACACAAAAGACCGCCGCATGGTGCTGACCGGACCAAACTGCGCGGGCACGATCAGCCCAGGCAAGGCGCTTTTGGGTATCATGCCGGGCCATATCTACCTGCCGGGCAACGTCGGGATCGTCGGCCGCTCTGGCACATTGGGGTATGAGGCTGCGGCGCAACTCAAAGAGCGCGGCATCGGTATTTCCACTAGTGTTGGCATTGGCGGTGATCCGATCAATGGCTCATCCTTCAAGGACATTCTTGCGCGTTTTGAAGCAGATGACGACACAGATGTCATCTGCTTGATTGGTGAAATTGGTGGCCCACAAGAGGCGGAGGCAGCGGATTACATTCGGAACCACATCACCAAACCGGTGGTGGCGTATGTCGCGGGCCTGACCGCACCAAAAGGCCGGACCATGGGTCATGCGGGCGCGATCATCTCAGCCTTTGGCGAAAGCGCCAGTGAAAAGGTTGAAATCCTGTCCGCTGCGGGCGTAACCGTAGCCGAAAACCCTGCCGTGATTGGTGAAACCATTGCACGTGTCTTGGGCAAAGCAGCCTAATATTAACTGGCAGTTGAATGATAAGAAACAAGGGCTTAGGCCCTTGTTTTTGTTTAAGAAATCAAACGTGCCCCCGCAGTGAAATCAACTGAATAACCGGTGCGTACCAATTGATAATTGGCGGATTTGAGCCCAAAGCAGAATTGATAAATTGGGCTCAATAGTGCTCGTCTATATTCGACCTGCTTGGGTATGCATCTCGTTCGAAGTAAAATCTAGATGCAAATACTTCTTTGTGCTTATCAGGCTTGATACCCAGATTGCTCAAATAGTTTCTCACCATCATAATGTCTTGAACGGAAGGAAATTCCCGCACTTCCAGTTGTTCAGCTATTAGCGATGTAACGTCATCACTTCCAAGCTTTGCTGCATCACTGTCGACTATTATACATTAAGCCTCCAGATTTAGATGCTGCGGGTCAGACAAGTATACCTTGTGTTTCCAAGAACATCTGTCGAGCATGGTAAGTACCTCATCAAACGTTGTTTCTTGGTGTTTCATTTGACGCCTGCCATTTAGGCAACGGGTTTTTCAAAGCTAGGCTGGGACTGTACAAGTTGCAACGGCGGCTTTGTCGCGCATAAGCAAAATTGTAGTAAGCACAAACTTCATCTTAGTTTGGTGATCTACAGCTCCAATGATACCCAGAGCACTTTGGCGTCTTCTTCACTGGTTGAGACACAGCCATGGCCCATGCTGCTGTCGTAATACACCGAATCTCCGGCTTGCATCGGCAAGGGGCGATAGTGCTCTGTGTAAAGGGTGAGCTCACCACTGATGACATACATAAATTCTTCGCCACTGTGTCGAACCCAGCTGTCGAACTCGGTCACGTCACGGGCTTTGATCGCACTGATATAGGGCAGCATGCGCTTACTGGTCAGGTCGGTACACAGCAGCTCATGATCATAGGTGCGGGTGACCTGATGTTCACCCTTGTCTTTTTTGGTGTAATCGCGCCGACCCGAGATGCCGGTTTGAGAAGACTGCACAAACAGCTGTGGTGTTCGCAACTCCAGCGTCTGCATCAAGCGGCGGATGATCTCAAAACTGGGTTTGGTTTGGTTGTTTTCGATCTTTGACAGGGTCGAACGCCCGATGGCGGCGGCCTTGGCGGTTTCTTCGAGTGTTAGGCCCATTTCTTTGCGGGCATCACGAATCATTTTCCCAAGGATTTCTCCGTCCGGAGCCTCCATTGCCTCAGCGGCTATGACGACTTCTTCGGTCTGAATGGGCTCCATTTTGGGGATTCTCCTTTGGTTTATTCATTTTAGCATCAGGGGACTCAGCAGTCAAAATCCCTTTAATTTAAATTATGTTGATTAATGGAGAAAAGTTTCCTATAGGGAACAAGAATTCGCTTTTAGAGCTAAATGTGACGTTTTGAGGGTTTTTACTTCGGGAGGGGAAGATGATCAAAAATGGCCTTGCCGCACTTAAAGGCGAGCTTGAAGGATATGCTTCAACACGCTTTTTTCTTCTGTCAGAGACAAAAAAACCAACAACGGTGCAATCAGCCCCACACAAGGGGGAATCGTGATGACTGTGCAGTTGCGCCCGCGTCACCCGGAAAAGGCCAAAAAGGCCGATAGCGCCATTCCGCGAAAGCCTGTGTGGATCCGTAAGAAAAAGGTTGAAAGCCCTGAGTATTATGCGACCCGGCGCCTGATGCGGGATCACAACCTGACAACCGTTTGCGAAGAGGCGGCCTGCCCAAACATCGGTGAATGTTGGTCCAAACGCCACGCAACCATGATGATCATGGGAGAGGTCTGTACCCGCGGCTGTGCCTTTTGTAATGTCATGACCGGGCGCCCGGATGCATTGGATGCGTTTGAGCCAGGACGGGTTGCGTCAGCGGTTAAAAAGCTGGGCCTGCGCCATGTAGTTATTACGTCTGTGGACCGTGATGATCTGGCGGATGGTGGGGCAGAACATATTGCCCAGACCATTCGCGCCGTGCGTCACCAGAATCCAGAAACAACGGTCGAAGTCCTGACGCCTGACTTTTTGGGCAAAGGTGATGCGGCAAAAATAGTGTTTGATTCTGGGCCGGATGTATTCAACCATAATTTGGAAACTGTGCCCCATCTCTACCTCACGGTGCGTCCTGGTGCGCGGTACTATAATTCGCTGCGTTTGCTGGATGATGCAAAAAGTGCTAATCCTCAGATGTTTACAAAGTCGGGATTGATGGTCGGGATGGGTGAAACTCTGAATGATATCCGGCAGGTCATGGATGATCTGCGCGCCGCCAATGTGGATTTCCTGACTGTTGGGCAATACTTGCAACCAACCCCGAAACATCATCCGATTGACCGGTTCTGGTCACCCGAAGAATTTGCCCAGTTGGAACGTATCGCACGCTCCAAAGGGTTTCTAGGCGTGTCGGCCACTCCGCTGACACGTTCTTCGTTCCATGCGGACGAAGATTTTGCCGCCCTCAAAGTCGCACGCCAAAAGGCATTGGCTGCGGGGGCATAAACTTAACGCAATGGGAGGGAAACCATGGAAGCGTTGTTTACTACAGGTCGACAGATCGACCGGCTAGGCAGGAAAGAATCCTGTCTTCAGCGTGATGCATCTGCATCGCTTTGCACACAGCAATCGGAGGTCTAAAAATGGGTTTTCTTGAAAGCATATTTGGTGTCATCGGTGACCTGACATGGGGATGGGCATTGATCCCGTTTCTGGTCATCTTCGGTTTGTTTCTCACGATCGGAACCGGTTTCGTCCAATTCCGCTACTTCAAGCGGATGTTCCGGGTGCTGAAAGGCGACAACCAGTCAGATGATCCGAATACGATTACAGCCCGTCAGGCGCTGTTTGTATCGATCGGTGGCCGTGTTGGTGGTGGTAACATCGCGGGTGTCGCCGTAGCCATCACACTGGGCGGCCCCGGTGCCGTGTTCTGGATGTGGATGATTGCAATTGTCGGTATGGCCACCAGCCTGGTGGAATGTACGCTGGCGCAGGTTTACAAGCGTCGTCAGGATGATGGTTCCTACCGCGGTGGCCCTGCACGCATGATCATGCACGGCCTTGGCGCTGACTATAAATGGCTGGCACTGCTTTATGCGATCTGCCTGATCGCCGCTTTTGGTATCGGTTTCCCGGCATTCCAAGGCAATACAGTGGCTGGTGCTGCTGAAAACGCCTGGGGTCTCAGCCGCTATATCACTGGTGCTGTTCTGACAATTGGTACAGGCTTCATCGTATTTGGTGGTATCCAGCGTATCGCCAAAGCGTGTGATGTTGTTGTTCCAGTCATGGCGCTTATCTATATTGCAATGGCCTTGATCGTCATCGTGATGAATATCGGTCAAATCCCTGGTATTTTCATGATGATCGTTTCCAACGCACTTGGTTTCGAAGAAGCTGTCGGCGGTGGTATGGGTGCCGCGATTGCGCAAGGTCTGCGTCGCGGTCTGTTCTCGAACGAAGCCGGCCTTGGTTCTGCACCAAACGTTGCGGCTGCGGCGGATGTTCGTCACCCGATCAGCCAAGGTATCACGCAATCGTTTTCAGTCTTCATCGACACGATCATTATTTGTAGCTGTACTGCTTTCGTCATTCTGATGAGTGATGTTTATCAGCCAGGTGCAGATGTTGACGGTGTTGTTCTGACACAGAACGCTCTGGTAGATCACCTGGGTGGTATCACTGCACACTTCCTGACCTTAGCTGTTCTGCTGTTTGCTTTCAGCTCGATCATCTACAACTACTATCTGGGTGAAAACGCGCTGTCGTTCATGACACCGGCCCCGTCAGCCCTGTTCGGGTTCAAGCTGGCGCTTATGGCTATCGTCTTCCTTGGTGCCGCTGCACCAAATGCGACAGCTGTGTTCTTCTTCTCAGATCCGATGATGGGTGTATTGGCACTGGTCAACCTGCTGGCCTTGATGATGCTGTTCCCGATCCTGCGTCGCGTGTTGCGCGATTTCGATCAGCAGCTGAAGTCTGGTGTTGAGCGTCCTGTATTCGATCCAAACCAGTTCCCTGATCTGGATCTGGATCACTCTGCTTGGGCTAAGAAAGAAGAGTCCTAAAATAATCCAGGTGCCCGGTCTCCGGGCACCTGACCACAACCGACGGAGTCCTCCTGCTGAGTGAGGGCGACAAAAGTAAACGCCCGGTAAACCAAACCTTGCAAAGAATGCGGTTTCGCGCAGTCTTAAGCCAAAGCGGTTCCGAGCTGAGTATTAGAAACGTTAAGAAAGGCATCTGTCATGACTGACGCGCCCAAACGTACCCCGCTCTATGACTTGCATGTCGAGCTTGGTGGTAAGATCGTTGATTTCGCCGGATGGGAGATGCCTGTCCAATACCCCATGGGGATCATGGGAGAGCACAAACATTGCCGTGAAAAGGCCGCGCTGTTTGACGTCAGCCACATGGGTCAGGTGATCCTACGTGGTGAAAACGTTGGCGAAAAGCTCGAAGGGCTTTGCCCACAGGCTTATGCCACTCTCAAAGAGGGTAAAGCGCGCTATGGTTTCTTCACCAATGCCGAAGGTGGCATTATGGACGATCTGATCGTCTCGAACGCGGGGGATCACTTCTTTGTTGTTGTGAACGCGGCCCTGCGTCATCAAGACATTCCACACATGAAAGCCAACCTCGATGGTGTAGAAGTCACCGAAATCTTTGATCGTGCACTGGTTGCCGTCCAAGGACCAAAGGCCGAAGATGTCGTTGGCGCATTGTGCCCAGCGGCCCGAGATATGAAATTTATGGAAACCATTGTGGCCGACATCACTGGTGTAGAATGCCGCATCTCACGTCTGGGTTATACCGGTGAAGATGGCTATGAGATTTCGATCCCCGACGACAAAGCCATCGAAGTGTCTCGCGCATTCCTTGCGCATGACGATTGTGAACCAGCCGGCCTTGGTGCACGCGACAGTCTACGCCTCGAAGCTGGGCTTTGCCTTTATGGTAATGACATCGACCAGTCGACCAGCCCGATTGAAGCCTCGTTGAACTGGGCGATCCAGAAACGCCGCAAGGAAGAGGGCGGCTTCCCAGGTGCCGAGCGCATCCAAGGTGAGATCGCCAATGGCGCAGCCCGTAAACTGGTTGGCATCAAACCCGAAGGCCGCGCCCCTGCGCGTCAGGGCGTTGAAATCCAGTGCACCGAAGGCAACAATATTGGTCAAATCACATCCGGTGGATTTGGTCCAACTTTTGAAGGCCCAATTGCAATGGGATACGTATCTGCCGGTCACGGCGAGCCGGGTGAAAAGGTTAACCTGATCATCCGTGGAAAACCTCAGGTAGCCGAGATTGTCGCGCTGCCCTTCGTTCAGCAAAACTACAAACGCTAAGTTGGAGACTAAGATATGAGCACTTATTATTCAGAAGATCACGAATGGATCATCGTTGAAGGCGACACTGCCACCATCGGAATTACTCAGCACGCGGCTGACCAGCTTGGTGACGTAGTATTTGTCGAGATGAAAGAAGCTGGCGACGAGTTCGAAAAAGGTGACGACATCGGCGTGATCGAATCCGTCAAAGCCGCTTCCGAGATTTATGCCCCTCTGGATGGTGAAATCGTTGAAGCCAACGAAGCGCTGGCTGACAACCCTGGCGCCCTCAATGAGAGCCCAGAAGGTGACTCGTGGATCTACAAAGTCAAGCTGAGCGATTCCTCGCAGCTTGAAGACCTGATGGATGCAGACGGCTACAAAGCCCTGATCGGTTGATATTAAAACCCTGCCGGATCTGCTCCGGCAGGGACAACGCTTTGACCAAGGACCGCGCACATGGCCTTTAAACTCACTGACTACGAAGCCTACGACTTTGCCAATCGCCGCCACATCGGCCCCTCTATTCAAGAGATGGCTGACATGCTGCAGGTGATCGGCTTTAAAACGCTTGATGAACTGATTGACGCAACTGTTCCGCCTTCGATTCGCCAGAAAGAGCCACTTGATTGGGGCCCGGCGATGACAGAACGCGATGCGTTGTTCCACATGAAAAAGATCGCGAAAAAGAACAAGGTTCTGACCTCGCTGATCGGTCAGGGTTATCATGGCACCACAACGCCAGCGCCGATCCTGCGCAACATTCTTGAAAACCCGGCATGGTACACGGCCTATACGCCGTACCAGCCTGAAATTTCTCAAGGGCGCCTTGAGGCGCTGTTGAACTTCCAAACCATGGTCAGCGATCTGACAGGGCTGGATATTGCCAACGCATCGCTTCTCGACGAAGCCACGGCTGCAGCCGAAGCTATGACCATGGCAAAACGCGGCGGACGTTCCAAAGCGAACAACGCGGCTTTCTTTGTCGATAAAAACTGCCACCCCCAAACCATCGCAGTGATCAAAACCAGGGCCGAACCTCTGGGCGTTGATGTTGTGGTTGCAGATCCTGATGAGCTGGTGGCTGAAGCTGTCTTTGGCGCGATCTTCCAGTATCCTGGCACCCACGGCCATGTGCGTGATTTCACAAAAGAAATTACCGCGCTGCATGAAAACAAGGGCATCGCAATTGTTGCCGCAGACATCCTGTCGCTGGCATTGCTGAAGTCACCCGGTGAAATGGGTGCCGACATTGCAATCGGCTCCACCCAACGTTTCGGCGTTCCGATGGGGTACGGTGGCCCACACGCTGCCTATATGGCCACATCAGATAAACTCAAGCGTTCCATGCCGGGCCGGATCATCGGTGTATCCATCGACAGCCACGGCAACAAA
This sequence comes from Roseovarius sp. EL26, assembly GCF_900327775.1. Lineage (NCBI taxonomy): Bacteria > Pseudomonadati > Pseudomonadota > Alphaproteobacteria > Rhodobacterales > Roseobacteraceae > Roseovarius > Roseovarius sp. EL26. Next base: position 349,965 of record NZ_OUMZ01000006.1, read on the forward strand.
GCCTACCGTCTGTCGCTGCAAACTCGCGAGCAGCACATCCGCCGCGAAAAAGCCAACTCTAACGTTTGTACAGCTCAGGCACTGCTGGCGGTGATCGCGTCGATGTATGCGGTTTATCACGGTCCTGACGGCATCAAAGCAATTGCCCAGTCGGTGCACCGAAAAACCTCGCGTTTGGCAGACACGTTGGAACAAAACGGCTTCAAAGTAGAACCAGAAGTGTTCTTTGACACGATCACGGTCGAAGTTGGTCACCTGCAAAAGGTTGTCATGGAAGCGGCTGTTGCACGTGGGATTAACCTGCGCAAAGTGGGCGATGACAAGGTCGGTATCTCGCTGGACGAACAAACCCGCCCTGAAACCATCGAGGCGGTCTGGGCGGCCTTTGGTATCGAGCAGAAAGATGACAGCAAAAAGAACCGTCACTACCGTCTGCCTGACTATGCACTGCGTGAAAGCGAGTATTTGACTCACCCGATCTTCCACAAGAACCGGGCCGAGGCAGAAATCACTCGCTACATGCGTCGTCTGGCTGACCGTGATCTGGCGCTTGACCGTGCGATGATCCCGCTGGGATCGTGCACAATGAAGCTGAACGCCACGATTGAGATGATCCCGGTTACTTGGCCCGAATTTGGCGACATGCACCCCTTCGTTCCTGAAGATCAGGCGCAGGGTTATCATCAGATGATCGACGATCTGAACGACAAGCTGTGTCAGATCACCGGTTATGATGCGATCAGCCAGCAGCCGAACTCGGGTGCGCAGGGCGAGTATGCAGGCCTGTTGACCATTCGCAGCTATCACGCATCGCGTGGCGAAGGGCACCGCAACATCTGCTTGATCCCCACTTCCGCTCACGGAACCAATCCCGCTTCGGCACAAATGGTTGGATATAAGGTTGTTCCAGTAAACTCGGATGACAAAGGCAACATTGATGTCGCTGACTTCCGGGCCAAGGCTGAGAAACACTCAAGTGATCTTGCAGCCTGCATGATCACCTACCCGTCAACACACGGAGTGTTTGAGGAAACTGTTCAAGAGGTTTGCCAGATCACTCATGATCACGGTGGTCAGGTTTATATCGATGGGGCGAATATGAACGCCATGGTCGGTCTGGCGCAGCCGGGTAAGATTGGCGGCGACGTCAGCCACCTTAACCTGCACAAGACCTTCTGCATTCCGCACGGTGGGGGCGGCCCCGGCATGGGTCCGATTGGTGTCAAAGCGCACCTTGAGGAACACCTGCCAGGTCACCCAGAGTATGGCACAGCGGTCGGTCCGGTTTCGGCGGCTCCGTTTGGATCACCTTCGATTCTGCCGGTCAGCTGGGCCTATATCCTGCTGATGGGTGGTGCCGGTCTGACGCAGGCGACCAAGGTGGCGATCCTGAACGCCAACTACATCGCGGCGCGCCTGAAAGATGCCTATCCAATCCTCTACACGTCCGAAACCGGCCGTGTGGCGCACGAGTGTATTCTCGACACCCGGCCATTGGATGAAGAGGGTCATATCTCGGTCGACGATGTGGCTAAACGCTTGGTAGATAGTGGTTTTCACGCACCAACAATGTCTTGGCCAGTGGCTGGTACACTGATGGTCGAGCCGACAGAATCCGAGCCGCGGGATGAATTGGATCGCTTCTGTGATGCGATGTTGTCCATCCGGGCCGAGGCGCAAGATGTGATCGACGGTAAAATTGACGCGGAGAACAATCCGCTCAAAAATGCACCGCACACCGTGCGCGATCTGGTTGGTGAATGGGATCGTCCATACACCCGCGAGCAGGCTTGTTTCCCTCCCGGCTCGTTGGGTGTTGACAAGTATTGGGCGCCGGTCAACCGGGTCGACAACGCTTATGGCGACCGTCACCTGATCTGCACCTGCCCACCTATGTCGGACTACGAAGACGACGCTGCATAATAACCTCCTGATTGGTCCTGTCTGATGCTCAGCAGGGCCAATCTAACTGCCTGTCCGGAGAGCACGGGGCAACCCGCCGGACAGTGCCCGCCTTTATGGCGGGCTTATTTGTGTACAACCTGTACAGCCTGTACGCGGGTTATGTACACAAATCGGACCATCGCGCGGGGCTTGATTTTTGGTGCGGTCCTGAATATTGGGTGCGACTGCTTTTGAGGGGAAATGCCCCCTCTGACCCAAATCTGAGAGACGCAAGATATGACGCGCACCCACCTTCCTGGAATTTTGGCTATGGCCGCCGTTGTGGTGGCCTCGAACATCCTTGTTCAGCATCTCTTGGGGCAGTGGCTGACATGGGGGGCGCTGACCTATCCGCTGGCGTTTCTGGTGACGGATGTGATGAACCGGGTCTACGGCCCCGGCCCGGCGCGGCAGGTGATTGTTGTGGGTTTTGTGGTTGGGGTGATCTGTTCGCTGATCGGGACGCAGATTGTCGGCGAATTTGGCCCGCTGGTGACGGTACGGATTGCCATCGGGTCCGGGCTGGCGTTTCTGTGCGCGCAGTTGATGGATGTGGCAATCTTTGACCGTCTGCGCGCGGGTAGATGGTGGCGGGCGCCGCTGGTGTCGACGCTGGTGGGGTCAACACTCGATACGGTCTTGTTTTTTAGCATCGCCTTTTCCGCTAGCCTGAGCTTTATCGAGCCAGCAAATGATGTGTCATGGGCGAATGAGGTGCTGCCGCTGCTAGGCGTGGGGCCGATGGTGCCGCTGTGGATCTCACTAGCGCTGGCGGACTGGATGGTGAAGCTGTCACTGGCCATGCTGGCGCTGATCCCGTTCCGGATGATTGTCAGCAAGCTGACAGCGCGTTCGGTGTGAGAACCTTTCGGATCTGAACCCTTGCGCGAAACAGTGGCTCATGCCTATCGCGTGTCATTGGTCAGATGAGTTTAGCTCGGCCTTTTGAAACACCATGATCGTAATGAAAAGGCCGCCGACAAAAAGCGCGTGCCCCACCGCGCTAACACCGAACGCGAGATAGCTGCCTATCGACAGCGAGAAAATGGCGCTCCACATCCATGCCAGCATTTGCATGAGCATGTGGGCCGTGGGCAAAGAATAGTTTTTCAGCGGGCTTTTGGTCTCATCCATCACCAAATTCCATGTGGTTTTCATATCGTCACTATTGGTCATCTGTTTCCTCCCATTATTGAACTTATACGGTCGCGGGAGAGCGTCGGATCAAAAAGGCATATCTGACAGAGGGAAACACATGTGTATTCTGCATTGATCTGATCCCTGCGCGAAACAGCGGGCAAAGCCCGCCGCGCATCGCCAACGCGCCCCAACGCGGTGGCGATTGGGTGAGGTTTCGTGGCACTTTACATGAGATTCAAGTTAGTTGATTTAGTTTCGAGTTTTACAATCTCGAGTATTGAAGCGCTGCGGTGAGAAGAGCATATTAGACATTATGTTGATAACGAGGGCTAAATGGCTATTTTAGATTTCGATGAGAAAAAAGTCGAAGAAATCATTCAAAAACACTTGTCACCTTCCGCTGAAATCCGAGATCCGGAAAGACTAATAGGACGAGACAAATTCCTCAAAAAAATAAGAAGAGCACTCAATTCTCCCAAACGCCATGTGTTTATTCATGGGGAGCGAGGAGTGGGAAAGACTTCATTGGCTATTACTGCCGGACAGCTATTGGCACCACATGATGATAACTTCGTATATGTGGATTGTGGGCAAAACACTACGTTTGGTGAAGTTATTCAGCGCATTGGAAACAGTGTAATTGATGTAAGTAAACGACTAAGTTCCTCTGGTCCAACAATAGGTGGAGGCGTTGGGGTCGCAGGTCTTGGTAACCTGAATCTAAATTTCAAAGGTGGCGAGGTTACGAATATACCTGCACCCACCTCGACAGCAGAAGCCTACGATATACTGCAATTTGTGCGTCAAAAACGAACTGGCCAAATAATTATAGTGATCGATGAGTTCGATCGTATTCAGCACACTGAAAAAACGGCATTCGCAGAGCTTCTGAAAAATGTTGGCACACAGATTGATGATTTACGACTGATATTCTGCGGAATTGGTATGAATGTCGAAGAGGTTTTGGGTGAACACGGTTCGACTGGCCGAACGTTTGAAACCGTTGAAATGGATAAATTAAGTCACGACAAGCTGTGGCAAATTATTAACAGTGCGACGGAGCCACTTGGTATCTCAATTGGCTCTGGAATTTTGAAGAGAATAGGGATTATTAGCGATGGTTTCCCGCACTTCGTCCATTTGATAGGTGAGTGCTTAATATATGCGATGTTGGATGATGAAAAAACGGTTTCCATTTGCGAGCGCCGTCACTTCGAAATTGCTCTGACTGAGGCTCTACAAAAAACGGAACCATATCTTCGCAGCAAGTATTCAATGGCAACAGAGAAAACGAAATTGCAAAACGAATATGAAGAAGCGTTGTGGGCGTTGGCGGATAGAACTGAAACGCGCCGCAAACTCGATGATATTGAAGCATCTTATAGGCGGATCACTGCACAACGTCACTTTCGCAAAGATGAAAAACCAAAGGTGATGACTCGCACCAACTTAAATCAAAGATTGCTACGTCTACGTGAAAACAACCACTCAAATTTGGTGGTTGGACATGGATCCGGGAGGTTTAGTTTCAGAGAGGGTGTAATGCGAGGATACGTAAGGTTACGTGCGGAAAATGAGGGGATCGAATTGTCACCTGAACAAATAACGTAGGGTTTCGATTGTGGTTGGGGCGCTCTGGTCGCATCTTCTGGCGTAAGTGAGATTTGCGGAAGGCCAAGAGAGATGAGTGACGTTGTGGCGCAGTATATTGCGGAATTGGATGCCAAAGTGCGGGGCGTGATCAAGGGCACGGCGAAGCTGACCATTACGGATGAGGGCAGTCTGATGTTGGATGAAAACGGTGCGCGCGCGGGCGATGAAGAGGCGGACGTGACTTTGATGGCCAGTGACAAGGTGTTCAAAGCCATTCTGTCGGGCGATCAGAACCCGGTGATGGCCTATATGTCGGGCAAGTTGAAGGTCGATGGCAACGCGCAGCGGGCGTTGAAAGTCAGCAGTATTTTAACCGACTGAGGGTGGATTATGCCCGGCGTTTACCGGGCATAAGGCTTTACATGATATTCTGGGCTGAGGTTTCCACGGCGTGCAGGAACGACTTGGCCGAGGAGCTGGCTGAAAGCAGCAGGTAGGTGTCATCGCCTGTGCGGATGATCAGCACGCCCAGATGCTCCATCGCGGTGCGGGCGCAGTCGCCTTCAGCAAAGGCCGCTGGGTGAATGTCGATCGGGCAGATGCGTTGCAGGGCCTCGCGGCTGGTTGCGCCAGACACTTCCAGACCTGTCCAAACGTCGGTCTGATCCGTGGTATAGGCCGTGCCTTTCAGCTTGGCCTGAACCACCGGGTTGGCATCGGGTGTGGCGTGGGTAAAGACCACCAGCGCCTGATCGGCCCCAAGACGCACCAGACGGGCGTTGCCGTCTTTGCTGAGCGCGGTTTTGCCGGGTTCGGGCAGGTCCGCGCCATAGGCGGTTTTGATCGCTTTCAGTGCTTTGGCCTCTGCCCCCAAAGGCAGGGCGATGGAGACCAGCGCGAGATCTGCCGGAGAGGTCAGCGAGACATTCCCGAAGGTTTTATTATACCCGGCCAAAGGCGGGGTTGCGGTCAGTGTATAATCAGCCACGGAGACGTTCTCCCTCTGGGTCAATAAAGTGGGCCGAGACGATTTCGACTTCCATTTCGGTGCCATGTACAGGGCTTACGGCACGGACAATTTCGCCTTTGCGTTCATGCCCGCGTTTGATGAAGCCAAGGCCGATGGAATGGCCCAGATTGGGCGACCATGCGGTTGAGGTCATCCAGCCTTGGTCGTTCTCCATGTTCGCCTCATCCCCTTTGGTGATGAAATGCGAGCCGGCAATCACATCCAGACTGCGATCAACCGGGCGGAAGCCCATCAGTTTGACCGCATCGTCGCGGAGCAGTTCGGGCCGTTGTGACAGCACGTTGCCGATGCACTCTTTCTTTTGGCTGACCATCATACCAAGGCCGATGTTGTTGGCGGTGGTTTGGCCGGTCAGCTCGTTCGCGGTGACGTGACCTTTTTCGATCCGCATCACACCAAGGGCTTCGGTGCCGTAAGGGGCGACGCCGAATTCCTCGCCCGCTTTGTTCAGCACTTCCATCATAGAGTTGCCAAATCGCGCAGGCACGGCGATTTCAAAGGCCAGTTCACCCGAGAAGGAGATCCGGAACAGACGTGCGGGGGTGCCGCCGCAAACCGTGATTTCGGCACAGCCCATGAAGGGGAAACCTTCGTTTGACAGGTCTGTACCCTCATCAACGACCTTGCGCAGAAGGTCGCGGCATTTTGGGCCGGCGACAGCAAACTGTGCCCAACCGTCAGTGGTTGAGATCAGGTGCACATCCATGTTGGGCCACAGACACTGGCGGGCGAATTCGAGACGGCGGAACACGATCACCGCGTTGGCGGTGGTGGTGGTCATCACAAAGTGATCATCTGCCATGCGTGCGGTGGTGCCGTCGTCATAACAAATGCCATCTTCGCGCAGCATTAGGCCATAGCGAACCTTGCCAACAGCCAGTTTTGCAAAGGCGTTTGAGTAAACTTTGTTGAGGAACTCAGCCGCATCTTTACCCTGAACATCGATTTTGCCCAGCGTGGTCACATCACAGATGCCCACATTGGTCCGTGTGTTCTTGGATTCGCGATCAACGCTGTCGCGCCAGCCTTTTTCGCCCGGACGGGTGTACCATTCGGCCCGCATCCAGTTGCCAACCGTGACAAAGCTGGCGCCATTGGCCTTGGCCCATTCGTGGCTGGGCGTCAGGCGGGTTGGGCGGAAGTCGTGACCACGGGCCCGACCACCAAGTGCGCCAAGGGGGATTGGCGTGTAAGGGGGGCGGAAGATCGTAGTGCCGGTTTCCGGGATGGTTTTGCCAGTGCATTCTGCCATGACGGCCAGCGCAGGGATGTTGGCGGTTTTGCCTTGATCCGTGGCCATGCCCAATGTGGTGTAACGCTTGAGCAGCTCGACCGAGCGATAGCCCTCGCGGTGGGATAGTTTCACATCTTTGACGGTGACGTCGTTTTGCAGGTCCAACCACGCGCGTTTGGTGCTTTCGCCAACGTGCCACATTGGTGAACATTCAAACGGCTCGTCTTCGGCCTTTGGTGCGGCTTTGCGTGATGCGGTGAAGCCTAGTTCTTTGATCTGTGCATTGGCGATTGCACGGCCCTCAGATAGGGCAGCGCCCAGTGTCAGAGATCCGTTTGCAGCACCGGCAACAGCCATGCCAACCGGTAAGGATTCACCGGGCACAAAGGCGCTGATGTCGTCGCGCCATGTCGGGCGGCCACGCTGGTGGCAGGTCAGGTGCACGTTGGGGTTCCATCCGCCAGATACGGCCAGACAATCGGTATCGATCATCTGTCCATCGGTCAGGGTGATCCGTTTCAGGCCCTTACGACCGGCAGTGTCCATCACGGCCGCGTTGCGGATGTGGCGAGCGCCAGGCACATCGCAAACCGCTGGCTTGTCGCGGCTGTCGATGATTGCGTTGACGTTCACGCCCTTGGCGGCCAGATCGGCAGCGGTGCGCCAGCCATCGTCGTTGTTGGTGAACACGGCAACCTGTTGGCCGGGTGTCACACCATAACGATTGACGTAGGTCCGTACAGCACCGGCCAGCATCACGCCGGGGCGGTCGTTGTTGCCAAAGGCAATTGGGCGTTCGGTTGAGCCAGCGGCCAGAACGGCACGTTTGGAGTAGATCCGCCACAGGATTTGGCGGGGCTTACCGCCAGAATCGGCCAAGTGGTCGGTGCAGCGTTCCAATGCGCCATAAACGCCGTGGTCATAGGCGCCGTAAATGGTGGTACGTGTCATGATCTGGACGTTGTCCATCGCGGCCAGTTCGGCCAGCGTTTGCGTGGCCCAATTGGCCCCGGACATGCCGTCAATTTCCAACGTTTCTGCGTTCAGGCGACCGCCCGGTGCAAAGTCTTCGTCCGCCAAGATCACCCGTGCGCCACTGCGAGCGGCGGCAAGGGCGGCTGAAATCCCGGAGGGACCAGCGCCTATGACCAACAGATCACAATGCAGGAAGCCTTTGTCGTAGATGTCAGGATCTTCTTCCATCGACAGGCGGCCAAGACCGGCTGAGGAACGAATAATGGGTTCGTAGAACTTTTCCCAGAACGCCTTGGGCCACATGAAGGTCTTGTAATAGAAACCTGCTGATAAGAAGGGCGAGACATAATCTGTCGCCGCCATCAGGTCATATTCCAGCGATCCACGGTGGTTTTGGCTGGTGGCGCTCAGGCCATTGAACAGCTCGGCCATGGTGGCGCGGGTATTTGGTTCTTGATGTGCGCCAGTGCGCAGTTGCACCAGTGCGTTTGGCTCTTCCGATCCGGCAGAGAAAATGCCGCGTGGACGGTGATATTTGAATGAACGGCCGACCAACCGCTGACCATTGGCCAACAGAGCCGAGGCCAGTGTATCACCAGCAAAACCCTGCATGGATTTTCCGTTGAAGGTAAAGTTCAGCGGTTGTGCGCGGTCAATCAGGCCGCCTTTGACACGGTTGATCTGGCTCATTTGTCGCGCCCTCTTTCACGGGCCACATCGCGGGCCAGTTCCACCTTGGTAATTTCATGGGACAATGTATTGCGGGTCACCACCAACCAGGACCGGTCGCCCTGTTCGTGGTACCACAGTTCCTGGTGCTGGCCCGCTGGGTTGTCGCGCAGGTAGCCGTATTCATAGAACTGCTCAGCTGCGTTTTCGGCCTGCCAGTCGGGGCGGTCGATCAGGCTGGCATCGCCCAGATAGATAAATTCGGCCGCATCGCGGGGGCCAAGAAGTGGGTGATTGATAATCATGCTTTGTCCTCCCTCAATGCAGGTTAGGCTGGTTGCCCATGCCTTTTTCGTCGATGATATGACCGCTCTTGAACCGGTTTAGGCGGAAACCATTTGCGACTGGATGTGCTTCACCTTTGGCCAGCAAATGCGCGTAGCAATAGCCCGATGCTGGGGTTGCCTTGAACCCGCCGTAGCACCAGCCGCCGTTGAAGTAGAGGCCTTCGGTTTCGGTTTTGTCGATGAAGGGTGACCCATCCATCGACATATCCATGACACCACCCCAGCTGCGCAGCAGACGGGCGCGGCCGATCATGGGCATCACGGCCATGCCGCCTTCGACGACATCTTCGACCACGGGCAGGTTGCCACGTTGAGCGTAGCTGTTGTAGCCATCCAGATCGCCACCAAAGACCAAGCCACCTTTGTCAGACTGGCTGACGTAGAAGTGGCCGGCACCAAAGGTGATGACGCCCGGAATGACAGGTTTCAGACCTTCGCTAACAAAAGCCTGCAAAACATGGCTTTCAATCGGTAGGCGCATGCCCGCCATCGCGGCGACGCGACCAGAAGATCCAGCGACACACATTGCAACCTTGTTGGCCCGGATTGGACCGCGCGAGGTTTGGACACCACGCACCTTGCCGTTGTCGATATCAATTCCGGTGACTTCGCAGTTTTGGATGATATCCACGCCGCGGCTGTCTGCACCACGGGCATAGCCCCAAGCCACGGCATCGTGCCGGGCTGTGCCGCCACGGCGCTGATACAGGCCACCTTTGATTGGGAAGCGTGCATTGTCGAAATCAAGGAACGGCAGTTCGCGACGCAGCTGCGCCTCATCTGCCAATTCGGCATCGGCACCGGCCAGGAACATCGCGTTCGCGCGGCGCACGAAGGCGTCGCGTTGGCCGTCGGTATGAAATAAGTTCAGGATTGAGCGTTGCGACACCATCGAGTTGTAGTTGGTGTCCTGCTCAAGGTTTTCCCACAGTTTCATCGAGAATTCGTAAAACGGCTCGTTGTCGGGCATCATGTAGTTTGAGCGAATGATCGTGGTGTTCCGGCCAATGTTGCCCGAACCTAACCAGCCCTTGTCCAACACGGCAATGTTGCGCATGCCGAACTCTTTGGCCAGATAGTAGGCCGTTGCCAGACCGTGCCCACCAGCACCGATGATGATGATATCATATTCCGGCTTTGGATTTGGCTCGCGCCATGCGGCCTTCCATCCTTTGTTGCCGGTCAAACCTTCGCGGAGAACCCTGAAGCCAGAATATCGCATGCGCATGCGCCCTTATATTAACCTTTGGTCAGATTGACACAGGTGCGGGCGCTAGACTTTTCTGTGTTGGTCTTTATTTTGTCTAAAATGGACATTGAGACGGAAAAAACCAGCCACAGACGGCGCATTGGCATTCTGCCAATCGATGGATTCGCGATTCTGGCCTATGCCAGCCTGGCTGATCCGATGCGGGCGGCGAATTTGCTGGCGGGCCAGACGCTTTATGATGTCGTGAATATCGGTGAAGATGTATCCTTACAGCAAAGCTCTGGCGCGGCGGTTGTGATACCACAGGCGCATGTCGGTGACGATATTGAGCTGGATTATCTGTTTGTCGTCGCGGGTGGGGATCCGACGGCTTATGACAATAAGGCGGTAACCACTTGGCTTGCGCGAATGGCGCGCAAAGGGGTGATTTTGGGTGGCGTGTCTGGTGGGCCGATCATTTTGGCGCAGGCCGGCTTGATGGGCGGGCGGCGGATGACGGTGCATTGGGAACATGCTGAGGCTTTGGCAGAAATCTCGCCTTATCTTCTGTTGGAACGGACACTGTATGTGATTGACCGCGATCGTTTGACCTGTGCGGGGGGAACCGCGCCAATGGATCTGATGCATGCGTTGATCACCCAGCATCACGGGCCGGGATTTGCCCGCCGGGTCAGCGACTGGTTCATGCACACCGAAATCCGCCCTTCGGCTGGACCGCAGCGCGCTGGGTTGGTCGAGCGTGTCGGATCAAACAGCCCTGCCATTCTGGACGCGGTTGAGGCGATGGAGGCTAATATTGCTGATCCCGTAACTCTTGACCGATTGGCGCAGATGGCCGGGTTATCCCCGCGGCAGCTTAATCGGTTGTTTCATGACAAAATGAGCCAATCCTGCATGCGGTATTATCGCGAGTTGCGTCTGGATAAGGCGCAAAACTTGCTTCGAAATTCGCCGCTTTCATTGACCGAGATTGCATTGGCGACGGGGTTTGCCAGCTCGTCGCATTTTTCCAAGGTTTACCGGGCACAGTTTGGGCAGCCGCCGTCGGCCTATCGTTAGTTTTGAAACGCGAAGGGGGCTTTGATCGGGCCAAGCTGTGGGCGGCCGGCGATGTAATCAGCGGCGCGGGCGGCGATCATTTGGGTGGGGGCATTCAAGTTAGCGCTGATGACGCGGGGCATGACCGAGGCATCGACCACGCGTAGATTTTGCGTGCCTTTGACCCGGAATTGATCATCGACAACGCTGTCTTCACCATGGCCCATCCGGCAGGTGCCGCAGGGGTGGAAATCGGTGACGGTGGCATTGCGGATCCAGGTTTCAATGTCGATGGTGGTTTGCACCTCGGGGCCGGGGTCGATTTCTTTGCCGCGCAGCCCATCAAAGGCGTTTTGTGCAACCAGTTCGCGGGTTTTTTGCACGCCTTCGACAAGTTCCTGCAGATCAAAGGGGTCTTGCAGGTAGTTGAAGGTCATCAAAGGCTTATCGGATGGATTGGCCGAGGCGAGACGGATTTGCCCCCGGCTGCGGGGGCGGAGTTGGTCAACATGAATGGCAAAGGCTTGTCGAAGTTGAATGTTGCCGTTCTGGTATTCGAAACCAATTGGGCCAAAGTGATACTGTATATTGGGGTACTGCACCGTTTCATTGCCCCGGATCAGGCCGCCCGCCTCCCATATGTTCGACGCGGCGATGCCTTTGCGGGTAAAGACCCATTGCAGGCCGGCTCGGGCCTTGTTCCAAGGGCGGTCGACCCGGTGAATCGGGTAGTTTTGCATGCTTTCGTATTGCAGAATGATGCTGGCATGATCCTGCAGGTTTTGGCCAACGGGCAGGTTGATCAGCGGGGTGATCCCGTGATCGATTAGGTGATCGGCTGGGCCGATGCCCGACAACATCAGCAGTTGCGGCGTGTTGATTGCGCCGCCAGACAGGATCACCTCTTGATCGGCTGTCAGGTGCAGTTCTTTCCCGCCAAAGTCACAGATCAAGCCGGTGGTGCGAGTACCATCAAAGATAAGGCGTTTGACCATGGTCCGTGTCATCAGGGTGACGTTGCCGCGTTTCAGGGCCGGGCGCAGGTGGGCGACGGCGGCACTGCAGCGGCGGCCGTGGCGTTTGGTGGCATCAAACCGGGCGACACCTTCGGGGTTGAAGCCATTCAGGTCGTCTGAGCGACCTTGTCCGGCCTGTTCGCCCGCCTCCAAAAAGGCATCATAAAGCGGGTTCTCAAAATCGCCGGGGTGCACGCCCAAAGGACCACTGTCACCGCGATAGGTATCACCGCCTTTGGCATAGGTTTCCCCGGCACGGAAATAGGGCAGGCAGTTTTCATAGCGCCAATCGGTCAGGCCGAAGTGATCGGCCCATGCGTCATAATCCAAAGGATGGCCACGCATGTAGACCATGGAGTTGATCGAGGATGATCCGCCAACCACCTTGCCGCGCGGCATGTCAACATGGCGATCATGCAGGTCGGCTTCAGCCTCGGTCACGTAATTCCAGTTGAGTTTTGGGTCACGCCAAGCCTTGTAGACGCCAGCAGGGATATGGATTAGCAGATCGCGGTCCATGGGACCGGCCTCTATCACCAGAATGGATTTAGAGGTGTCAGCACCGAGTTTGTTGGCAAGAACGCAGCCCGCAGATCCGGCCCCGACGATGATATAGTCATATCTGTCGGGGTGGGTCACTTTACTGCCCCCAGTCTTCGGATTGCATTTCCCTGATCCGGCTGGCGGTGCGTTCAAATTCAAAAGTGCCTTCGCCTTCGATATAAAGCAGTTCGGGGCGGGCGGCGGCAGAGCAGATCAGTTTGACGCGGGCCTCATAAAGCGCGTCGATCAGGGTGACAAAGCGCTTCGCCTCGTTAAAGTTGCTGCGGCCAAGTTCAGGGATTTCTTCGATGATCAAGACGCGCACCGCTTCGGCCAACGCCAGATAGTCGGCGGGCCCCAGCATTTTACCGCAGAGGCGGTGAAATTTGGCGCGGGCGACGCCGTTGTGAAAGCGGGGAATTTCGACCTCGCGTTTGTTGACGATCAGCTTGAGGGGTTTGGCTTTGCCGCCTGTGAGGCTGGTCCAAACTTCGCGAATGGCGGCGCGGCTTTCCTCATCAATGGGGGTGAAATAGCTGGGGCTGCCGGCCATTTTTGTCTGGCGGTAATCCGTGGGGCTGACCATTTCGTGGACAACCAAGCGATCCTTGATGTGGTCAATGAAAGGCAGAAAGAGTTGGCGGTTGAGGCCGTCTTTGTAAAGATCGTCCGGCACCCGATTTGAGGTGGTGATGACGGTGACGCCAGCAGCAAACAGCGCCTCGAACAACCGTCCGACGATCATCGCATCGGTGATGTCGGTGATCTGCATCTCGTCAAAGGCCAGCAGGCGTACTGAATTTGCAACTTCGGCAGCCACTGGGGCAAGCGCATCCTCAACACCTTGTTCGCGGGCTTTGTGCATGCCGACGTGGATTTCCTGCATGAAGGCATGGAAATGGACGCGCCGGGCCGGGGCTTCGATGACATCGACAAAAAGATCCATCAACATGGATTTTCCGCGCCCAACACCACCCCAAAGGTAAAGGCCTTTGGGCGCCTCAGGGGCTTTGCGAAACCAGCCCTTTTTGACAGGTTCAGCTAATGCTTCGCCGATCCGGTCAAATTCTGGCAGGGTTGCCTCTTGCGCGGGGTCACGGGTCAACTCGCCCGTGGCGACAAGATCTTCATATGCTTTGGTTAATACACCCATACATAAGGCATAACCTGCGATATGCGCTGAGAAAAGCAGGAATATGTCTGACAATTCTTTTGGGACATCAGGAAATAGAATGACATGGATCAAAAAGCCTGAATTGACCTGCGGCGCCCGCCCGATATGGTGCACGGATAAGGAACACCATCATGCGCGCCACCACCGCTTTGTTTACCCCGGTTCTGCTTGGGGGTTGTATTATCATCCTGATTTCATTTGCGATCCGGGCGTCTTTTGGTGTGTTTCAGATTCCGATTGCCGAAGAATTTGGCTGGTTGCGGTCAGAATTTTCGCTCGCCATCGCGATTCAGAATCTGGCCTGGGGGGTTGGGCAGCCGATTTTTGGTGCCATCGCTGAAAAGATCGGGGATCGCAAGGCCATCGTGATTGGGGCGTTTACCTATGCGCTGGGTTTATTGTTGTCGTCTTTTGCCGTCACACCCGAAGCCCATCAGATGTTTGAGATCATCGTTGGCTTCGGCATCGCTGGGACCGGGCTTGGGGTCATTCTGGCCGTGGTCGGTCGCGCCAGTTCAGACGAGAACCGGTCGATGTCGTTGGCGATTGTCACTGCTGCGGGATCGGGTGGGCAAATCTTTGGACCACCGATTGCGGAATATCTGCTGGGCATCATGAGCTGGCAGATGGTGTTCATCGGCTTTGCCGGTGTTATTCTAACCACGCTGTTGGTTCTGCCGATGATGCGGACACCTGCGAATGACGCAAGCAAGGCCGAGCTTGAGGAAAGTTTGGGTCAGATTTTGCGACGCGCCTTTCGCGACCCATCTTATACACTAATTTTCATTGGGTTCTTTTCCTGTGGGTATCAGCTTGGCTTTATCACCGCGCATTTCCCCGCATTTGTGACCGAGGTTTGCGGCCCAATTTTAGCGGGTAGCCTGCTCCATGGGATCGGGATCACCACCACCTCGGCGCTTGGGGCGATTGCGATTTCGCTCATTGGGTTGGGGAACATCATTGGGACATTGGCCGCTGGATGGTTGGGCAATCGCTATCAAAGGAAGTACCTGCTGGCGGGAATCTATACGCTTAGGACAATCGTGTGCATCGCCTTTATAATGACCCCGATGACCCCGATGACAGTTTTGCTGTTTTCAGCTGGAATGGGGTCTTTGTGGTTGGCAACGGTGCCGCTAACCAGCGGGTTGGTCGCGCATATTTATGGGTTGCGCTATATGGGCACGCTGTTTGGCATCATCTTTTTCTCGCACCAATTGGGCAGCTTTATGGGGGTCTGGCTGGGCGGGCGGATGTATGACCTTTATGGCGATTACACCGCTGTCTGGTGGATTGGTGTCGCGGTTGGGGCCTTCAGTGCGATTGTACATTTGCCGGTGCGCGAAGAGCGGTTGCAGGTGCGTAGTGCTTAGTCAGCCTTAGGGATCGCATCGACCACAGCTTGCGTTGCGGTATAGGCCAGCGTGTGATCAGCGCCTTCGATAATTTTGTGCAATGCGTCGGGGTTCCAATCGCTCAGCATCTCAGCGCCAGAGACGGGGATGATGTCATCGGTTTCTCCCCAGATGGCGAGCACTGGGATGTTGGCGGCGTGCATGGTCTTGTGGTCCTCCTCGCGATCCTCATCGCAGATGCCGCGCAGGCTATTGAGGACGGCGGGGACAAAGCCGTTGTATTTCATCTCGTTAATCTGCAGATCGACGACACCTTCGATGTCACCCTGCAGGCCACGTTCCGCCTCGGCCCCGCGGCGCAACATGCGCGGATACATCACGGTTAGCATCCAGCGGCCGAAGTATTCGTAGTTGCTGGCCATTCTGACAATCGGCCCCAGATCGTGACCCATACCGATAGGCGCCAGCAGGATCAGCTGTTTGATCCGTTCGGGGAAACGCGCGGAAAAGGCTGTGACGATGCCGCCGCCCATCGAGTAGCCAAGCAGTGTAAATGGGGTGTCGATGCCCTGATCAGCGAGCAGCTCATGCAGGGTTTCGGCGAAAAAATGACTGGTTTGGATGCCCTTGGGCCGGTCGGAATATCCGCGGCCATAGTGATCATAGACCAACACGCGATAGCCCAGCTTTCCCAGCCCTTTGGCTATAGGCCCAAAGACAAAAGATGGCGTGGTCAGCCCATGGACGCAGACAAGGACTGGGCCTTTGTCTGCGCCGAGCCACTGATAGTGCACCGTGCCACGGGAGAGATTGGTGAATTGACCAGGGGCATCTTGGCGGTGTTTTTCGTTCATACGCGGGCGCAGGGTCTCGCGGGCGAAAGGCCAGATGATGATGGCAGCGATAAGAACCAGACCCCAGATCATTGTGCGGCCTGCCAAGCGTCTAGGATGTAACGGCTGGTCATCAGATCCAGATGGGCACCGCCGCCGTTTTTGAACAGGGTGATTTCATCGTCGCTTGTGCGTTTGAACTGGTCCATCTCGTAGTAGTCGCCTTGTAAGTCGTTGCGCTGGATTACTCCCGCTTCAAGCGGTGTTTTTAGCTCGCCGATGTGGTTAACCGTGGTGTCGTAACTGTCGACAAAGACACGGCTACGGGTCAGGGCGGTATCGTCAGCTTCGCGCATGTCTGGGCGGTAAGCACCGATCAGGTCAATATGTTGACCGGGTTGGAACCACTCGCCTTTGAGGATCGGGTCGGTGACCATTGTGGCCGAGGTGATGATGCCGGCGGCTTTGACGGCGGTTTCCAGATCATCGGCCACAGTCATGCCGGGGCAATCGGCGGCGAGAATTGCGGCATTTGCATGGGTGCGGTTCCAGATGGTGAAATTCGCATCGGGGAAGCCCGCGCTGTAGGCCTGAAACAGGTTGCCCGCCACTTCGCCAGCCCCGACGATCAGTATGTTCCGGCTGTCTTTGCGGGCGAGCTTGCGCGCAGCGAGCAGGCTGTCGCCGGCGGTTTTCCATTTTGTGACAAGGTGGAAGTCGATGAACGCTTCGGGGATCCCATCAGTATCAGAAAATAGGCTGACGGTGCCATGGATCAGAGGTTTGCCCGCTTTGGGATTGTCGGCAAAAACCGTGGCCGATTTGACTGCCACACCCATGCCATCAATCCAGGCAGAGCGGCTGAGCAAGGTATCGGACCCGCGATAGAGAAGGGTGTCGTCAATCTCGGCCTTGGGCAATTTGTGCCCGGCCTCTATCGCATCACACAGGCCAATCCAATCCAGATTGGCCTCTCCCTCCTCATGGGAAATGAATTTGATGCTCATGTATTCGCCCTGTTTTTCATCCGACGCAGGAAAGACGAGAGCCGGGATTTTGTAAAGCCCGCGACTAACTTGGCCGGTCTTGCTTGGACAGTTGCACCGCCAAAATGCCGACGGTGATGACGGCGACCCCAATGATTTCACGCATTCCCAGCTGTTCGCCAAGAATTGCCGCTGCGATGGCGACGCCAAGGAAAGGGTTGAGAAAGTGGAATGTTGCTGCGCGTACGGCGCCGATGCGATTGACTAGGTAAAACCAGACCAGCGTCGCCATCAGGCCAGGGACAATGGTGGTGTAGGCGAATGCGACGATCAGCTGCCAGCTCCAGTCGATCACGAGAGTTTCAGTGGTGACCGCAACAACACTAAGCACAGCGCAGCCAGCCAGCATTTGCAGGCCAACAATCATCATGAAGTTTCCACCCGCCGTCGCCCCGCGCACCATCATGGTGGCAAAGCTGAGGGCGATCACGCCAATGATACAAAGGCTCAGGCCATAGAGATCAACACCACCCTGAAGCCGTGCGCCCATGATGATGGCCACGCCAACGACACCGGCGATCAGGCCAAACATGCCCATTTTGCCGATTTTTTCCTTGAAAAAGATCCAGCTGGCGAGGCCCACCAACAAGGGCATGGTCGAGGCGATGATGGCGGCCAGTGAGGCTTCGACCGTTTGCATGGCGACAAAATTGAGCCCAAGATAGAGCGCGTTTTGGCAGATGCCGAAAATGATGGTGGCGCGCCATTGTGCCGGGGTCAATTTCCAAGTCTGACCCATGGCGCGGGCGATCAGCACGCCGATCAGGCCAGAGATCAGATACCGCAAGGCTAATGCTGATACGGGTGGTGCGGCGGCGACAATGATGCGGGCCGAGGTGAAGGCGCTGGACCACATCACGGCAAAGGCCAGCCCCATGAGTAATGCGCGAATATCCACTGGCTGCCCCCTGCCTTGCGTTGCCGTGACAGTTTCCTAAATGCGCGGCACGTGCAAGAGTGGAAGTGGGCCCAATTTCAGCAAATGCAGAGCGCGGTGATGGCAGAGTTTATCGGTACGGAACAGGCAGTTGCCTTGCAAAAACATTTGCGGAATTTGCAGTCGGTGATTGCAAATACGCCCGAGCTAAGCAATGGCGGGAGAACCCTGCACTTTCTGAACCCAGAAGTGACGGGTTGGGAGCACGTGCGCGAGATTGCGGATCAATACAGGATCATCGGGTTTCCAGTGGTACAGGCCGACGACATGGTTGCGCAAATTCGGCAATATCTTGGCCCCGACTGGGAGACCCCAAAATGGCTGGCCTATCTGGGGGAACGCGACCGGGTTCTGAAAGCCTGTGAAACCGTGCAGCGCGACGTGCTGTTGCCGGATGGGTGGCGCGTGGAGCACCATGTGGAGCCGCCAAATATGATGATTGTTGAGGTTCAGAATCTGAATTTGAAAACCGGTGTCGCGCCCTATCCGGCCTATTATATGCGGTCCGAGGCGGTGCCGGTTTTGACCAGTTGCATTCGTGATCACCAAGGGGTGGTAGTGGCCACCGCTTCTGTCGCGGATCGGTATCACGCGCAGGGACGGCTGGCGGGGCATGTGTTTGCGGGGATGGTGTCAGTTGATGAGACATGTCGGGGGCGTGGTCTGGGGAAGCTGATCAATGCCCTGGCGTTGATTGAGAGTGCAGCGCGGTTTAACTGGACTGCGGTCACAGAGCATGTCGCAGCAGATAATATGGCTTCGCGCGCAATGATTGCAGCTTGTGGGTTGGGCGATTCCGCCGGGATGCATTCGGTGATCGCCTTGAGGCCGGGCGAGACATTCACGCGCTAGCGTGATCATCAACTGAAAAGGGCCGCCCGAAGGCGACCCTTTTGAATTCTTTTCGATCGGAAAGATCAGGCGTTAACGCTGTCTTTCAGAGCTTTCGCGATGGTCATTTTGACCACTTTGTCTGCGTCTTTTTTCATTTGCTCGCCAGTGGCAGGGTTGCGCACCATGCGCTCTGGGCGCTCGCGGCAATAGATTTTGCCAACACCTGGCAGAGTGACGGCACCGCCGCCGGAAACTTCGCGTGTGATCACGGAAATGATTGCATCCAGCGCGCCGCTCGCGGATTTCTTGTCGCTGTCCAGTTCTTCAGCCAAAGCTGCTACGAGCTGGGTTTTGGTCATTGGTTTCGCCATTTAAGGTCTCCTTATAACTGCCCGATTAGGGTTATATGGGCGCAATCTAACTGTATATAGTAATCAAACACAACGAATAGTGTCGAAAAGCAAGGGGTTTTCGTGCATTTTGTGCTGATTTACGCCTAGTTATAGGAACGCTGTTTCGTCAAAACTACGTAATTTGCGACTATGGATGCGTTCAAGCGGCATTTTGGACAGGTTTTCCATAGCCCGAATCCCAATCATTAAATGCTGTTCGACTTGTGATTTGTAGAAATCACTGGCCATGCCTGGCAGCTTGAGCTCTCCGTGCAGGGGCTTATCACTAACACAAAGCAAAGTGCCATACGGCACACGAAACCGAAAGCCATTCGCAGCGATCGTGGCGCTTTCCATATCCAATGCAATCGCGCGTGATTGGCTGAGGCGTTGAACCGGGCCGGTGTGTTCGCGTAATTCCCAATTGCGATTGTCGAAACTGGCCACCGTGCCGGTGCGCATCACGCGCTTGAGCTCAAAGCCCTCAAGTTGGGTTTCTGAGGCGACGGCCTGTTCCAGTGCAATCTGAATTTCGGCAAGCGCGGGGATCGGAACCCAGGCGGGCAGATCTGCATCCAGCACGGCATCCTCGCGCAGATAAGCGTGAGCCAGGACAAAATCGCCCAAGCGTTGCGAATTGCGCAGCCCTGCGCAATGGCCCACCATCAGCCAGGCATGAGGGCGTAAGACGGCGATATGATCTGTGGCGGTTTTGGCATTTGATGGGCCGACGCCGATATTAACCAGTGTGATGCCAGAGCCATCTGATTTTTTAAGGTGATAGCTAGGCATTTGTGGAAGCTGCTGCGGCGTGGCTATGTCAGCATCGGCCTGTGTGATTTCGACGTTGCCGCTACTGACAAACGATGTGTAACCACTGTTGGGATCAGCAAGCATGCGACGGGCGTAGCTCTCGAATTCGGAAACATAGAACTGGTAGTTGGTAAAGAGAACGTGGTTCTGGAAATGCTTGGGGTTGGTTGCAGTATAATGTGCGAGCCGGGCGAGTGAGTAATCGATACGCTGTGCGGTAAAGGGAGCCAGCGGTGCCGTTCCGTTTGCGTCTGGTTGTCGTGTGCCGTTGACAATGTCGTCGTTGGTGGTGCTCAGGTCCGGCACATCGAAATAGTCTCGCAGGGTGAATGTGGCCGCGCCTTCGTGCGGGACAACAAGGGCGGGGTTATTGGCGACAGCAAAATGCACAGGGATCGGGGTTTCGGACACCTGAATGCAAACCGGGACATTATGATTGTGCATCAAAAGGCCGAGCTGCTGCTTGAGGTAGTAGCGAAACAGATAGGGTTGGGTGATGGTGGTGGCATAGGTGCCGGGCTCGGATACGTGGCCAAAGCTGAGGCGGCTGTCGATCTGGGCATAGCTGGTCGTGGTGATGCTGATCTCAGGATAAAAGGCGCGGATGCGTTGTGTTGGTGCACCATCAGACAGGGCCTTGGAAAAAGCAGAGCAGAGAAACTCAGAAGCAGAAGCATAAAGTGCGATCAGATGGTCCACAGCGGCCTTAGGGTCGGTGAACTCTTTTGGGGCCGGGCTGGTCGGGGAATGGATGCCAAGGGCCTGATTGATTTGTTTCATATTATATCCGCGCCGCTGCTCTTGTCTTTACGTTGACATGGGTGGCGGTGGTGATCAAGCTGAAGCCCGGGATTTAAGGACGAGCTAATGGATTTTGAAACGGTTGAAGCGGATAAATTTGGCGCATCGCTGCGCGGAATGGGGTTGAACATTCTGGTCCGGGATGTGGAAAAACAGGTGGCTTTTCTGACCGAGTTGTTTGGAATGAGCGCGTATCAAGTCAGCCGGGATTTCGCGATTTTGGCCTATGCGGGGCAGGTGATGCAGTTGCACGGTGATCAGACCTATGGTGCAAATCCGTTGCTGGGATTGTTGCCCGAGGCTGGAGCGCGGGGAGCAGGGGCGGAGTTCCGGCTTTATGAAAGTGATCCTGATGAGGTGGCCGTAAAGGCGGAAAGCTTGGGCGGACATATTCTGCAACCGCCGACGGATAAGCCGCACGGGCTGCGCGAGGTCTATGTTTTATGTGAAAATGGCTATGCTTGGGTGGCGTCGCGGCCGTTGTGAGGTAAGGGGCGCTGCCCCTCTTGGCCGTTGGCCAATTCACCCCGAGATATTTTTGGTCAGATGAAATACTTGTCTTTTGGGATGCGCCACGCATATTTGGGGCATGACAAAGACACTTCTTTCATTTGGACACGGATATTCGGCGCAGGCTTTGGCGCGGCTGTTGCTGCCGCAGGGCTGGCGGGTGATTGGCACGACACGCAAGGCAGAAAAGGCCGAGGCGTTGCGGGCCGAAGGTGTTGAAGCTGTGATTTGGCCGGGGTCGGATTTAACCCCGATATTTGCAGAGGCCACGCATCTGCTGGTGTCTGCCGGGCCAGATGCGGATGGGGATCCGGTGTTGCGTGCTTGTGAGGGTCAGATTCGGGCTTTGGCGCCGCAATTGGAATGGGCCGGATATCTGTCGACGACCGGCGTTTATGGCGATCATCAGGGCGGCTGGGTTGATGAAGATACCGCGCTCTCGCCCTCGACCAAACGGGGACAAATGCGGGTAGAGGCCGAGGCGGCATGGCAGGCGATTGAGGGTTTGCCGTTGCATATTTTCCGGCTGGCCGGGATTTACGGCCCCGGGCGCGGGCCCTTTTCTAAGGTACGTGCGGGCACGGCGCGGCGGATCATCAAGGACAATCAGGTGTTCAGCCGCACCCATGTTGAGGATATCGCGCAAATTTTGGCAGCCTCTATCACCAAACCCAATCCGGGGGGTATCTATAATGTCTGTGATGATGACCCAGCCCCGCCGGAGGATGTGATTGGCTATGCGGCGGAGTTGCTCGGCCTGCCCCTGCCTCTGTCCGAGCGGTTTGAAGAGGCCGAGATGACCCCGATGGCGCGCAGTTTCTATGCAGAATCAAAACGCGTGCGCAACGATCGGATCAAGGACGAGTTGGGCGTGCAGCTGCTGTATCCCAATTACCGGGTGGGATTGCAGGCGCTCTTGAGGGCGGAGCGGGCCGACAAATGATGCAATGCGGGCTTTCCCCGCAGGGCCAGATCCGTTAAAGCGCAGGGAACCCAAGATAACCATCGGACCCGCGCAGATGAAATTCACGATTTCCTGGCTAAAAGACCACCTTGAGACCACCGCATCGGTGGACGAAATTGCCGAAACCCTGACTGATCTGGGGCTGGAGGTCGAAGAGATTTCGAACCCGGCAGCGCGGTTGTCAGAGTTTACCATTGGCAAAGTGGTCAAGGCCGAGCCACACCCGGATGCGGACCGTTTGCGGATCTGTCAGGTGCAAACGGATGACGGCGAGACGCAAATCATTTGTGGCGCGCCGAATGCACGCGAAGGCATCACCGTAGTGATTGCCAAGCCGGGCGTTTACGTTCCGGGTATCGACACCACCATTGGCGTGGGCAAGATCCGTGGCATCGAGAGCTATGGCATGATGTGTTCCGAGCGCGAGATGGAACTGTCGGAGGAGCATGACGGCATCATCGAACTGCCTTCGGGCGAAGTGGGTGATCGCTTTATTGACTGGTTAGCGGAAAATGACCCGGCCAAAGTAGATACAATGATCGAGATTGCCATTACGCCGAACCGCCCGGATGCGCTGGGTGTGCGGGGAATTGCGCTGGATCTGGCGGCGCGTGGCATTGGTACAATGAGACCGGCTCCAACGGCTCACATCGAAGGGCAATTCCCGTGCCCGATCAACGTGACTATTGATTACGATACCCGTGAGGGTGGTTGTTTTGTTTTCGCCGGTCGTGTGATCCGCGGTGTGAAAAACGGACCAAGTCCCGAGTGGCTACAACAGCGGCTCAAGGCGATTGGGTTGCGGCCTATTTCGGCGCTGGTCGATATCACCAATTTCCTGACCTATGACCGCAACCGTCCTTTGCACGTCTTTGATGTGGACAAGGTCAAAGGTGATTTGCGTGTGCATCGCGCGCAGGGCGGTGAAACCCTAAAGGCGCTGGATGAGAAAGATTACACCTTTAGCGCCGGTCAGGTGGTGATTTCGGACGATGAAGGTGTTGAAAGCATTGGCGGCATCATGGGCGGCGAGGCCACCGGGTGTACCGAAGAGACCACAACTGTTTTCCTTGAGGCTGCACTGTGGGATCATGTGCAGATTGCTACCACGGGCCGGGCGTTGAAGATCAATTCCGATGCACGCTACCGGTTTGAACGGGGCGTTGACCCGGCGTTCAACATGGAAGGCCATGATCTGGCGACACAGATGATCTTGGATCTGTGCGGTGGCGAGGCGTCCAATTTGGTGGTTGCCGGTGAGGTGCCTGATGTCAGCCGCGCCTACAAGCTGGACCCTGCGCGGGTGCAGTCGCTGGTCGGTATGGAGATCCCGGAATCTGAGCAACGCCAGACTTTGACAGCGCTTGGTTTCAAGTTGGAAGGTAACTTGGCGCAGGTGCCAAGCTGGCGCCCGGATGTTCAGGGCGAGGCGGACTTGGTTGAAGAGGTGGCACGCATTGCATCCCTGACCAAGTTGGTCGGCAAGCCGATGCCGCGTACCAGTGCGGGCGTGCCCAAGCAGATCCTGTCAGTGGCGCAAAAGCGCGAGCAGATTGCCCGTCGCACTACCGCGACGCTGGGTTATAATGAATGTGTCACCTACAGCTTTATCGACCGTGCCAGTGCCACGTTGTTTGGCGGTGGTGATGACGCGACCATGTTGGCGAACCCGATCAGCAGCGAGATGAGCCATATGCGCCCTGCTTTGTTGCCAGGTTTGTTGCAGGCAGCAGCCCGCAATCAGGCGCGCGGTGTAATGGACATGGCGCTGTTTGAGGCGGGCCATGCGTTCCACGGTGGTGAGCCGGGTGAGCAGCATTTGCAAGTCAGCGGTATTTTGGTTGGGCGTACAGGGCCCAAAGATGTGCATGGCTCTGCGCGAATGGTTGATCTGTATGATGCTAAGGCGGATGCCGAAGCGGTTTTATCCGCGCTGGGTGCGCCGACTAAGGTGCAAATCATGCGCGGCGCGGACGCCTGGTGGCATCCGGGGCGTCATGGCAAGATCTGCCTGGGTCCCAAAAAGGTGCTGGGCGTCTTTGGCGAATTACACCCCAAGGTATTGGCAGAGATGAATGTCAAAGGACCTGTTGTTGGTTTTACCCTGTGGCCTGCGGAAATTCCGTTGCCTCGTAATGCGAATGCCAATCGGGGTGCGCTGAAGGTCAGCGATCTACAGGCAGTTGAACGTGACTTTGCCTTTGTTGTTGATGCCGGTGTTGATGCACTGACATTGGTCAATGCCGCAGCTGGTGCCGATAAGGCGCTGATCGATGATGTGCGCGTGTTTGACGAATTTATCGGAGGCGCGTTGGGTGACGACAAGAAGTCTTTGGCCGTCACTGTGCGTTTGCAGCCAACCGATGCGACGCTGAAAGACAAAGATATCGAAGCCGTCAGTGCCAAGATCATCGAAAAGGTGGCCAAAGCCACCGGCGGGGTGCTGCGGGGGTAATCGATTGGGCATCATCATACGGAAGGCGGAGACCGACGATACGGTTGGTCTCGTGATCTGTATTGATCTTGCCTACGTAGGTTACGCTCAGCAAGGGATCGATCTGCCACCGGTATCTGAAGGTATTGCCGAAGACATCCGTGACCATCATGTCTGGGTGGCTGATGATGCTGGGGAAATTGTCGGCGGGCTGATCCTGATGATTTCAGAAGGGTCTTCCAAATTGGCAAACATTGCGGTGCACCCTGAGTACGGCGGGCGCGGGATTGGCGGGCGGTTGATTGACACTGCGATTGCGGCGAGCAAAGCAGCGAATTGCCATAGCATTACCTTGGTGACCCATGCGGCGATGTCGGACAATGTTCGTCTGTATGAACATCTGGGCTGGAGCAAAACCGGAGCCAGGGACAACAAAGTGTTCATGAATCGCGTACTCTGACCGCGACGCTGATATTTGTGATTTTACAGAGCATCAGAGTCATAGATACACGCAGCCAATTGCAAAAATTGGTGCATAGAACCTATGACCGAAGGGCTCGGTCATAATTTGGCGTTATGTGCTGACCAACTCAGGAAAGAAGTTCACACCTGTTTTGTTGAAAATGAGCCAGCCAATTCGGCGGAATATCGTGTTTACCACCTGCTGCAATAAGACCAGTGTCATCAATTTGGTGTGCCTCACGAATTGCCGTAGTGCAGCTTTTTGCGCTTGGAGCGCAATATCAGCTAATTCGTCGCTGATTTTTCCGCTGGCAAGATTCCGTTGAGTTTCAGTGACGGAACGAGCAAGAGATTTAATATAACCTTTCATAGAGGTTCTGTTGGTCGTCCACCATTCATCAAACATTTCAATAAGATCACCTCTTATTGCGGAAGAAAGATCTTTTATTGTATCGGCCGAAAAAGTTTTAAGTTCTGATAATTCTGGCATTTTGTCCTCTTAAATTACAAAGCTTTGGCGGCATCCCTTGCGAGCGAGCACGTAATGATGGTTGGTTGAACAAGCCCGGCTCCCTGCAATGATGGGAACTGCTTATGGGCGTCGTGCATGCGTTTTATTGATGTTTCACATTCTGCGACTTCGGCCTGAAACAGCTCGGCTGCTTCCTGTGCATTCTTATTGTCCGAATTGACCTGCTCGGCTTTCAGTTTTGCATTTTGCGCGCTTGAAAGTGCTGTGACATAGGTTTTTTCAGCTTTGCTGAAATTGCTTTTTCCGTCGCAACCACCCAGCTCAATGCATGCGCTGATCTCTACTAGTGACTGTACTGACTTGTCCAAATCTTTAGCAATTGAAGGGTCTACACGAGGAGCGAAAATGTTGAGGTTGCAAGCAGAAAGACCTATGACTAAAGCCATTGATAATATTATTTTTTTCATAGAACTCTCATATAATATGTGAAATGAATACTTCGATCATAGCATGGCGCACTAGATTTTTCAACGCTAGGTTGATGAGTTGGTCTGCCATTAACGAGCCGCGAGTGAGGGCCATACATGAAAATCTATCTTTCCGGTGAAATCCATACTGATTGGCGCGAGCAGATCATCGAAGGGGCCAAGGGGCTCGATGTGAGTTTTTCTGCCCCTGTCACCGATCACGCGGCTAGTGATGATTGTGGTGTGAATATTCTGGGTGCCGAAGACAACAAGTACTGGCATGACCACAAGGGCGCGATGGTCAATGCGATTCGAACCCGTAAAGGCATTGCTGATGCAGATGTTGTCGTCGTACGTTTTGGCGACAAATATAAGCAATGGAACGCGGCCTTTGATGCGGGATATGCCAGCGCTTTGGGCAAGTCGCTGATCATTCTGCAACCACCAGAGCATGATCACGCCCTCAAAGAGGTCGATGCTGCTGCTTTGGCGATGGCCCGCACACCGCAGCAGGTCGTTGAAATCCTGCGTTATGTACTGGACGGATCACTACCTGCATAAGAATCGCCTAATCATTTGTTTCACAAATGATTATTGGCACAGGTATCGGCTTGTTATGTAGAGAAGCCGGTACCTATTTTAAGTATTATAGATCCAATCGTGATGATATTCATTTGGCAACTTTGGGTTGACTGTGGATTATTCGTGTGTATATTCCCGCGCCTTAATTTAGACATATTATGGACGCTAATTTGACAATTATTGGAGAATTTGCGATATTTTTAAGAATAAAACCCGGTGCGACTAAGCGTTGTTGCCGTAATTCGACGATAATTAAGTTACCATTTGGAGTAAGAATAATGAGTATAAGAAGATCCTTTATTTTGGCTGGGGTTGCGACGATGCTTGCCCTTCCAGCTGCGGCTGCAACATTGAACTTTGAGAGCGAAGGCTATGTCGGCAACTCGGTTAGTCTAGGAAATGATGAAGCATATGCGGGCGCTGACGTGACCTTTTCCAGCGCTAATGGACTATTTGCGGTAAAGACTGGTGGTCCAGCAGATGGTTTCGTACCCAATGACAACCCCCTACCTGTTGGTGTCTTTGGCGATTACTTTCTGACGTCTGACTTTGGAACGACAACAGCAATGAGCATTTCATATGGTACAGCCGTTTCTGCGGCGTCCTTTGATGTTGCCGATATTGATGGAACTGGGTCCAATACAGAAGAATTTACCTTCAAGGCATTCTTTGGTGCGCTAGAAGTTGGTTCAATTGCCGTCAATTCTGGGGATCCCGGAACCGGAGACCGCTTGGCCTATAGTATTGGTTTCAGCAATCTTGGAAGTCTGTTTGATCGGATTGAAATTGTAGGCACCACAGCAGGCGGTACGCGCCATATCGGAATTGCATTCGACAACTTCAATACGACTGTCGATGTAACAACTGTTCCGCTACCAGCGGCTGCATGGATGCTATTGGCTGGTATTGGCGGATTGGGTGCTTTGGGACGTCGTTCCCGCAAGCAACCTGTTTCCTGACCTGCGATTCATAAAATTAAGTGGCCCCTATGGGATGGGGCCATTTCAAACACTCGACAAACCCCGTCTTATTTTGGCGGGGTTATATTTTGGGCTGGGCGAGATTGCAGTCAGTAATCGGGACCTGAAATCGATCATACAATGTATATAATATGGGAGGCGATCTTCCAAATTCTAACCTTATTAGACGTGCTATAAGTATATGATACCATCAAGGGTGTATTAAAATGAGTGCCGGTGCCCGCTAAATCCTGACCAAGGCCTGTCCATCGCTACCCTTGGTGCCAAGCAATGTAATGTTAGCTATTTTTTGAAATTTTCCCGAAAAAGAGACCCGTTACCAAATTGAGATCAGTCTTGATCTGCTAACATTTACCTTCTATTTTTCGTCGTTTCCACATAGGTTGAAAACCCATGATACGAGCAGAAAAAGCGAAGGCAGAGTGTGTCACCTTATTGCGCTTCGCATTTGTCGGAGTGAGTTTTAGCGCTTTGTTTTCTGTTTTGTCTGCGATGGTGATCAATTTGGCCATTGCACCGCCATTTTGGACAAATGTTGTTTTATTCTCGCTTTGTATACCCCCAGCATTTTTGGCGCAAAAACACTTTTCATTCAGGGCCAAAACATTACGCAAGAATGCATTCTTGTTATACGCGGCAACGCAGATCGGTAGCGTCAGTTTAGTCTCTTTGGTGACGACACGATATGTTACCTACGACATCCGCATGGATACGCTTGTCATTGGGGTGACTGTCGTGCTTGCCGCCGGGATGAGCTTTCTCGTTGGCCGTCTCGTTATTTTCAGTCATCGGGACTAAGACGAGCGACAAAGTGTAGCTTGCGTCCAAAAACAAGATTTAGAGGGAAAGGATAAAGCTTCACATCGGTCTGAAAAACATCAATTTTGAGACCTGCAGATTTGAACCAGCTGTACCATTGTGCCCGAGATGCGTAGTTATAGGGTAAGACTACGCCATGTGGTGCGTTTCCAGCCCAATCCATAAGTCGTAAAGTTAAGTGATCAAACCAGTTTTCGCTCAAATGGTCTTTGATAACTACTGCCTTTCGACAGGTACGGCTTGCCTCATGAATCAGAATGCTGGGATCATCTGTGTGATGGAGCACATCTACAAAAGTAACGACATCGACGCCCTTGTTCTCAACTGGGATGACTTTTCCATCGAAGACATCCACAGGAATGTGCGTGGTTTCACGTAGCATGATATCGATGCCGCGCACACGTGTATCGTTTTGCTGCTCGCCAATGGCTTTTGCGATCTGACCGTCACCGGTACCGACATCTAGCAATTCACTTTGGCTGGGAATCAGCGCGCCAAGTCGTCTAATTAGTACTCTGACACGGCGATTGAAAACCAATTTGCCATGAATTTTACCCAGAAACGATTTTACCATCGTTGATGTCGCCTTCTTATTTTGAATGACCCATTCTGTAAAAATGCTTACGAATGTTCGCAGTAGTAAGGAATTCTAGAGCGAGATTGTGAGCGAATTGGGAAACTATTGAGGCGATCTTATATTTCTTGATACGCGTCGGTGCAGCCAGTTCAGAAGAGTTGCAAGCCGGATATTTGTTCCAACTACAGCTTGCAGTCGTATGGAAACTACCAACGTGAGAGGGCCTGTTCATCGTCGTCCTTGGCAGCTACCCAATCGGCGTTTTTTCCGGTGACTTCTTTTTTCCAAAATGGAGCGCGAGATTTCAGAAAATCCATCAGATATTCTGCTGCTTGAAAGGCATCGGCCCGGTGTGGGGAAGAGGTGGCGACCATCATGATGTGATCTGCAGGCTTCAGGGGGCCATGGCGGTGGATGACCAAGACATCGCCAAGGTTCCAGCGCTCAAGTGCTTCGTGCGCGATCGTTTCCAGCGCTTTTTCGGTCATTCCGGGGTAGTGCTCAATTTCCATCACATCCAGATCACCGGTGCAAAGGTCGCGAACAATTCCAGTAAAGGTTACAACCGCACCCATACCGTTTTGTCGGTTTGTGAATTGATTGACCTCTTCTCCAAGATCAAAAGCCGCATCTTGTACCCGGATATCCATGGCTTAACCGCCAGTCATTGGGGGGAAAAAGGCGACTTCGCGTGCGCCTGAAAGGGGCGCATCAAAATCTGTCAGCTCCTGATCGACAGCAACTCGCAGGGCGCTTAGGTCGGAAAACGCTACGGCATAGCGCTCTTCCTTTGCGCTCAGCTCATTCACCAGATCCCGCACGGTTTGAGCTGCGGTTTCAATCCGATCTTTGGGGTGTCCGATCCGTTCGCGCACCCAGGCAAAATAGAGTACGTCCATCATTCGCCATCCTTCAGATGAGGGGTCGCTTTGTTGAAATAATCGATCCCGGTTATGAATGTCAGCGCGGCTGCAAGCCACAGCAGCCACAGGCCAGCATAGCCCGCCCAGACCATACCAGTTACTTTCCAGCGAAGGCCATTCACATCTTCTTCAGCGCCTGCAAGGACGTCGATGATTAATGCATCATCCATGCCAAAGCTGGACATGCCGAAGTAGTGCTCAAACACGCCTTGAGCAAACAGTACGGCAATTGCTATCATCTGTGTGGTGGTTTTCCACTTGGCCAGCTTTGTGACCTTTAGTGTCCCCGCCGTATCACCAAGATATTCGCGCAAACCTGACACAAAAACCTCGCGAAACAGGATCACTGTGGCGGGAAGAACCAACCAAGGCGACATGCTAGAGTACCCAACGATGACCATTAACGCGATCACGACCATAGCTTTGTCAGCAATAGGATCGAGCATCGCACCCAGTTTGGTGGTTTGTTTCCACGCACGTGCGAGGTAGCCATCGAACCAGTCGGTTATGGCGGCACTAACGAACAGAACCAGAGCAAACCAGTCAGCATAGGGACGGTTAAAATATAAAAACATCACTGCTACACCGGGGGCAGCGAGTAGGCGTATTGTGGTCAGTATATTAGGAATGTTCCATGTCATATCATAGTTCTACCCGCATTGACATGTAAGGGAAAGGATAGAGAGCTCATCCTTTTTCATGAAAGTAATCATAGATCTTTTGTGCCAGAGCATCGGATATTCCCTCGACAGCCCGAAGGTCTGTCAGATGAGCTCGGCTGACGGCTTTGGCTGATCCGAAATGGGTCAATAGCGCGCGCTTGCGGCTGGCACCTACTCCGGGGACTTCATCCAGTGGCGTGGCTCCAACAGTTTTGGCGCGTTTCGCCCGATGGGTGCCGATGGCAAACCTGTGTGCCTCGTCGCGCAGGCGCTGGATGAAGTAAAGCACCGGATCATTGTGGCGCAGGGCCATAGGGCGTTTTCCGGTGCGGTAGAACTCTTCCTTGCCGTGGTCACGGTCGACACCTTTGGCAACGCCAACCATGGGGACATCTTGCACGCCCATATCTGTCATGATTTCTCGCACCGCACTGACCTGACCGGCCCCTCCATCGATCAGCAATAATTCAGGCCACAGGCCTTTGCTGCGATCTTCGTCTTCTTTCAGGAGGCGTTTGAAACGGCGTTTGAGGACCTCTTTCATCATACCAAAGTCATCACCGGGGGTCAGCTCATCACCTTTGATGTTATACTTGCGATATTGGTTTTTCATGAAGCCGTCTGGTCCGGAAACGATCATTGCACCAACAGCGTGGGCTCCTTGGATGTGACTGTTGTCATAGACTTCAATTCGTTGCGGTGGGGCGGGCAGCTCAAATGCTTCTTTAAGACCATTGAGCAATTTGGCTTGTGTGGCCGCCTCGGACATTTTCCGCGCCAGACTCTCACGTGCGTTGCGCAATGCGTTATTGATCAGCTCTGCTTTTTCCCCGCGTTGCGGCAGCAGTATCTCTACTTTGCGCCCAAGTTTTTCGCTCAAGGCGTCTTGCATGAGATCGTTGTTTTCAATCGCATGTGACAAGATCAGCTGCTTTGGCGGCTCTTTGTTATCATAGAACTGGCCTATAAAGGCTTCCATCACTTCGGCCTCGGAAATGTCGGACATCACCCGTGGGTAAAAGTCTCGGTTGCCCCAGTTCTGCCCGGCGCGGATGAAAAACACCTGTACGCAAGCCTGACCTTTTTCCATATGCAATGCGATCAGGTCAGCCTCGTTCACGGTGCGAGGGTTGATGCCTTGCGATGTCTGCACCTGTGTCAGCGCCTTGATCCGGTCGCGCAGGGCTGCGGCGCGCTCAAACTCCATTTGGTCTGAGGCTTCGTGCATCTGGGCCGCTAGTTTTTCCTGAATCTCAGTTGATCGCCCAGACAGATAGCGTTCCGCATCGTTCACCTGCGCCATGTAATCAGCCTTGGATATATAATCGACACAAGGTGCAGTGCAGCGCTTGATTTGATACTGCAGGCAAGGGCGCGTGCGGCTTTCGAACGTCGAGTCTGTGCAATTCCTAAGCTGAAAGGCTCGCTGCAATTGGGCCAAGGTCCTGTTGACGGCCCCTGCGCTGGCGAAGGGGCCATAATACGTGCCTTTTTCACGTTTTGCCCCCCGATGTTTTTTGATCATCGGGAAATCATGAGTTTTGGTCACCAGAATCTGCGGAAAGCTTTTGTCGTCGCGTAGCAGCACGTTGTAGCGCGGCTTGAGTTGTTTGATCAGGTTTTGTTCAAGTAAAAGCGCTTCGGTCTCTGTCCGTGTTGTCAGAAACATCATCGAGGCGGTTTCGGTGATCATACGTGCGATGCGATGGGTATGGCCCGTCATCCGCGCATAGTTCGATACCCGCGCGCGCAGATTGCGAGCCTTGCCCACATATAACACACGCGCCTGCCCATCGAGCATGCGATAAACCCCTGGGGACGTATCAAGGGTGTTCAGATAGGACTGAATAAGGTGATGGCCAGTCAGGGCTTCTGTATCAGGTGTGTTTTCAGGCATGGCAGCACAATACGATTCCCTGCGGTGGCTGCAATCTTATAAGAGGCTTCGCAAGGGCAAACCTTTCCACGAAAGTTGTGGATAAGTCTGGAGATAAGTTTGCTGCATTCGGAGTTTTTTGTTGGTTATTGCGGATTTCCGCTATTTGCCTAAAAAATAGGCACTTATATAAAGCATTGAAATTAAATGTAAAAAAATTACAGCCATGGCAATATACTGAAAACATTGCAGTTTTTGTAACGCTTGTGTGAACGAAGTTGAGAAAGTGCAAAACTTTTCTACCGCTGCCACAAAAATTAATGGCAAGCAGGGCTTGGTTCGCGATTTACGTGGTGCGTAATGGCGGCTGTATATCAGCATTTTCAGACGCTGTTGATTACCCAAAAGGGTAGGGTGGTTTTGAAATACTGATTGATCTGATCCGCGCTGTTTGTGGCTCAGTATTATCAGCTCAGGACGACAGCAACGTAAGCGAAATAAAGACCAGTCAGCGCAATGCCCCATGCTCGGCCGATATCTTGTTTGAAAAAGACGAAGGGAATCAGCATCAAAGACGCCGCAAGCATGACCCAAAGATCAAACTGAACAAAGCTCTGCGCCACTGGGATATTGCCAATCACAGAGGTGACCCCAATGATTGCCAGCAGATTGAACATGTTTGAGCCAATCACATTGCCCAACGCCACGTCGGCCTGTTTGCGCAGGGCTGCCATCACAGTTGTTGCCAGCTCAGGCAAAGAGGTTCCAAGAGCAACAAGCGTCAGTCCAATTACGGTATCGCTTATCCCAAAGGAGCGGGCAATGATTGAGGCATTGTCCACCAGTAGATCAGCACCCAGTGGAAGTCCGAGTAAGCCCAAGAACAAAAACATGCTGATCTGCCACCATGGCATATCAGGGTCCGCACCTTCGACGTCTTCTTCGTTGTCACTGATGGCTGAACAGTTACGACGGTGGTTTCTGGCCTCGCGCAGGGCATCCCACAAAACATAAGCCAGAACTGCCAGCAAAACGATTGCGGCAAAGAAATCAAACACGCCACGAAATGCCAGCCCGATGAATAGTAAAGTGGCCCCCAGCATGGTCACATAGTTTTTGCGCGTATCGCATTGACTGGTGTGCAGGCCAGACAGTAAGGCCGGCACACCTAAGACCAGCAGAATATTGGCAGTGTTTGACCCAACGACATTCCCCAGGGCCAGGCCAGGCTTATTGTCCAGTACGGCGTTCACAGAAATTAGCAACTCAGGAGCGGATGTCCCAAAGGCCACAATTGTCAGGCTGACAATCAGCGCCGGAATACCCATGCGCAGGCTGAGGTTGACTGCGCCTTTCACAAGTGCATCGCCACCCAGCAGAAGAATGAGCAAACCCAGACCAGTAAACAACCAAGGGGTCATTTGCGCCCGCCTTTCTTGCAGGCGCAGGGGCCTTTTCCGAGTTTAAAGCGTTTGCAGTCAGGACAGCGTTTTGATGCCAGTTTCGTCTGCCCGGGAAACCTGAGCCGCCCAAACATGGCCAGCACACCCATAAAGATCAAAAACAGGAAGACTATCTTTATGACCAAATCAGAGCCCGTAACGCGCGTAATCTGCGCGCTCCTCAATTGTGGTGATCGCGTCTTGCATGATCGTGCTACCGAAACGTTGCAGCAACCCGCGTTTCTTGCCGTAGTGGGCAAAGCGCACCTTATCGCCGTAAACTTCTTTCATCTTCGGGTGCAGATGGGCAATGCCATCCACCAACCCCAGATCCATGGCGCGCCGGCCCAGCCAGAACTCTCCGGTAAAGAGGTCTTGTTTGCTGTTCAATCTGGTCCCGCGGCGCTCACGTACTTGACGGGTGAAATTGATGTGCAGATCGCCAAGGATACCCTCGAGGCGTTCAACATCCTCTTTCTTTTCAGGCAGGAACGGGTCCAGCATGCTTTTCGATTTGACCGAAGTATGCACGCGGCGCTCTATCCCTTGCCGGGCAAGGAAGACATGCGCACCAAAGCTAGACGATATCACCCCGATGGAACCAACAACTGAGCTTTCGTCTACCCAGATCTGATCAGCAGCTGTGGCCAGCCAATATCCACCCGAGGCGGCAACGTCTTCTACAAAGGCATGCACAGGGATCGAATGCTCATTGGCCAGCCTGCGAATGCGGGCTGCGATCAGAGACGATTGTACAGGAGAGCCGCCGGGTGAATTAATCACCAAAGCAATCGCTGAGGGTTTTTTGCGTTTGAAGGCCTTCTCAATCAGCGGGGCCATCCCTTCATCATTAAGGGCTTTGCCACCTGTACCGATTGTGCCGGACAGACGAATGACCGCGACCAGCGGCGGGCGTTTTTTGAAGGGAAACCAAAACTTCATATCGCCGATGTAGAATGCGCGGCGGCCTCAGACAAGGCGGCAGGGGGTAGGTTCTGTGTGGATTGCCTAAAAAGTTACTTCTGGTGGGCAAATAAGTCACGCTGTGGCTGATTTAACTTTTGAGGCGGTATCCCGTTTTGAAGATAAACCACACGATGCCAAGACAGACGCCAGAAAAAATCGTAACGGCCAGCAGGCTAAGCCCAATCGGTACATCGGCCACCCCGAAAAACGACCAGCGAAAGCCGGAAATCAAATACATGATCGGATTGAACAAGGTGATTTTCTGCCAAAGGCTAGGAAGCATAGAAATTGAATAAAATGACCCCCCGAGGAAAACCAGCGGTGTGATGACCAGTAGTGGGATCAGTTGCAATTGCTGAAAATTCTCTGACCAGATCCCAATAATGAAGCCAAATAGGGAAAACGAGATGCAGATCATTACCAGAAAGGCCAGCATTGCAATCGGGTGTTTTATTTCCAGATCGACAAAGAAGGTTGCGGTGAGCAGGATAACAACCCCGACAAATAGCGCTTTGGTGGCAGCCGCGCCAACATAGCCCAAAACGATCTCAAGAAAGTTTACCGGGGCGGACAGAACCTCAAAGATGGTACCAATGAATTTGGGAAAATAGATCCCGAAAGAGGCGTTGCTGAGCGCTTGGGTCATTACACTGAGCATAATCAAGCCGGGCACGATGAAGGCGCCGTAAGACACACCGTCAACTTCGGCGATGCGGCTGCCGATGGCGGCGCCAAAAACGACAAAATAGAGCGACGTGGAAATCACAGGTGATAGAAAGCTTTCCATCAGCGTTCTGAAAAATCTTTTCATTTCATAGGCATAAATGGCCCATACTGCATGAAAGTTCATGCGGCTTCCTCCTTGACCAAGTCTACAAAAATCTCTTCGAGGCTCGATTGACTGGTGTGGATATCGCGCAGGGCCAGACCCTCTTGTGCCAGAGTGTATAACAACCGGGTGATGCCCGTGCGTTCGCCCTGCGTATCGTAGTGATAGCTCAGGTTCAAACCCTCAGCGCATAATTCGAGTTCGTATTCTTTCAGAGTATCAGGAATAGAAGTGACAGGTTCACTTAGTTCAATTCGTAGGGTCTTGCGCCCCAAACGCTTCATCAAGGCGTCTTTCTCTTCGACCAGCAGAATTTCCCCTTTGCTGATCACCGCGATCCGATCGGCGATGGCCTCGGCCTCTTCAATGTAGTGTGTGGTTAAAATGATGGTCACACCTTGGGATTTCAGATCCTCAACCACCTCCCACATATCGCGGCGCAATTCGACATCGACGCCAGCGGTCGGTTCATCCAAGAACAGTACGCGGGGTTCATGCACCAGCGCCTTTGCGATCAGAACGCGGCGCTTCATGCCGCCGGACAATTCGCGAATGCGGTTATTGCGTTTGTCCCAAAGCGACAGCTGACGAAGAATCTTTTCAATCAGCGCGTCATCACGCCCTTTCCCAAACAGGCCCCGCGAAAACCGCACGGTGTTCATCACCTTTTCAAACGGCTCCAGTGCCAGTTCCTGCGGCACAAGCCCAATGATGGACCGGGTTTCGCGATATCCTGATTGTATGTCGTGCCCCCCGACCGTGGCACTGCCGCCGGTCGGTGTGGTGATGCCGCACAGAGCAGAAATCAAAGTCGTTTTTCCCGCACCATTAGGGCCGAGGAGGGCCAAAATTTCCCCTTCTTCGATCGTAAGGTTTATTCCCCTCAGGGCCTGAAAACCATCATTATAGGTTTTCTGCAGGTTCTGGACATCAACGATAGGCGGCATGTGTCTCTCCATTTCGTCGAGGGACATTATGCGAGTTTTCAGCAAGGGGAAATGGTGAAAAATTGCGGTGCTAGCCCTGCGTTATCGCACAGGATCAACTGATCAATCGCTTGAGCCAGCTTTTCTTTTCCACTTCTTCTTCGGGATCGTCGTCTTTGGGGCCTTCAATGACCTCTTCTAGACGGGTAAAAAATTGATCGGCCATCTTTTTGGCAAAGCCATCAACAATACGGCTGCCCAACTGGGCCAGCTTGCCACCAACCTTGGCCTCAACTTCATACAGTAAACGGGTGCCGTCTTCGGTGTCTTCAAGGCTGACCTTAGCGGCGCCTTTGGCAAATCCGGCGGCGCCACCTTTGCCTTCGCCGGTCAGGGTCAAAGATTCGTGTTCAATAACGTCCGAAACGCTGACATTGCCCTTAAAGGTGGCTTTGACCGGGCCAACCTTTTGTTGAACCGTGGCTTCAAAACCATCCTCTGGGGTTCCGGTCAGCGCCTGTGTGCCCGGCACACATTCTTTTAGCACATCAGGGTTAAGCAGTGCGGCCCAAACGATGCTGCGCTGTGCCTGTATCATGCGTTCGCCGGTCATTTGCATGGTCGTGTTCCCCTGTCAGTGCGTTGATTCAGTCATACGTCATGCTGTGATGATCGCCAAGGTTGCTGATTTAGCGCAGCTTTATATCCTGACAAGTGCCCCCTTGGCCTTGGCCGCAACACCGACTATCTATGCGCTTTGCTGATTGATAAATTTCAGATGCTGCAGGACGCGAGAGCATGGCCAAACAAAAAGATAACCCAAACTACAAGGTCATCGCCGAGAACCGGCGTGCGCGCTTTGACTATGCCATCGAGGATGACATCGAATGTGGGGTGATCTTGCAGGGTTCAGAGGTGAAATCCCTGCGCGAAAATAGCGGAAACATCGCCGAAAGCTATGCCAC
This sequence comes from Roseovarius sp. EL26, assembly GCF_900327775.1. NCBI lineage: Bacteria > Pseudomonadati > Pseudomonadota > Alphaproteobacteria > Rhodobacterales > Roseobacteraceae > Roseovarius > Roseovarius sp. EL26. The sequence goes on from NZ_OUMZ01000006.1 coordinate 387,745, forward strand.
GGTTGATGATGGAGAGCTGTGGCTGATCAACTCGTACATCGCACCTTATGAGCAGGCAAAAATGTTCCCGCATGAAGAAAAACGTCGGCGCAAGTTGTTGGTGTCACGCAAAGAGCTGGCAAAGCTTTGGCAGGCGACGTCGCGCAAAGGTATGACGTTGGTACCCTTGGTGCTGTATTTCAATCACAAAGGTCTGGCCAAGCTGAAGATCGGTATCGCCAAAGGTAAAACCAATACTGACAAACGTGCAACCGAGGCAAAACGCGACTGGGGTCGTCAAAAGCAACGTTTGTTGCGTCACGGGGAATAAGGCCGCATTTTTTCCTTACCTGATGCGCCAAACCCTTGCTAAGCTGATGACATGCCCGGGGAAATGACGAGATCAGATCGTCTATGCCCCTCTGAATAGTAGGAGCTTGACGCATGGAACTTATTATCAGCCTGATTGCCGGTGCTATTGGCGGTAACGTCGCCGGTGGTGTTTTGAAAAAATATGATCTGGGAACGCTGGGCAATTCGCTTGCCGGTATTTTGGGCGGTGGCTTGGGTGGTCAAATATTGTCGATGCTTGGTGCTGGTGGTGCAGCCGGAGGCGGCAGCATGGTCATGGATATCATCGGCAGTTTGGCCTCGGGTGGTGTTGGTGGCGGTGTTGTGATGGTGGTGATTGGCATCATCAAAAAGGCTTTGATTAAATAACTGACCTAATAACCCATCAAATAAGATGGATTTGCAGGCCTCTGATGGGGGCCTGCTCTTGCTCTTGGGGGGGCTTGGCTGTAGGTCAGGGCCTGATCTGAAAAGGGAACCCCGATGGCACAGGATGACCCCAAAACTCTTGTTTCGACCAGCTGGCTGGCCGAACACCTGAAAGACCCCGACCTGCGCATTCTGGACGGGACTTGGTTCATGCCTTCTGAGGGGCGTGATGGGCGCAGCGAATTTGAGGCTGGTCACATCCCAAACGCGCGGTTTTTCGATATCGATGAGATTAGCGATCTTCGGTCAGATCTACCGCATATGGTGCCTCCGGTTGAGAAATTCATGTCGCGGATGCGGGCCTTGGGTGTTGGTGATGGCCATCAGGTGGTTGTCTATGATGCACACGGCCTGTTTTCGGCCGCACGTGTTTGGTGGCTGTTCCGCTTGATGGGGCAGGAGAACGTTGCCGTTCTGGACGGTGGTTTGCCAAAATGGGCAGCCGAAGGGCATTCGGTCGAAAGTCAGCCACCGGTGATCCGCGATCGACATATGACAGTTAAACAACAGCACCAGATGGTGCGCGACGTGACGCAGGTTTCATCGGCCTCTAAGCTGGGCGATCACGAAATCCTGGACGCCCGCGCGCCGGGCCGTTTTGCAGGCACCGAGGCCGAGCCGCGCGTCGGCCTACGCAGCGGGCACATTCCTGGTGCAAAGAATGTGTTCTTCAAAACGCTTTTGAATGGCGACGGCACGATGAAAGATCCCGATGCATTGCGTGCTGTGTTTGATGCGTCTGGCGTCGACCTGGCAAAGCCAGTGATCACCTCTTGTGGCTCTGGTGTGACCGCTTCGGTTATTAACCTTGCCCTCGAACGGATCGGGAAAACCGATCATGCTTTATATGACGGCTCTTGGACCGAATGGGGGGCCTTCCCCACGTTGCCAATTGCCACCTCTGGAGACAACTGATGTTCAATACGCTCACCCAGCAACCTGCTGATAAAATTCTGGCCCTGTTGCAGCTGTATCGCGAAGACCCGCGTGACACCAAGATCGACCTTGGTGTTGGTGTTTATAAAAACGCCGAAGGTGTCACGCCGATCATGCGTGCGGTTAAGGAAGCAGAGCGCCGCTGGTGGGATGCGGAAGAGACCAAAGCCTATATTGGCCTGGCCGGTGATCCACAGTTTTCCGATGTGATGATCAATCTGGTCCTGGCCGATGCCGTCAAGCGCGATCAGGTTGCGGCAGTTGCGACACCCGGTGGAACTGGCGCGGTGCGCCAGGCGTTTGAGTTGATCAAGATGGCCAACCCCTCTGCACGTGTATTTGTGTCAAATCCAACATGGCCCAACCACCTGAGCATCCTGAAACACCTGAATGTTGAGACGGTGACCTATCGCTACTTTGACGAGGCCACTGGCGGCGTCGATTTTCATGGCATGGTTGAGGATCTGAATGCGGCGCAAGCAGGTGACGTCGTACTGCTGCACGGTTGCTGTCACAACCCGACAGGCGCCAACCTGACTTTGCCACAGTGGCAGGCCGTGGTTGATCTGATGAACGACAAAGGTCTGATTCCGATGGTTGACATCGCCTATCAGGGCTTTGGTGATGGCGTTGATGAAGATGCTGCAGCCACCCGTTTGGTGGCGTCAAGCTGCCCGGAAACTCTGATTGCGGCCAGTTGCTCGAAAAACTTTGGCGTCTACCGCGAACGTACAGGAATCTTAATGGCCGTGTCGCAAGACAGCAGGTTGCAGGCGGTGACGCAGGGCAATCTGGCCTATCTGAACCGCCAGAACTATTCCTTCCCGCCTGATCACGGATCACGTCTGGTGACCGTGGTGCTGAGTGATGACGGGTTACGCGCTGACTGGCTGGAAGAGCTGGAAAGTACGCGCCTTGGCATGCTGTCGCTGCGCCAGCAATTGGCGGACGAGCTGCGGACGTTGTCGGGATCAGACCGGTTTGGGTTTGTTGGACAACATCGTGGCATGTTCTCACGTTTGGGCCTGAGCCCTGAGATCGTTGAACGCCTACGCGCTGAATATGCCATTTATATGGTTGGCGATTCGCGGATTAACGTGGCTGGTCTGAATGCGCAGACGGTTCCAATTCTTGCCCGTGCCATTATTGAAGCTGGCGGCTAACACTTCGCCTATTGAGCGATAAGAAAGGTTCACACATGAGCCGGGTACAAACCCTGACCGTCTCGGAAGACGAAACAGACCAGCGGCTGGATCGCTGGCTGCGCCGCCGGTTCGAGCATCTCTCGCAAATAAAGATCGAAAAGATGTGCCGCAAAGGTGAGCTGCGCGTTGACAGTGGCCGGGTTAAACCGGCAACACGGTTAACTGCTGGACAACAGGTACGTGTGCCGCCGCTACCGGATGCAGACAGCATGCCAACACGGCGGGATGAATATGTCAGCCCGGCGGATGCAAAGATGATCCAATCTTGTGTGATCTACCGCGATGATCACATCATTGCGCTGAACAAACCCCCCGGCCTGCCTGTGCAAGGCGGATCAAAGCAAACGCGCCATGTGGACGGCATATCATCGGCATTGCGCTTTGGTTTGGATGAAAAACCGAAGCTGGTGCACCGTTTGGATAAAGACACCACTGGTGTTTTGCTGCTGGCCCGAACACAGATCGCGGCCAAGGGATTGACCGCCGCCTTCAGGCACCGCGACACGCGCAAGATCTATTGGGCGCTGGTTGCCGGGGTACCCACACCCTATCTGGGCGAGATCAAAACGGGTCTAGTCAAAGCGCCGGGTCACGGCAAGCAGGGCGAAGGTGAAAAGATGATCCCTGTGCATCTGCGCGATATCGACGACACCCCTGGTGCAAAACGCGCGCATACGCATTACGCAACGCTCTACCGTGTGGCGGGGCGCGCATCTTGGGTCGCAATGGAGCCGATCACAGGCCGAACGCATCAGCTGCGCGCGCATATGGCAGCGATCGGGCATCCGATTGTTGGCGACGGCAAGTATGGTGGATCAGGTCAGGAAAACATGGGCGATGGTTGGGGCGCTCAGCTGGGTGGTGTGATCAGCAAGAAATTGCACCTGCATGCCCGCAGCCTATCTTTCCAACATCCGGTGACTCGCAAACAGATCACAGTTACAGCCCCCTTGCCGGATCATATGGTCCATAGCTGGGATACCTTTGGTTGGACCGAAGATTTGGCGGCGGACGACCCATTCGAGAAGCTGCAATGAGCGCACCACTAAGGCTGGCTGTCTTTGATATGGATGGCACTCTAATGGACAGTCAGGATTTCATTGTCGAGGCGATGCGCCGGGCCTTTGTGGATATGGAATTGACGGTTCCAACCCGTGCTGAGATCCTGAGCATTGTCGGCCTGTCGCTGTTTGAGGCCATCTCGCGGCTGAAGCCTGAATTGCCAGCGGCGCAGGTTTCTGCCGCCTCAGATAAGTATAAAGATATGTTCATCAAGCTACGCGCCGAACGCGGAGGGGAGGCCAGCGCACCGCTCTATCCCGGAGCGCGCCAAGCGCTTGAGAATCTGCATGCACGTGACGAGGTGTTGCTGGGTGTCGCAACTGGCAAGGCGATGCGCGGGGTTGACCATGCGTTCAAAGCTCATGATTTGGCAAAGTTCTTTATGACCAAGCAAACCGCCGATTTGCATCCATCGAAACCGAACCCTTCGATGTTGCAGGCGTGCCTGTCTGAAACGGGGGCCGATGTTGCGCATGCGGTGATGATTGGTGACACCAGTTTTGATATCGAAATGGGCCGGGCTGCTGGATTTCGAACCTTAGGTGTAACTTGGGGCTATCACCCAACCAAAGACCTTCGTGCCGCGGGTGCAGATATTCTGGTGGATGATTTTGCCGATGTGGTTCCGGCACTGGATGAATTGTGGGGAGTGTTAGTATGAGCGCGTGGAAAGCCAAACGGTTCTGGGACGTCGCCGAGGTGATTGAAACAGAGGGTGGTTTTACCGTGGTTCTGGATGGCCGGGCGGTTAAGACCCCGGCCAAATCGGCCTTGGTTGTGCCGACCCGCGCGATGGCGCAGGCTATCGCTGTTGAATGGGACGCCCAAGAGGGAGAGATCAATCCACACACCATGCCAGTGACCCGCTCTGCCAATGCGGCGATTGATAAAGTTACGCACCAACATGCCGAGGTGGCCGACATGATCGCCGCGTACGGCGATGCAGATCTGACATGCTACCGGGCTGAAAGCCCGATTGAGTTGGTTCAACGTCAGTCTCAGCAATGGGACCCGTTGCTAGAGTGGGCGGCGGAAACATTTGGAACTCGCTTGTATCCAGTCTCTGGCGTTATGCATGCGCCGCAGGATCCTAAAGTGTTGTCAGTTCTGTCTGATCACGTACATGCCATGGATGCTTTTACCCTCACGGCGTTTCATGATCTTGTCGGTCTGTCCGGATCGTTGATTATTGGGTTTGCCGCGCTGAAAGATCATCGTCCTGTCGCAGATTTATGGGAACTTTCCCGTCTCGATGATATCTGGCAGGCGGAACAGTGGGGCGAAGATGACGAGGCTCAAGAACAGGCCGCTGTGAAAGAAACTGCCTTTGTTGAGGCGAAAAACTTTCATAATCTTGCTTGCGCATCAGAATAATCCCCTAAAACAGCATTTACGCTAGGTAAACTGTTCGCCATATTGATCAATTTTTTTGATACGGGGCTTGACGTTTTGTGATGAATACACACAAACTTGCCGGCATTGATTAGGGTGTAACCCCCTTTTCATTACGACGTCGGCCCCGCTGGGGCCGTATAGAACCGCCCATTAAAGGGTGGGAAATCAGGAAGAGGTAAAAATGAAAAAATCCGTATTTTTTGGTGCGCTGACAGTTGCTGGCCTTGCGGCTGGCGCAGCGGCCGCTGCTGATAGCACACTTGACACAGTCAAGGCGCGCGGCAAGCTGAACTGTGGTGTGACCACCGGTCTTGTGGGCTTTGCTGCCCCTGACGCGAATGGCGAATGGAATGGCTTTGACGTTGGCGTTTGTCGCGCTGTCGCAGCTGCTGTTCTGGGTGACCCATCCGCTGTAGAATTTGTTCCAACAACAGGTAAAACACGTTTTACCGCTCTGGCGTCAGGCGAAATCGACCTGCTGGCCCGTAACACAACTTGGACATTCTCGCGCGATGTTGACCTAAAGTTCGAATTTGTTGGCGTGAACTACTATGATGGCCAAGGCTTCATGGTTCCAAAGGAACTGGGCGTGAGCTCGGCCAAAGAATTGGACGGCGCGACCGTATGTATCCAAACTGGTACAACAACCGAGCTGAACCTTGCGGATTTCTTCCGCGCCAACAACATCGAATATAAGCCGGTTCCGATTGAGACGAACGCCGAAGCACAGCAGCAGTATCTTGCTGGCGCTTGCCAGGTTTACACAACAGATGCATCTGGTCTGGCCGCGACACGCGCGTCATTTGAAGATCCTGCAGCGCATGTTCTGCTGCCAGAGATCATCTCAAAAGAGCCACTTGGCCCGCTGGTTCGTCATGGCGACCCAGAATGGGGTGATGTTGCACGCTGGACACTGAACGCGCTGGTCAGCGCTGAAGAGCTTGGCGTGACAAGCGCGAACATTGCTGATCTGGCTGCGTCTGCTGGTGATAACCCAGAAATCAACCGTCTGCTGGGTACCGAAGGTAACCTGGGCGAAATGCTGGGTCTGGAAGCAGACTGGGCCGTCAAGGCGATCTCTGCTGGTGGTAACTACGGCGAAATCTTCGAGAAAAACATCGGTGAGAACACGCCGGTCGCTCTGGCCCGTGGCCTGAACGCCCAGTGGACCGATGGTGGTCTGCTGTATTCGCCTCCATTCCGCTAAGATAATCTACCAAAGGGCGCGGATTTCCGCGCCCTTTGCGCCTTCTACACTTAAATAATCGGCCCACGACGCATCGACGTTTCATAATAATACCGGGCTGAAAAACGGGGAACATCCCAGATGACGACACTTACCGACCCTCCCAAGGAGTCGTTCCGTCTGTCCATGCTGATCTACGATACGCGGTATCGTTCCACGACATTTCAGATCATTGCACTGATCGGCTTTCTGACGCTGATCGGTTGGCTGATCAGCAACACAGCACAGAACCTCTCGGATCTTGGTAAAGAGCCTTCCTTTGGCTTTTTGAAAGAGCCTGCTGGTTACGACATCAACCAGCGCCTTATAGAATATACAAACCGAAGCCCGCATATGCGTGCCGCATTGGCAGGGCTTATGAACACGTTGCTGGTGGCGGTTATGGGCTGTGCCCTGGCCACTGTGCTTGGTGTTGTGATTGGCGTGCTACGCCTGTCAAAAAACTGGCTGATCGCCAAAATCATGACCGTATACGTGGAAATGTTCCGCAACGTGCCTGTGCTGTTGTGGATCGTTCTATTCATGGCAGTCCTTATCGAAACGTTAAGCCCCCCCGGTGCTTTCAAAAGCGGCGAGGCGTCTTTCTCGCTTTGGGGAACTGTTGCGATTTCGAACCAGGGTATCTTCATTCCACGCGCAACATTTGCAGATCATAGCTGGCTTTTCATTGCTGGTATCGTCGCCTCTATCGCGGGGTTCCGATATATAGGCAAACGCGCGGCGGCCATTCAGGAAGCAACGGGTGAGATCAAAAACACCTTGCCTGCAAAGCTCGCTGCTCTGATCTTGCCAAGCTTGCTTATCTTTTTGGTGCTTTCTGCTGTGTCTAATCGCAATGAACAGTCGTTTGTCGCGATCAGTCAAGATAGCGTGACGTCGCTGGCTGAACTGCAAGATGCCAATGGTCGGATCGATTATTGCCATAGTGGCGGCCTTGCGCGGTCGCTAACGGGTCTGCGTTATCTGACAGAGAACGAAGTCAACTTCCGCCGGAAAAACTACTTCGGAGAAGGTCAGGCGCTGACATCGATGACAGCTGCACGTTGCCAGCTGATCTTGGTGCCGTCAGATGAAGCCGAAAGCATTGCTGCATCTATTCAGTCCAGCGTTGTCAAAAACAACGTGGTTAGTGTTTTCGATTCGGGTCTCACCGAAGGTAAGGCGATTGAGGTCGAGGTTCCTTACATCGCACCCAAAGGAATCCCGCGTTTTGAAGGCGGAACACACATGAGCAACTCTTTGATTGCTTTGTGGCTGGCTTTGTCGCTGTACACAGCGGCCTTCATCGCTGAAATCGTTCGTGCGGGTATCATGGCCATCTCAAAAGGTCAGACCGAAGCAGCCGGTGCCTTGGGCCTGCGTCCGGGTCGGATCATGCGTCTTGTGGTTCTGCCGCAGGCACTGCGGGTTATCATTCCGCCACTGATTTCGAACTACCTGAACCTGACCAAGAACTCCTCTTTGGCAATTGCCGTCGGGTATATGGACATTACGGGGACACTTGGAGGCATCACATTGAACCAGACCGGTCGTGAGCTGGAAGCGCTTTTGCTGTTGATGCTGATTTATCTGATCATCTCGCTTTCGATCTCGTTGATCATGAATTGGTACAACGAACGTGTAAAATTGGTGGAGCGGTAATATGACAGACCTTTCTTTTGTCCGTACAGAAATGCTGCCAGAGCAGGCCCCACCATCTTCTTCAGTGGGCTTGGTCGGGTGGATGCGGGAAAACTTGTTTTCTGGTGTTCTGAATTCGGTTCTGACAGTGCTTTCTTTTGTGCTCATTTTCATGGTGCTCAAGGGGATTGTTCCTTGGCTGCTGTCTCCGACTTGGGCGGCAACCTCTCTGGCTGAATGTCGCGAAATCCTGCATGATGCAGGACGTGAAGGGCATTATGCCGGCGCATGTTGGGGCGTGATTCGTGATCGCTGGGTCCAGTTATTATTCGGGTTCTATCCGTCTGATCTCTACTGGCGCCCAATTCTGGCCTTCATTATGTTGGGGGTTGCCTTGGCACCGGTTCTGTTCGCTGAACGTGTTCCGCGTAAGCTGATCTGGTTCTCGGCACTCTATCCATTCATCATGCCTTGGTTGCTTTGGGGTGGAACCATCTGGGTGCCAGTTGGGGCATTGGCTGGTTTTGTGATCGGCTACTTCGTGCACAAAACAGTTTCGGCCTCAATGACCGGAGCGATAGGTGTGATTGCCGGTGTGATCGCTGCGATTGTTTGGTGGCTGTTTTTGATGGGATTTGTTGTTGATGGCTTGTCATCGGTTCTTCCCCTCGCGACAGAGTCTGTTGAAAGCCGTAAATTTGGTGGCTTTATGCTATCGATTACCATCGGTGTTGTGGCGATTGGGTTTTCTTTGCCAATTGGCATTGTTCTGGCACTGGGTCGTCAATCTGACTTGCCATTGGTCAAAGCGATCTGCGTGGGTTTCATCGAGTTCATTCGCGGAGTTCCACTGATCACATTGTTGTTCGTAGCTTCGACACTGCTGAACATCTTTTTGCCGCCAGGAACGAGCTTTGACATCATCTTGCGGGTGTTCATCATGGTAACGCTGTTTGCTTCTGCCTATATGGCCGAAGTGATCCGTGGTGGTTTGGCTGCCCTGCCCAAAGGGCAATACGAAGGGGCGGACAGCCTTGGCCTGAACTACTGGCAGTCCCAACGTCTGATCATTATGCCGCAGGCGCTCAAAATCTCTATTCCGGGGATCGTGAGTACCTTCATTGGCGTTTTCAAAGATACGACGCTGGTGTCAATCATCGGTCTACTGGATCCGATCGGCCTGTCCACAGCCATACGCGCTGACGCAGCCTGGAACGGTATCGTGTGGGAGCTTTACGGCTTCATCGCGTTGATGTTCTTCGTCTGCTGTTTCGGCATGTCCCGTTATTCCATGTATCTGGAGCGCAAGCTTCAGACTGGTCACCACTAAGAAAGGATCGTGTAAATGTCTGATATGACTTCCGATCGTGCAATCGACAGATCAAAGATGACCGTCTCAGAAGAGGTCGCCATCGAGATCAACAATATGAACAAGTGGTACGGGGCTTTTCACGTGCTGCGCGATATCAACCTGACAGTTAATCAGGGCGAGCGGATCGTGATTGCGGGGCCTTCGGGCTCTGGCAAATCCACGTTGATCCGCTGTATCAACGCGCTTGAGGAACACCAGCAGGGCAGAATTGTCGTGGATGGGACTGAGCTCAGTAATGACCTCAAGAATATCGACAAAATTCGGTCCGAGGTTGGCATGTGCTTTCAGCACTTTAACCTGTTTCCACACCTGAGCATTCTGGAAAACTGTACGCTGGCGCCGATCTGGGTGCGGAAAATTCCGCGCAAAGAGGCTGAAGAAACGGCGATGCATTTTCTTGAAAAAGTGAAGATCCCGGATCAGGCTAATAAATACCCCGGTCAGCTTTCTGGTGGTCAGCAACAGCGTGTGGCGATTGCCCGTTCGCTGTGCATGCGGCCGCGGATCATGTTGTTCGATGAACCAACATCGGCGCTTGACCCTGAGATGATCAAAGAGGTTCTCGATACTATGATCGAGCTGGCCGAAGAAGGCATGACCATGCTTTGCGTGACGCACGAGATGGGCTTTGCTCGTCAGGTGGCGAACCGTGTGATCTTTATGGATCAGGGCCAGATCGTGGAGCAGAACGAACCTGAAGAGTTCTTTAACAACCCGCAATCTGAACGGACTAAGCTGTTCCTCAGCCAGATTCTGGGCCACTAATAAGCTTACCTTTTATCAAGATACGAAACGGCGGGGTTTCCCCGCCGTTTTTATTTCAGCGGCAAATCAAGGTATCAATTTCGCTGGCCTCATGTGCAATAAGGCGCTTCAACTTGCGTTGACTGATATTGCCCAAAACCGCCGTGCGCCCCACCACCAATGCGGGGGTGCCATAGAACCCAAACAGTTTTGCCAATGCCGCAGTTTGTCTTAGCTGGCGGTCTATTTTTGGGTGATCCATGTCTGTAATCAGCTGATCAGGGTCAAGACCTGTATCTTGTGCCAATTGGCGCAGATAAGCAGCGTTCGGTAGAAAGGGCGTGCCCATCAGGCGTTTGTGAAACACATCATAGGCCCCTTGCTGGCGGGCAGCGAGTGCCGCTCGTGCGGACTGGACAGAGCTCGGCCCCAGCAGAGGGAGTTCATGAAAAGTTACAGCGATCTGCGCATTTTGGCCTAGGCGCTCCAGCATTGGGCCAATCTGACGGCAGTAGACACAGCGGTAATCGGTGAAATAAGCAATTGGAACGGTGCTGTTTGAACGTGGACGGGTAAACAGGGCATCGCAATGGTTGCCAATGCCAGCCTGTGCTTGCCCGGTACTTTCCAGGCCGATCAACGCGGCTGAACGATTGCCTGTGGACAGATCACCACCAGACATGCGGCGAAAGCCCGGGGCTGAAGATATTGGAGCAAAACTAAAATCAGGTTCGATAAGGCGCCTAAACGCAGGTGTAGATACAGCGAGTGCCGCGGCAGCGCCACCAATCGCAAGACACGCGCGCCGTGTCAGCATGGGATGATATATATTTTATGAGTAAAAGGGATCAGCTTTTACTCTCAAAATCCTTGTGCACCAGTTTGGCGTCACAATAAGGACATTCGACGAAACCGGTCTCAAGCGGGATCTGCAGATACACTCGGGGATGACCCAACGCGCCCTCGCCACCGTCACAAGCAACGCGGTAGCTATCCACAATTATGGTTTCTGGTGCTGCTGTTGCCATCGGGCGTTTCCTTTTGCCGGCAATTCCACTAGGTGCGAATATGAGTGATCTAGAACGCAGGGGCAAGGGGACCAATGAGCACAAATGCCATCGAAATCCGTGACCTGAAGAAAACCTACGGCGGTGGCCGGGGCGCACCCGAAAAACATGCATTAAAGGGCATTGATCTGGATATTCCAACCGGATCTGTCTTTGGTCTGCTGGGGCCGAACGGGGCAGGCAAGTCGACGCTGATCAACATTCTGGCCGGACTGGTGACCAAAACCCAAGGGCAGGTCACGATCTGGGGGTTTGATCAGGATGTGAACCCACGTCAATCACGGGCTTCGATCGGGGTGATGCCACAAGAGCTGAACCTTGACCCGTTTTTTGCCCCGCGTGCCGCGCTTGAAGTGCAAGCTGGGCTGTATGGTGTGCCAAAATCACAACGTCGCAGCGATGAAATTTTGCGTTTGATCGGGCTGGAAGACAAAGCCGAGGCTTATGCACGAACACTTTCAGGCGGGATGCGCCGTCGGCTTTTGTTAGGTAAGGCATTGGTACATCACCCTCATATTCTGGTGTTAGACGAACCCACTGCGGGGGTGGATATCGAGCTGCGACAGATGCTGTGGGAAAACGTGCGCAGTCTAAACCAGCAAGGCAAGACCATCATCCTGACCACCCACTATCTGGAAGAAGCCGAGGAAATGTGCGACCAGATCGCCATTATCAATCAAGGTGAATTGGTTGCACGCGACAGCACTGCCAATCTGTTGGGGCAGTTGGATACTAAAACTATGATCATCCAACCGGACAATGCGCCAGAAATCCTACCTGCGGCTGATGGGCTGGTTGTTGAAACGCGCCCGGATGGCGCGATTGCAGTGACCTACCAATCTGGAAAAACCCCCGCTGAGTCGGTTTTAGGGGCTGTTCGGGACGCGGGTATTCGCATCCGCGACGTCAAAACAGAGCAGGCTGACCTGCAAGATGTGTTCCTAAAGTTGACGCGAAAGTAAGCGCACCTAGCGCACGAAGCATAGAGCTATTCTAGTTACGTCGGCTCAAACAGAGCCGATTTTTTCATTTTGAATGCTATGCGTTAATGGTTATCATTACTTTGGGTTGAGCTGTTTTAGGCTTATCCATTGGCCTGTTTTGGCTTTTTGTTTTTGGAATTTGAGAATGTCACGCAAGCTTGTAGTGTGTCTTGATGGCACAGGAAATGAAATTGAGAAGAGTGAATCCAATGTTTTGCGGCTCTACAAAAGCCTGAAACGCACTGAGGATCAGCTGGTTTATTATCAACCAGGGGTGGGAACATTGGATACGCGTCCGTTTGCCCGGATGTTTTTAACCAAACCCAAGCAAATGTTAGGTTTGATTGCAGGCATGGGGCTGGAAACCAATGTTCTTCGCGCTTTTGAATTCCTGTGCAAAAATTATCGTGAGGGTGACCGCCTATACTTTTTTGGTTACTCGCGGGGCGCATACACAGCCAGAGCATTGGCAGGGTTTATCAATGATTTCGGCCTTGTGGATCCGCAAGAATTCCATCTTGTGGCCCCTGCCTTTCGGGCCTGGCGCCGGATGAGCGCGGATGACCCGAGGGTGAAGCATGCCAAATTGCGTATGTTGGAAAAAGCGTTCCAGATGCGGCATCCACCGATCCGGTTTCTGGGTTTGTGGGATACGGTTAGTTCTTTGATCCGCATCCGGATCGGAAAAGGGACCATTGTCGAGTTTGGCACCCATTCCAGCGTCGATGAAAACCCATCTGTTGAAGCCGTACGCCACGTGTTGGCAATCGATGAAACACGGCGTTTTTTCCGGCATCAATTCTGGACAGAAGGTCAGAAATATTACGGCAACCGTTTTGAAACCAAGAATGACCCGCCGCCACAGGATGTAAAGCAGGTCTGGTTTGCGGGAACACATACAGATGTGGCGGGCAGCGTCGAAGAGCCCGAGGCGGGATTGGCAAAGATCACCATGCAATGGATGCGTGAAGAACTTGATGGGCTTGGGATCGATCATCTTGATTTTAGAACGATCATTTATAATCGCTATGTCCTTGGTAAAGAGGATAAGGTCACCAAAAAGATGAATTTGCTGATCGCTAAACCGGATGCATCAGCAGCACTGCATAGCCAGATGAAGAAGGGTTGGTTTCTTTTGGAAGGGGTTCCAAGGCTTCGGCGTCGATCTCGGTGGCCAGATTTGGGACATGTTTTTGGCTATTACCTACCGTTTGGGCAACGTCGATATATTCCGCCGGGATCCACTATTCATCCTACAGCTTTAGCACGGCGCGCAGACCCCTCAAACGACTATACCCCTTCCAATCTGAAGGGATTTTGAGGGCCTCTGACCTAACGGGGAACTCTGACGTGAAGCTTTGAGGGTGCCGCTGCTAAAGGCCCATCCACAGGTTCCGGGACATCCCTGAGATGATCCGGGATCGCGTATGTTTCCTCAGCTGTGTCTTTGGCTATTTGGATATCAGCCAAAAGTGTTGCGGTCTGGTATCGTCCCATGACCGAGCCCGCGATCAGCCACAAGATTGGGCTGATTGTCGCATTTGGCAGCAGATCAATAAGAGCGATACACAAGACAATCCCTAAGGAGGCGGTGGCCATGCTGGTCTGCAGTTTGCGTCTTTGTAACCCCAGCATGATCAGTGGAATACACATCAGCCCAAACCGGGCGATATAACCCAGCCACCCGTTTTCACTAATGATGATCACCCAATAGCCGTCGGTCGTTGTCACATCACGCCCACGGCTGTCAAAGACACGTGCGCGACCCCATCCACCCCATCCAGACAGGGGTTTTTGGCGCGCCTTTGCCAGAATGCGATCCTCGTTATCAAAGCGAAACAACAACGACTCTGCGCGATGATCATCAATGCTTTGCGCAGCGCTGTAAATGGTATTGACGGGAACGAGGCCTGCACTGCGCATCATCGGATAGACAAGCACTATGGCCGCAAATGTAGCCGCGACCAATGTTTGCCCACGAACGCCGAGAAATAATATAATTGGGCAAAAGATGAACGCCAAAGCGAGCGCGCCAAGAGACTTGCTGAACATGAGAACAGCAAACAGCCAGACCCCGACCATTAACCACTTTCCGGATCCAATTTTACCGTTCTCACAGCGCCAGATCGCAAAAGCCGATGCACTTGCCATTGCCACCAAGATCGAAAGCCAGAGACCATGGGGCATAAACACCAATGGCCGAAACCCATTTCCGCGAATGTGCTGGATCCATGAATGTGGGAAAAATCCATAAACCATGCTGTTGATTTGCGGGCTCATACGGATTTCATAGGCAATCAATACTGAATACAGCAAGAGGGCGATGGCCAGAATTTTCAGCAAAAGTTTTTGTGAAACTTCAGATGCCAAATAGCGACGACCAAGGAAAAATGGCAGAATTGAAATCAGTAATACCGAGCCAATCGCAAGTGCGTCATAGGGCTTCAGGCCCGCGATCGAGCGTACGCCCCTCGCGACCGGCGTTGCATTCATAAGTGCTGTTAATATTGGTGATATGGCAGCCAACCCCATCAGGCCCCAGAAAATCAATTTGCCGCGTTGGGGGATAAAGCTCAGGTCTGCAATCGCGGTATTTTCCGCGACAGTATCTTCCGCAATCGCAGTGCGCCCCTCTGGCCGCTCTGTCATATGTTGAGGTTTGTTTTTGCGTGCAAAAATCAGGCACATGAGTGCCGCGCTGATGATTGGAATGAGATCTTTATCAACAGTGGGTAAGGCAGGAAGGTCGAAACCGACTTTGGATGGCAGCAGTAAATATCCGGCAACGATTGTCCAGATCAGTGCAGGGCGAACCGGTAGTGACCGAAACAGTAAAAATGCGACCAATGGCCACGAATAAAGTACAATATGAGCAAATCCGTTTGGCATGGCGCGTTAATGCTTGGTCCACGAAGTCATTGATGCGGTGGGCAAATGCCCATACCAAAGATATAGGGAATACCGTAAATCTGCAACTTGAATGCCACTGATATATAAACAAGTCATTTTCATATTTAGACCATAAAATGACAATGTTGCGCCAATAGAGATGACGCAGGTAAAGAGAGTAGTTATGCGAGTTAGAATATTTCAAAGGTGTGAGGAAAACGCTTTAACCCTATTTCACAGGGTATGCGACGACAGTAAATGAATATGAAAAAGCAAGCCTCCCCCCCAGATCAAACCGTGCGGGTGTTGATCTCGGTGATCAATTACCGAACCGCAGAGCTGACGATGCAATGTGTGCAGTCCGTGTTGGATGATTTGGGAGATATTGAAGGCCGTATTGCCATTGTTGACAATGCATCTGGTGATGATTCGGTTGAAAAACTGAGAGAATGGGTCGCAACATTAGAGCGCAAAGCGCAGGTAAGCCTGATTGAATCTTCATCCAATAGCGGGTTTTCTGGCGGGCATAATCAGGGGGTTTCCAGTTGTGAGGCAGAATATTACCTGATTCTGAATTCGGATGCAGTGCTTAGACCAGGGTTTTTCAAAGAAATTCTGAACGTGGCCGATGAAAATCCAAACACCGGGTTGTTTGCCCCCAGTATCGAGTATGACTCCGGCGAAGTGCAAGTCAGCTGTTTTCGCTTTCATAGCCCATTGAGTGAGCTGGCACGAGGCGCGGGCAGTGGTCCGGTTTCAAAACTGGTGCGAAATCACCTTGTGGCGCTGGACATGCCACCTGAACCAGATACGATCGAATGGGCCAGCTTTGCCTGTATCTTCATCCGGCGGGCAGTGTTTGATACAGTCGGGTTGATGGACGAAGGGTATTTTCTGTATTTTGAAGACACTGCATATTGTCGGAAAGCCCGAAGCGCTAACTGGAACATAAAACATGTACAAAAAGCGGTTGCAGTGCATTTTCGCGGAGGGAGTGGACCAGTGAAGTCTCTGGCGCATGAACGCAAACGTTTGCCAGCATACTACTATGCTTCGCGGTCCAGAATGTTCTATCAATCTTATGGTTGGCTTGGGCTTGTTGGCGCCAATCTGTGCTGGGTTCTGGGGCGCGTTTTGGCCTTCAGCAGGGTTCTTTTTGGCAAACGTATCCCGCAGGCAAATCAGGCCGAATGGCGCGATATCTGGATCAACATATTTTCCCCGTTGGGGAAGAGCTATGCGAAAAAGGACTGAGGTGTGCAGCCTGATTTTGTGATCATAGGGGCGATGAAATGCGGCACCAGTACGCTCGCGACGCAGTTGGGGCAGCAGGACGGGATCTTTATGACCGACCCCAAAGAACCAAACTTTTTCTCTGATAATGATCAATACGCACGCGGGCGGGAATACTATCAAGAATTGTTCACGCCAGCGCTACCAAACGATATCAAGGGCGAGGCCAGCACTCACTACACCAAGTTGCCGACCTATCCTGAAACTGTGTCCCGAATGATTGCGGCTTTGGATCAGCCGAAACTGATCTATATGGTCCGAAATCCAATTGCGCGGGCCGTGTCCCATTACATTCATGAATGGAGCACGGGCGTGATACAAAGTGATATTGAAACGGCGCTTGAGAACGATGCCGAGCTGGTCGACTACGGTTGTTACGGACGCCAGATCATGCCGTTTGTTACGGCTTTTGGAGCGGAAAATATATACCTGACCAGCCTCGAAGAGGTCCAAGCCGATCCGCAAACGGCACTGGCAGGGGTCTGCAGGTTTCTTGGTCACGAAAGTGCTGTGAAATGGCACGAAGAACAGGCGCAGATGAATCGATCCGCTGAAAGAATTCGTAAATTCCCGATGCATGGCCTGCTGTTTGATAACCCTGTCGCACGCGCCGCACGCCGTGCGTTGGTGCCACAGCGGTTGCGGGATAAGATCAAGCAAAGCCGCCAGATGTCAGACCGCCCTGAGATGTCAGAGCAAAGCAAAGTGCGGCTGCAGGGTATCTTTGCCAAAGACCGCGAGATCCTTGCTGGAATTTTCCCGACTCATTCTGCGCTGCAGCTCTGTTATCCGTTTGTTGACGATGAATAAGGGAATGCCCCGGATAGGTGTTGTGATCATTGGCCGCAACGAAGGTGAACGCTTGCTGCGCTGCCTGCATTCCGTTCCTGCATGGGTAGAGCGCACGGTCTATGTGGATTCCGGTTCAACAGACGGAAGTGGCGCAGCGGCGATAACGGCTGGCGCGATCTTGCATGAACTGGACCTGAGCACAGCATTCACCGCCGCCCGCGCCCGAAATGAAGGTTTGGCCCGATTGACGGCAGATGATGAGGTGGACTTTGTTCAGTTCATCGATGGCGATTGTGAGCTGCGCGAAGGTTGGATCGAAGCGGCTGTCACCTTTTTGCAAGACCGCCCTGATGTTGCTGCCACTTGTGGCAGGCGACGCGAAAGATTTCCTGAGGCATCGGTTTACAACCGGCTGTGCGATTGGGAATGGGATACGACAATTGGACAAGCGCGTGCCTGTGGTGGAGATGCCTTGATGCGGGTAGATGCCCTGCAGCAGGTGAATGGCTTTGACCCCAGTTTGATTGCCGGAGAAGAGCCTGAACTTTGCCTGCGTTTGCGTGCAAAGGGATGGAAAATCTGGCGGCTGGATCTTGAGATGACCTGGCACGATGCTGCGATGACGCGACTAGGGCAATGGTGGAAACGCAACCGCCGCGCGGGGTTCGCCTACGCCGAAGGGTTCGATATGCATGGCACCCCACCAGAGCGGCACAGGGCCCGAGAGGTGCGCCGTGCATTGTTTTGGGCCGGGTTGCCTTTGGCCATGGTTCTGGCGGCGCTGCTGATCAGCCCATGGGTTTTATCAGGATTGTTGGTCTTCCCCTTGCAGGTTCTGCGGCTCATGATGCGCGATTCGGCTTTGGGGCCGGCAGCTTTTGAGAGGGCATTTTTCATGACCTTTGCAAAATGGCCCGAAGCGCAGGGCGTCATGGAATATCATCTGCGCAAACGAACTGGCGGCAAAGCCAAAATCATCGAATACAAATAAAGATATATTGAAACGTATTAGGCCGTTATATGAACACGCCGATAGTCACAGGATCCAAGATGTCCAATACCCCAGATAAAAGCCGTAAGTACCTTTTGATTTCGCCATGCCGAAATGAGCAAGATTATATGCGTCAGACTTTGGATACGGTCATCGCACAATCAGAGACGCCTGCGCTGTGGGTGATCGTCGATGACGGATCTACCGATGATACGCCAGAGATTTTAGCGGATTATGCGGCACGCCATGACTGGATCAAGATCGTGCAAAAGCCAAACCGCGGCCATCGCGCTGTTGGTCCGGGTGTGGTCGAGGCGTTCTATTTTGGCCTCAATAGTGTCGATATGGATGCATTTGATTATCTGTGTAAACTGGATCTCGATCTGGCGCTCCCACCAAAGTATTTTGCGACCCTTATGGACCGGATGGAAACAGAGCCGCGTTTGGGAAGTTGCAGTGGCAAGCCGTATTTCACCAATGATGCCGGGCGGATGATCAGCGAAAAATGCGGTGATGACATGTCGGTCGGTATGACCAAATTTTATCGCCGCGAATGTTTCCAGCAGATTGGCGGCTTTGTGCAAGAGGTCATGTGGGATGCCATCGATTGTCATAAGTCACGGCAACTTGGTTGGACGGTTCTCAGCTGGGATGCACCAGAAATACGATTTGAACACCTGCGACCAATGGGATCCAGCCAAAAGGGTGTGCTTACTGGCCGGATGCGGCATGGTTACGGGCAATACTACATGGGGAGTGATCCACTCTATTTCACGGCGACAGCGATTTTCAGAATGGCGCACCCGCCTTATGTGATTGGTGGTTTGGCAACGTTTTGGGGCTATTGGCGATCGTTCATAAGTCGCCCGAAAAAGCAGTCAGATCAGGAGCTGGCAGCCTTTATTCGCAGATATCAGCGCCTTGTTTTGCGTATGGGAAAGGGCAAAGCCGTTGCCAAGATTGAAGCAGAGCAGGCGCATCTGTGGACTGCCACATATGGTGCATGACTGTGCGGTGATCGTCTTGTAACACAGCCGCTAAAACGGCTGTGTTAACGATGATCAGGGAACGAAACGCGGCAATGGTTTAATCACTTCTTCCAGTGCATTATCCAACCGTACCCGCGCCGCATCGATATTCTCCGACTGGCCGATAGGGGTGATCAAACGAACGATTGCACTGTCATTTCGCCCCTCGGTGAACTTGCCCAGCATCAGCTGAACTTTGGCCTGATACATTGACGCGGTGCGTGTGCTGTTTTGATCATACCAGTAGTATGCCAGCATTCGGTGAACGCCTTTTTGGATAATCACCTCGTTGAGGGTAAAGGCAGAACCAGCGGGCTGGACATCAACTTGCTCAAGGCTCGCGATTTCCCAGCCGGCACCGGGCAGGCATACTTCCGGAGAGTGAACGCCACCATCGGCCTGATCTTCATACCAAGCAACGAACAGTTCGACACTGCCTTCCTGTGCGTTGCTGGTCAAAGATACAGACAGGTAATCATCTGCACCAAGCACGCCTTCGATTTGTGGATCCAGCGGCTGATGCGGGCCCGCACGCCATTCGCCCATACGGGCAGG
Source organism: Roseovarius sp. EL26 (assembly GCF_900327775.1). Classification (NCBI taxonomy): domain Bacteria; kingdom Pseudomonadati; phylum Pseudomonadota; class Alphaproteobacteria; order Rhodobacterales; family Roseobacteraceae; genus Roseovarius; species Roseovarius sp. EL26. The sequence continues at coordinate 407,682 of NZ_OUMZ01000006.1, forward strand.
GAACAACAACAAAGGCTCCCGGTCGACTGCTGCAATGTCACGTTCCGGAACCGCCTGCCAGGCCAAAGCGAGAGCCGAGACAAGAAGTGCGCTACCGATCATGGCTTTTGAAGGATGAACAAGCTGAATGCGCTTAAATTGCGTCCACAGACCATCAGTGTCTAAATCAAGGGCGTCAATCAGCCCGATGCGGTCGCTTCTCAGCTTGACCAAAATCCAAGCCAGCAAGAACAGCAGAAGGATACAGACCACAAAAATGACCCAGCCTTCAAAGAAGTGCGAAAATCCTTCGACGTGACTCAGGCCAACATGGTTTACGATCCATCCGGCGATCGCAATCCGAACCGAGTTCATGAAAACGGTGATTGGTACGGCCGAGATAAGCAAAATCGCTTTGTGCCACATTGGGCCGCGATAGAGCACAGAGAAGATGTAGGAAAAGCTCAGGATTGGAAACAGATAGCGTAAGCCGGAACAGGCCTCGGCGACTTGAAGCTTATATACCCCAAGGTCGATGATGTTGCCTTCCATATAGACGGGGACGCGGATGAGCTGCAGGAAATAGACGCCCAGCTCAGACGAGACACCTTGTAGATATGTGGACAGGCCATAATAAAGCGCCCCGGGTAGGGGCAGCATGTAGATAAGATGCACCACAGGCGGCCAAAAGTGCTTTCCGGTTTTCCAGCCAAAGCTGATCAGCAAGATCGCTCCAACCCATAGGATGAGCGCATAAGAGACAATATCGCGAATTTCGACCAACCGGCCCGCAATAGCCATCATGACCGCAAGAATAAGCAAAACAACGCCGGGCCAGTAGTCAGACGCCTCGCGCTTATCAATTGGCACTTCTTTCAGCTGTCTGAGAAACAACAAGCCCGACAGAACCGGGATCAACGGCCCGTGGCTATATTCTGGCAGTTGCCAAGCTTTAAGCAGTTCGGCAATGCCATCCCAAAAAAAGGCTGCGGCGCCGATAACCGATATCAAAAGCCAGAATGTCCCCCAATGGAACAGACCGCCAGTGGTGTGATTGGTTTCGGAATATGAACTAGTATGCGACATAATTATAAATTCTCAAAAATTCATCCAGATCAGCAAATGCTGAGGGCGGATTATACGATAAACACGACACTTATCTGTCATATCCGAAAATCAGCCGGGAAACTATGTTAAAGGGGGGAATACGCATTCAAAAGACAGTGAGTGACGCATAATTGATTGAGCATAGAAGGGTGAAAGCCCTTATATCCCCAGTAAATCAAGCTTCTTGGCACGGTATTTGACGTTGTTGATTTGTGCGTAATCCCCCTGATTTTGGGATATTGTGCGCAATCTGGACGCTTTCCAATTACATGAAACGGGCCCGATTGTGGCTATAGGCCTGCGAATCGGGCATTTTCTCCTGAAATACTGTAGTTTATCAACTATTCATGTCGCATCGCTGTGCGTGTTTTGTAGTGGCACGACCGTAGCGCTGGTTTCTGGGGCAAGCTCTTCAAAATCAAAGTTATCAAGCCGCTTGGCGCGGCGCCCTGCTTTGTCAGCGGATATTTTGATATCCGAGATATCCTTGGCGGCTTGATTGAAGTGCCGGTCCAGGTTTTCCACCCGTGTGCCCAGCCGATCTACATCAGCAAAGAGCAGTCCCAGCTCTCGCCGGATCGCACCGGCCTGTTCGCGCATACGGGCATCTTTCAAGATGGCGCGCATGGTGTTGAGCGTTGCCATGCAAGTGGTTGGCGACACGATCCAGACCCGTGCGGTAAAACCTTCGCGGACAAGCTCCGGGAAATTGGCATGCAACTCGGCGTAAACCGCCTCGGAGGGCAGGAACATCAACGCGCCATCGGCGGTTTCACCATCAAGGATGTATTTCTCTGAAATGTCCTTGATGTGCTTTTTGACCGAGCTGCGCAGGAATTTCGCCGCCTCATTCACTTCCCAGTCATTGCTGGCGTTGCGCAGGGCCTCATAAGCCTCCAGCGGGAATTTGCTGTCGATGCATATCGGGCCGGGCGGATTGGGCAGATGGATCAGGCAATCGGCGCGTTTGCCATTCGATAATGTGTGCTGCAGGGTGTAGCTATCTGATGGCAGGGCCTTGGTTACAATGTCATTGAGCTGAATTTCCCCAAATGCCCCACGGGTTTGTTTGTTGGATAGGATGTCCTGCAATGACAGCACATCACCCGACAGTTTGGTGATGTTTTCTTGCGCCTTGTCTATTGTTTGCAGCCGTTGCTGCAATTCCCCCAACGATTGCGCCGTGCGTCGCGCAGAGCCATGCAGGTTCTGATTCATCTGCTCTTGCACCTGCGCCAAACGCTGCTCCATCAGTTGCAACATATTGGCCTGCGCTGCAGCCTGCGCCTCGGACACATGGTTCAACCCACCTGCCAATTGATGCTGCCCGTCGCTCAGGCCCTGCACCCGCTGGCCCAATTGCCCCATCTGCTGTGCCAAAGGCTCTGCCATCCGGGCTGACCGCGCCGCCGCACGCGAGGTGCTGATCAGCAAAAACAGCACCAGTGCCGTCAAGCCCAGCGCGATCAAGACCAGGGGATCGTTAAGGGAAAGGATGGTGTCACCAATCTGGATCATGTGCGTCCGAACAGCCGTTCAATATCGGCCAGCTTGAGTTCAACATAAGTGGGCCGCCCGTGGTTGCATTGGCCGGAATGCGGGGTCGCTTCCATCTCGCGCAAAAGCGCGTTCATCTCGTCCGCTTGCATCCGGCGACCGGAGCGGATCGAGCCGTGACAGGCCACCCGGCTCAGGATCGCCTCGATCCGCGCTTGTACCGTCAGGCTGTCACCCTGGTCGTGCAACTCGTCGATCACATCGAGGATCATCGCCTTGGCATTGCAATTGCCAAGGATCGCAGGGGTTTCACGTACCGCAATGGTGCCAGGGCCAAACGGCTCAACCACCAACCCTAACTTGGCCAGATCCTCGTTCAGCTCCAGCAGGGCACTGGCATCCGCCTCGGACAGGTCAATGATTTCTGGAATCAGCAAGGCTTGCGATGCCACGCCGTTTTCTGCCATCTGCGCCTTGAGCCGCTCATAGACCAGCCGTTCATGTGCGGCATGCTGGTCTACAATGACCATGCCATCTTCGGTCTGGGCGATGATGTAATTCTCATGTACCTGCGCCCGCGCCGCTCCCAAGGGCAATGACTGCGGCGCCACCTCAGCGGTTTCAACATCCACCACTTCCGGCTCTACACGTGCGCTGTACGCACCTTGCATGTCCGCGAACCCCGGCGTGCCCACCGGTTGCGGTGCCTGCGCCTGATAACTTAGTGTACGTGCACCCTGTGATGGGCGATCCATCTGATAGATCCGCGCTGGGCCAGTTGGCTCAGGGCGCATCGCCCCCAATGTGGCGTTGGCCACCGTTGAAGATGCTCGGTGTCCTGCCTCGGCCAGCGCGTGGCGCAGGCCAGACACGATCAACCCGCGTGCCAGCCCCGGGTCGCGAAAGCGCACTTCTGACTTGGCCGGGTGCACGTTGACGTCCACCAAGGTCGGGTCGCATTCGATAAACAGTGCCGCTGCTGGATGGCGGTCTCGGCTGAGGAAGTCATGATATGCCGCTCGTAATGCCCCATAAAGCATCTTGTCGCGTACCGGACGGCCATTCACAAACAGGTACTGTGCCACTGATGTGCCGCGTGAATAGGTCGGCAAGGCGGCATAACCGGTCATATGCAGGCCTTCGCGTGTGGCATCGATACGCAGGGCGTTGTCTGCAAATTCCTGCCCCAAAATGCGCGCCAGACGACCGTGCAGCGCATCAAACAGATCGCCGGATTCCGGATCTGCGCGAAAGGTCACGCGCCCCTCACCACCGCCTGAAACATCGCGCAAGGTGAACCCGACAAACGGTTCCGCCATGGCCAGACGCTTGATGGTGTCAGTGATCGCCTGCGCCTCGGCCCGATCCGAGCGCATGAATTTCAGCCGCGCAGGTGTCGCATAAAACAAATCGCGCAAGGTGACAGTGGTGCCCGCGTTGTGGGCCGCAGGGCGTACCGGATCAACCTGCCCGCCAGTCACGCGAATTTCAGCCGCGTCATACCCCGGCGCGCGGGAGGTAAAAGTTAGCCGACCAACCGCTCCCAGTGATGGCAACGCCTCGCCGCGGAATCCAAAAGTGTGGATGTTCAGCAGGTCCGAGCCATCAATTTTCGATGTCGCATGACGTGATAGGGCCAGCGGCAGATCGTCGGGCGTGATTCCGCAACCGTCGTCTGACACCCGGATTAATGTCTTGCCGCCGTCGGCGTAATCAATGGAAATCCGTCGTGCGTCCGCGTCCAGTGCATTCTCCACCAGTTCTTTCACAGCCGAGGCAGGGCGTTCCACCACTTCACCCGCAGCAATGCGGTTGATCGCAGCATCGTCAAGTTGGCGAATAATAGGGCGTTTTTCGCTTATCTGGGGGGTCATCTGAGCCATACCGCTAGACCTAGCACAAATAGCTACGATTCGGCCACTGCCTTGCGGTGGCAACACCACCGTATCTTTAGACGCCTACATAAGCGTCTATGCAAAAGAAAAACGGCCCCACTCGGGGGCCGCTTGTGTGATTATCTACTCAGCAACACCGAAGCGCAGATGAGGGTCGCTTTGCCTAACTCAGGCTTTGCGACTGCGACGGGCAATGCCAAACGCACCGAGACCAGCCAGCAAGAGTGGCATGCCTGCAGGCAGTGGAATCTGGCTTGCACCAAGATTAACTGCGATGTCTTGAACGGTTGCCCAATCTCCATCCTGACCATCAAACCAGTCATAGCCAAGGAAGGTCACATTGCCGTTTCCGAAACCAAAGGTGAAGACGGTCGAGAAAGCGCCGGTTTCATATACAGAAGTTGCGCCGCCAAGCGAGGCCAGATTTGCGCCATCGACAGCGTCCAAACTGGTCAAGGTCGCAGGGCCTGCGCCAAATTCTGTTAGAAGACCTGTCGCCGTAATGCTGGAATCCGGTACAAATTGTGTGCCCGTGAGGCTGGTTCCAAAGACATCATTGATGAAGGTAAGGCCCTGACCGAAAACGCCAGTCGTCACAAGGTTGCCACCTGCAGTGACAAAATCTGCAATCGCTGTAAGGGTTGAGGCTGACAGGTTGTCTGAAACGCCGTCGACTTCCAGTTCTGGAATGACCACTGCATCAGCTCCAGCCAAAGCGGCTGCCCAGGCAGCATCTCCCGTGCCGGAAAAGGCGTTCACGGTATTGCCGGTGGCGGTCAAATCTGCACTCTGGTTAGCGACTTCTCCGCCGACATCCCCATGAGATGGGTCTGAAAATAAGCTAACAGTTGCGGCTTGCGCCGAGCCAGTAATCGCCATGGCAACCACGGCACTGGCCAATAATGATTTGTAATACATAAAATTCTCCAAAATCTAAACCTGCCACACCATAGCAGCGGGTTTTCCATATGTCACTATTTCAGATCCTTTTGTGTCGCAATTACGCCTTGAAAAGAACATGAAATTCCATCCGGATAATCTGTGTTTAACTGCGGTGTCTAATTGCTCGGTGTGACCGCAAAGAATGTGGTACTAAAGTGGAAATGAGATTCAAAAATTAACTAAGCCATTATGATTATGTGTAAATTATAAATGAATTTAGAAATCCCCCAAGAGGTGATGTTTAAGCTTTGCGGCTAAAAATTAGAGAGATCTGGCGCTGCTTTATCGAATACACAGCACACATTAGGTGAAATTTGAAAACGGATTGTTGTCAGAAATGAGGCAATCATGTGTCTGCGTTCCGGTGCAATCATGTGATTCTGGTGTGCGGTATAATGTCCGTTTCATTGCAAGCCCGACAGCTTTTACATGCAGATAAACCCCCGCATCTTATATTCGAAAGCGCTGAGGCGCAGATGTGTTCTGCGCCTCAGTTAAGTGTTATGTAACTCGTTGTTTTTATCCGGTGGTGAAATCGGGATAGGCTTCCATTCCCAGCTCCGACATGTCCAACCCATCGATTTCGGTTTGCTCATCAACTCGCAGGCCAAAGACAGACTTCAGCGTCAACCACACCAAAGTCGAGGTGACAGTGACAAAGGCGCCGATAATGACAATTGCAGTTAATTGCGTCATCAGGTTGGCGTCACTATTGCTGAGCACGACCGCCAGTGTGCCCCAAATCCCAGCGCACAGATGAACTGGAATTGCACCGACCACATCGTCGATTTGTAGGCGGTCCAACAGTGGGACGGTAAAGACAACGATTGCGCCACCGATACCGCCGATCAGCGTGGCAAGTGGCAAGGAGGGCGCCAACGGCTCTGCCGTGATCGCAACCAGTCCAGCCAGCGCGCCGTTCAGGATCATGGTCAGATCAGGCTTTTTGTACATGACTTGCGTCAGGACCAGCGTTGTAAGTGCACCCGAGGCGGCAGCCGTGTTGGTGTTGACAAAGATCCGGCTGATGTCGGCGACATTGCCCGCACTGTCCATGTAAAGCTGCGAGCCGCCGTTAAAGCCGAACCAACCAAGCCACAAAATTAGGGTACCTAGTGTAGCAAGCGCAAGGTTCGATCCCGGAAAGGCAGTGATCCGACCCTTTTTATATTTGCCCAGCCGCGGCCCCAGAATGATTGCACCAGTGAGGGCCGCCCAGCCGCCAACGGAATGCACGATGGTCGATCCGGCGAAATCCTGAAAACCCATGCCATCAAGAAAACCGCCGCCCCATTTCCAGCTGGCCTGGATCGGGTAGATCAGCGCGGTTAGTACAACGACAAAGGCGAGGAAAGGCCACAGTTTGATCCGCTCGGCCAGGGCCCCTGACACGATCGAAGCAGTGGTGGCGCAGAACATCAACTGAAAGAAGAAATCAGACCCAACCGAGGCGTAGCTGAGGTCAGGTTCGGCCCGAGCCAATCCGACGGGCTCCATTTCAGCCACGGCAAATGCACCAATAATGCCATCTATGGTCCAGCCATCACCCGGATACATCAAATTGTAACCGATAACGTAGTAAAAGACCGACGCCAGCGAGACGAGCGCCATGTTTTTGGTCAGTTGCATGGTGACGTTCTTGCTGCGCACCAGCCCGGCTTCCAGCATGGCAAAGCCGGCGGCCATGAAGAACACCAAAAAGCCGGAAATCAGAAACATGAACGTGGTAAAGATGAAACCGATTTCGGTGTTTTGGGCGATAAGAGGGGTGTCTTGGGCTTGGGCGTGGACTGGTAAAGTCATAAGCGTCAAGCTCAATAGGGATAAGGTTCGGGCCTTCATTGTTAGGGTCTCCTTGCGTCGGGTCCGCATGTTTGCAGGTGCAGCAAAACCGTTGAGAGGGGTCAGAGACAGGAATTCGATAGGATCTGGTGAAAAACTAAGCCAATTTTGCGCATGAAATACACGCTTTGGGCTGGTTGCCTAAAATGAAGGCAGTATAAAAACATCAACGCCTCATAAAGAAGGGTCAACTTTCTGGTGGCGGCAGTGTAAAGTAAATCAACAACAGGTCCCGGGCAGGACGAGCATGAGTAACTCAGGTCGAAAAACACCCCGTCTTGTGGCGGACAAGCGTACAACGGCGTCGAAAAAGGCGACGAAAAAGAAGCCTGCGAAAAAGAAAAAGGCAGCGCCTAAGCGGAAAACCCGTGCAAAGCGTAAACCTATTACCGGCGGCAACATGGTGACACGGTTCTTCCGACGCATATTTCGCTGGGTGTTTGGGCTGATCTGGGCAGTGACTTGGAGAGTTACGGCTGTGGTTACGCTTGTCGTTGGAATCGCGGTGGCGCTGACGTATGTCACCCTAGAGGACGTTGACACTTTATTGGATGGGCGCGCGCGGGGATCTGTAACCCTGATGGATCGTCATGGAGAGGTCTTTGCATGGCGCGGCGATCAGTTTGGCGGTGTTATCACCGCGCAAAACGTCAGCCGCCATCTGAAAAACGCAGTTGTCGCGACCGAGGACCGGCGTTTTAAATATCACATTGGGGTCGATCCGATCGGGATCGCCAGCGCCGTTAGGATCAACCTGCGCGAAGGCCGCGGGCCGTTGCAGGGGCACGGTGGTTCAACGCTGACACAACAGACTGCCAAGTTGTTGTGCTTTGGGAATGAATATGACGAGGCTGAGTGGGACTCTGAGGCGGATTACAATGCTGATTGTCGCCGCGGGTCGCTGACACGTAAGGCCAAAGAGGCGATCTACGCCATGGCGATGGAGGTGAAATACTCCAAAGATGAAATTCTGTCGATCTATCTGAATCGGGCATATCTTGGCGGAGGGGCGTTTGGGGCTGAAGCAGCCGCACAACGGTATTTCGGCAAAGGTGCCGCGCAACTGAACATTGGAGAAAGCGCGATGCTGGCCGGGCTATTGACCGCGCCTTCGACAAACGCCCCGACCAACAATCTGGAGCGATCACAAAATCGAGCCTCGGTTGTGGTCGGCCTGATGCGTGATCAGGGATATATTTCTGCAACAGATGCTGCGACCGCAATCGCCAGCCCAGCGGTGCTCAGTGATGCCGCCGAGGCTCAAGCAGGGGGCTATTTTGCCGATTGGGTCATGGCGACCGCACCGCAGTATTTCACCCGCGACACGACTGAAGATGTCGTGATCCGCACCACTTTGGATCCACGCCTGCAAAAGGCTGCGGAAGAGGCGTTAAAAACTGTATTCGAAACCAAAGTACGCGAAGGTTCCAAGGCGCAGGCCGCAATTGTCATTATGTCCGCCGACGGCGCGGTGCGCGCCATGGTGGGCGGGCGCAAAAGCAAGGTCTCAGGCGCTTTCAATCGGGCGACACAGGCCAAGCGTCAAACAGGATCGGCCTTCAAGCCGTTTGTCTATGCCACCGCGCTTGAACTGGGTGAACGGTTTGACACAATTGTCGTGGATGAACCTTACTGTCTGAATATTCCGGGCTCTGGCAAATGGTGCCCCAAAAACTACAACCGAAAGTTCGCCGGTCCCGTGACCCTGACTTATGCCTTGCAGCACTCATTGAACATTCCAGCGGTGAAGGTGGCCGAACGATCCGGCCTTGATCTGGTGCGTCGTGTCGCCAGCGACTTCGGTATCGAAAGCGATCTGGCCGCAGGTCCGGCGCTGGCCTTGGGTGCATCCGAAAGCACATTGGTCGAGATGTCCGGGGCCTATGCCGGGATCCTGAATGGCGGCTCTTCCGTGACACCTTACGGCTTGGTTGATCTGCGCCTGCAGGGCGATGATGAGCCGCTGATGACCACCGAAGGTGGGATTGGCGAGCGGGTCATCCGTCAGGCCGCCGCGCAAGAGCTGATGTATATGATGAACAAGGTTGTCACCAGCGGCACGGGCAAACGGGCAAATCTTCCTGATCGTCAGGCAGCTGGTAAAACCGGCACAACGCAATCCGCGCGCGATGCATGGTTCCTGGGCTTCACCGCGGATTATGTCGCCGGCGTGTGGATGGGGAACGATGACAATAAACCACTGTCAGGGGTCACTGGCGGCGGCCTGCCTGCCGAGATTTGGCGCGAAACTATGGTCCGCGTGCACGAAGGCCTGCCCGCGCGCCCGCTACCAATGGTGGCACCCAAACCAAGCCGGAAAGCGGCGCAGCCCACTCAGCCACGGACCCAAAAACAGAAAAACCGGCGCAAAAAACGCGACAGCATAATCGAAAACGTAATCCGGGATATTTTTGGGCAATAATAGGTCCAGGCCAATTGGCCAGATGCTTGATGTGTATATCGTCAGTATCGGCGTGGCCGTGTTTCTTAACCGTTGAGTGTTGTGAAACTTGTGCAACGCGATCTCAACAGTGGAATACGTACTCGTACATATTGAAATCCGTTACGGACGGCAGTGCTGAATGATAGGTCGCGCTGGGGCAAACTTCCTGAGCTTGTTCAATCATCCTCTTTGTGGGAGTTGCGGTTTGGCCATGCTTTTTGTCTGCAAGAATAGTTACTTGTCCACCGCCAACTTTGTAAATCGTCCCCGGAGTGTCTTCAGACACGGGCGCGCATGCCAACAGTAATGACAGTAATAGCGACACAGAAATTGTTCTCATGAAAGATCCGTTCTGGGTGAAAAGGGGCCGATATTGACGTGATATCATTAATTCCAAGGTCCATGCCAGCCTCGGGTGCACAGAAAAACCGAAGCGTCGAATTTATCTCGTATCGCAGGCCAACAGAGTTTTGCGCATGATCATAAAAAACGCCCGGAGAATATCCGGGCGTCATGACATTCGTATGGCTTGCGTTAGCCTGCTTTTTTCAGGTCGGCGATCATCTTGTCGATGTTGCCTTTATTTTTATCCAGTAACGATCCAATTTCAGTACGCTCTGTCAGGCGCAGGCTGATGCCTTCGATGACCATATCGAAAAACAAATCTTTGCCCGAACGGTCCGAAACCAGAAAATTGACGTTAAACGGTGCAGAGCCGCGCAGATAAACCAGTGATTTCACTTCCTGCCAGGATTTGACCTTGCGGGTGCCTTTGACCTCGATCCGGCCGCCAACGAATTCGTTGAACCGTTTACCGTATTTGCGGGCAATGTAGCCTTGAAAGGCTTTGGTGAAATTGCGCATCTGAGATTTGCTTGCGGTTTTTGCCGCAGGGCCAAGGGCAGAACGCGCGATAATGTTCACATCTGCATAGCGGCTGAAAATCCGCTCAAAGTCCTTGATCATCGAATTCAAAGACTTGCCAGAGGCGATAACTTTGTTGATTTCGCCAACAACCTTGTTGACCAGCGCCTCGGCCTGAGCATCGGTCAACGCCAATGCTGGAAGCGGCAGGCTTGCCACGGCTGCGGCCATTGCGGTGCCAATTACAGCACGGCGGGAAAGTTCGCTATTCATTGGTGTCCTCACTAACTTCACTATCACTATATGGGTCGCCATACGGATCACCGCTAGGGGAGCCATATGGATCATCATAAGGATCAAGATAGGCACCCTCACCTTCTTGTCCTAATGTGTATTGGCGATTTTGTAGATAAAGTGACCGACTTGCTGCGTAACTATCTGCACTTTCGTACAAAATTGAATCGATCGCATCCGCATATCGACCGCGCCGTGCGACATTGGCCGACAACGCGGCCCCCGTACCATAAAGATTGTTGGGATAAGCCAGCAAATAGGTGATCGGGTTGGTGAAAATGTCTACAATCATTCCGGCGGTATCTCGCTCGGTTGAGGGGCCGAGGAAAGGCAGTTCAACATAAGCGCCTTGTTTTACGCCCCAGACGTGTAAGGTTTCGCCAAAATTGGTATTGGTTGGCTGTGCCATGTTCAGTTCGGTTGCAGGGTCGAAAAAGCCAGCAAGTCCCACCGTTGAATTCACCAAGAAGCGGCCCGTGTCCTGAAATGCGCCACGCATGTTGAGCTGCAGTATGTTGTTCACAATATCGCTTGGGATTGCGAGGTTGAAGGCAAATCGACCAATTGCAGTTTCTGGATCATCCGGCAAGAAATCGCTATATCCCTTGCCAGCAGGCCGATACAAATTCCGGTCGACGCTTTTGTTAAAGGCGTGGATTTGCCGGTTGCGTTCCTCATAAGGATCAAAGGGCGCACCAGCGACGTGGTCAGCACCGGGGCTTGCGCATGCGGTTAGCAGCGAAACGCTGATCAGGGCCAGGGCGGCGCATGCGCGCTCTTGCAAAAAAGTAGATATATTCATGATCAGATAACAACCACGGTTAGAGTGTTCAGGCCGCTACATAAACGATTAGGCGAAATATCACAGCTTTAATTCTTGTCACTATATATTGATGTGATGCCGGGGTCACAATAGTGACCAGAGAATCCATTTGTAATTTATTGTAATGCGCAGGCCTTCATCGGTATCCGGGCCGACAAAATCTGTATTTGTGTTCGTTTTGCGATTTTCTTTGTTTGGCGGATTGGATAGCGTCCAGCTGAATTTGAACTCTGGAGGGTTGAGAAATGGGAACGTTCGAAACAAAACTGGCTGAAATGGGTGTTACTCTGCCGGATGCACCGGCACCTGCCGCGAATTATGTGCCTTATATGCAGGTCGGTGATATCGTTTATGTATCGGGCCAGATCTCAAAAGGTGACGATGGTCTGATTGTAGGAAAAATGGGCGATGACATGAGCACTGAGGCCGGTGCTGAGGCGGCAAAGGTTTGTGCGATCGCCCTGTTGGCGCAAGTCAAGGCTGCTTGTGGTGGCGATCTTGACCGTTTGGTGCAAGTGATCAAGTTGACTGGTTTTGTGAATTCGACAGCTGATTACACTGATCAGCCTCAGGTCGTGAATGGGGCCTCAAACTTCATCGGCGAAGCACTGGGAGATGTTGGCAAGCATTCGCGTTCAGCTGTTTCCGCGGCCTCTTTGCCATTTGGTGTTGCCGTTGAAATCGAAGGTATTTTCCAGATCAAATGATGCCACTGCCAGAGGCATTCCGCCAGATACCGATCGCCCATCGGGCCTTGCACGACAAGGTGGATGGGCGACCTGAAAATTCGCGCGCAGCGATCCAAGCCGCCATAAATGCGGGCTATGGGATCGAGATCGATCTGCAAATGTCCAGTGATGGGCAGGCCATGGTTTTTCATGACTATGATCTGTCTCGATTGACTGGTGAAAAAGGCAAAGTTCAACAGCTTAGCGCAGCGGAGCTGGGTTGCGTCATCCTGAGTGGCAGCGATGAGGGCGTACCCGGCTTTGCCGAAATTCTGGACCTTGTGGCTGGGCAGGTTCCCTTGCTGGTGGAACTCAAAGATCAACACGGCAAGATGGGCGAAACCGACGGCGTGCTGGAACAGGCTGTTGCCCGTGATCTGGCTGGATACGATGGCCCCGTGGCCCTGATGTCCTTCAACCCGCATCCTGTTGCCCGGTTGGCGGAGCTGTTGCCAGAGGTGCCACGCGGTTTGGTGACCAGTGGTTACCGCATGGTGGATGAGCCGCATCTATCAGCCAAAACACGCCGCCATTTACGCGACATCCCGGATTATGATCGATGCAAGGCTTCTTTCATCTCGCACCAATGGTCTGATCTGGCTCGTTCGCGTGTGGCCGAGCTGAAGTCCGCGGGTGCTACGGTGTTGTGTTGGACAGTGAAATCCGCAAAGGATGAGGCCAAGGCACGTGAGATTGCGGACAACGTGACCTTTGAGAAATATCTCGCACAGCATCCTGACTAAGAAACGCAGAATGGGGCAGGGGGCCGCGTGAGCGAAGACGAGATCATCATAACCCGCCACGGAACGCTCGCCTCAATCGGACAAGAAGATTGGGACGCTTGCGCCTGCCCCGAGGCGCAAGAGGGTTCACGCCCCGCAGATCCTTTTACTACCTATCGCTTTCTCAAGGCGCTGGAGGACAGTGGGTCGGTCGGCCCCGGCACTGGTTGGGAAGCTCATTACCTGACAGCTGAACAAAACGGCCAGGTGATCGCCTGCGCCCCGCTTTATGCAAAGGGTCACAGTCAGGGCGAGTATATCTTTGATCATAACTGGGCCCATGCCTGGGAACGGGCTGGAGGGCGGTATTACCCCAAGCTCCAGATTGCTGTGCCGTTCACCCCGGTCACCGGACGACGGTTTTTAACCCGCCCGGGGTGCGAACAAGCCGGTCAACAGGCGCTGGCGCAGGGGGCGATCCAGCTGACCCGGCAAAATGGCTTGTCATCTCTGCACGCCACGTTTTGCGATGCTGATGAATGGCACGCAGGGCCTGATCTGGGCTTGATGCAACGAACGTCGCAGCAATTTCATTGGATCAACGAGGGCTACAGCAGCTTTGATGATTTTCTAGGGTCTCTGAGTTCACGTAAGCGCAAAAATATCCGTAAAGAACGTGCCACTGCCAACGATTTCGGCGGCGAGATTGTCACGTTGACGGGGGATGGGATCAAACCCCATCATTGGGATGCGATCTGGGAATTCTATCAGGACACTGGGGCTCGCAAATGGGGACAGCCTTATTTGACGCGGGCGTTCTTTGATATCGCGCATGACACGCTGCGCGATGACATTTTACTGGTGCTTGCGCTGCGCGATGATCAACCCGTTGCCGGGGCGATGAACCTGATTGGGCGATCAGCACTTTATGGCCGGTATTGGGGCTGTGTTGAGCATCACGCCTGCCTGCATTTTGAATTGTGCTATTATAGGGCGATGGACTTTGCGATTTCCCATCGCCTGCAACGTATTGAGGCCGGTGCACAGGGGGAACACAAACTGGCACGCGGATATTTGCCAGTGAATACCTATAGCCTGCACTGGGTGGCGGATGACGGGTTTGCTGAGGCGATACAAAGCTATCTGCTGGCCGAACGCGACGCAGTGGAACAGGATATTGAGATCATGACGGAATATGGACCGTTCCGGAAACCAAATGTGGAGGACCACGAGTGACCGAGAAATTAAGCGATACCGCCCGGAAAACCACGTTAACACCATTGCAAGAGACGGGTTGGTCTGTTGTCGAAGGACGCGACGCGATCAAGAAGGAATTCAAATTCAAAAGCTTTATTGAGGCTTTTGGTTTTATGACCCGCGCCGCGATCTGGGCCGAGAAATGGAACCACCATCCAGAATGGTTCAATGTATACAATCGGGTCGAGGTGGTGCTGACCACACATGAGGTTGATGGACTTAGTGCGCTTGACGTTAAACTGGCACGCAAAATGGACAGCCTAACAGAGTGATGATCTAAACTGGTTTGGCTTCGGGCTTGGGCTTCGGTTTGAGCACCTCAAGCGGTTTTCTTACCGTTTCGCGCAATCCGGGTCCGGATGGCGCCTGAACCCGCTTGCTGGCCTGTACGATCAATACGCCGCCCGAGACGACAACAGACAGTTTTCCACCAAACGTTTCCCACATCCCAGCAGTTTTGAGCCAAAACCCTTTGTTTGACGGTGGTTGATAGAGGGCCGTGGCGTGGCGTTCAGGCAGGAAACTATGTTCTTTGAGTTGTGCCTCCAGTTGAGATTGCGAATAGGGGCGACCAAAGCCAAATGGCGTCTTGTCTGAGCGCGACCACAGCCCCGCCCGGTTGGGCACCACAAACAAGGCCGAGCCACCCGGACCTAGAACGCGCCAGCACTCTTCAAGCAGGGCGGTGGGGTTTTCTGAGGTTTCCAACCCATGCATGATCAAAAGCTTGTCCAGGCGCCCGGTTTCAATCGGCCAAAGCGTTTCTTCGCACAGAACCGAGATATTTGGCCCATCTGAGGGCCAGCCGATCACCCCTTGAGGTGCAGGCATCAATGCAATCACCCGGCGGGCATCGGCCAGATAGGGCCGTAGAAAAGGCACTGCAAACCCGTATCCAGCAACGGTTTGACCCTTTGATTCGGGCCACAATTTTGCCAGCTCTGCGCGCACAGTTTTTTGCACCGCCCGGCCAAGCGGGCTGCGGTAATAGAAGTTTCTCAAATCCTGCACATCAAGATGCATTGCGGTCCGGCCTGTGATCGGTCAGTCTTCACCTTAACAGTAACCATAAAATGGGGAAACATCATGGCCTTACAAATCGAAACGATTCCCTGCCTGTCTGACAATTATGCCTTTTTGGCTCATGATGCCGAGACCGGACAAACCGCTGTTATTGACGTGCCTGAGGCCGCCCCGATTCTCGCCGCATTGGAACGCACAGGCTGGACGTTAAGTCATGTTTTTCTGACTCATCACCATTATGACCACGTCGATGGCCTTACCGAACTTCTGGCTGCTGCTCCAGCCACTGTGATTGGTGCCGCAGCAGATGCACATCGTTTGCCGCCGCTTGATGTGGCTGTAGGCGAGGGCGATTCTGTTGCGGTCGGATCACAAACGGGTCATGTCTTGGATGTTTCTGGGCATACGGTTGGGCACATCGCCATCCATTTTCCAGAAAGCTCAGTAGCGTTCACTGCTGATAGCCTCATGGCGCTGGGCTGCGGCCGCGTCTTTGAGGGCACGATGCCTCAAATGTGGGAAAGTTTACAAAAGCTTGCGGCATTACCACAGGATACTGTCATTTACTCTGGTCATGAGTACACTCAATCCAATGCGCGCTTTGCCCTAAGTGTGGATCCAGAGAACGAAGCGCTTCAGAAGCGGGCGGCTGAGATTGACGCGGCACGCGCTGAAAACCGCCCGACCGTGCCATCAACTTTGGCTGAAGAACTGGCAACAAATCCGTTCTTGCGCGCCGGGAATTCCATCCTCCAAGCCCAACTTGGGATGGAGGGTGTGGATGCTGAGACAACTTTTGCGGAAATTCGGCAGCGAAAAGACCGCTTTTGATAAACAAAATCACTTTATTCCGCACACTGTTGGGGAATTTGAACGAATTTGAACAGAAAAGCCTTGAAGCTGCGGCTATATCGACCAAACTTTAAGACATGAGGCCTAAGGTTGGGCACATAAGTACCATAACGTCCCGACCCAGATCAGAAGGAGCCCCAGACGTGCCTTCATTTTCGAACACACTGGAACAGGCAATCCATTCAGCACTGGCATTGGCCAATGCACGCCAGCATGAATTTGCGACGCTGGAGCATTTGCTTTTGGCATTGATTGATGAACCTGATGCATCGCACGTGCTTAAGGCATGTAGCGTTGACACCGACGAATTGCGCAAGACTTTGGTTGAATTCATTGATGAAGATCTGGTCAATCTCGTGACAGACATTGATGGATCCGAAGCCGTGCCCACCGCCGCGTTCCAGCGGGTGATTCAACGCGCAGCCATTCATGTGCAGTCTTCTGGGCGGAGCGAGGTTACCGGTGCAAATGTACTGGTGGCGATCTTTGCAGAGCGCGAATCAAATGCTGCGTATTTCCTGCAAGAACAGGAAATGACCCGATATGACGCGGTGAATTTTATTGCCCACGGCGTGGCCAAAGACCCGGCCTTTGGCGAGGCGCGCCCGGTGCAGGGCGCAAGCGATGAAGAAAACGCTGGGCAGACAGCACAAGAGAGTGATGCAGTCGAGGCTGGCGAATCTGCCTTATCAAAGTACTGCGTTGACCTGAACGAGAAGTCGCGCAGTGGCGACATCGACCCGTTGATCGGCCGCGATGCCGAAGTTGAGCGTTGCATTCAAGTGCTGTGCCGCCGCCGCAAAAATAACCCTCTGTTGGTCGGCGACCCCGGCGTTGGGAAAACCGCTATCGCCGAAGGTTTGGCGCATAAAATTGTCCAGGGCGAAATTCCTGAAGTTCTGTCAAAAACTACGATTTTCTCATTGGACCTGGGGGCATTGCTGGCAGGAACCCGCTATCGCGGTGACTTTGAGGAACGGCTGAAGGCGGTTGTGACTGAGTTGGAAAATCATCCTGACGCAGTGTTGTTCATTGATGAAATTCACACTGTTATCGGTGCGGGCGCAACATCGGGCGGGGCTATGGATGCCTCGAACCTGCTGAAACCTGCGTTGCAAGGTGGCAAACTGCGGTGCATGGGATCGACAACCTTCAAGGAATTCCGCCAGCACTTTGAGAAAGACCGCGCCCTGTCGCGCCGTTTCCAAAAGATCGATGTGGCAGAGCCGACCGTTGAAGATGCGGTGAAGATTCTCAAAGGTCTCAAGCCCTACTTTGAAGAACACCACAGCGTTAAATATACCAACGATGCGATCAAGTCTGCGGTGGACCTGTCGGCGCGTTATATCAATGACCGTAAACTGCCCGACAAGGCAATCGACGTGATTGACGAGGCTGGCGCGGCACAGCACTTGCTGGCGGCATCCAAACGGCGCAAATCGATCGGTACCAAAGAGATTGAGGATGTGGTCGCAAAAATCGCCCGCATTCCGCCCAAAAATGTCTCTAAAGACGATGCCGAGGTGCTTAAGGATCTTGAGAAATCCCTCAAACGGGTGGTCTTTGGTCAGGACAAGGCAATCGTGGCCCTGTCATCGGCGATCAAATTGTCACGTGCGGGTCTGCGCGAGCCGGAAAAACCCATCGGTAACTACCTGTTCGCCGGCCCAACCGGTGTCGGTAAAACTGAGGTGGCCAAGCAATTGGCCGACACGCTTGGCGTGGAACTCTTGCGGTTCGACATGTCGGAATACATGGAGAAACATGCGGTGTCCCGTCTGATCGGTGCGCCCCCCGGTTATGTTGGGTTTGATCAAGGTGGTCTGTTGACGGATGGCGTCGATCAACACCCGCACTGTGTGCTATTGCTCGATGAAATCGAAAAGGCACACCCGGATGTGTTCAATATTCTGCTGCAGGTGATGGATCACGGCAGCTTGACCGATCACAACGGCCGGACGGTCAATTTCCGTAATGTGATCTTGATCATGACCTCGAATGCGGGCGCATCCGAGCAGGCCAAATCGGCAATCGGTTTTGGCCGTGATCGACGCGAGGGCGAGGACACAGCAGCGATTGAACGCACGTTCACACCTGAATTCCGTAATCGTCTGGACGCAGTGATTTCGTTTGCCCCACTGCCAAAAGATGTGATTTTGCAGGTGGTTGAAAAGTTTGTGCTTCAGCTTGAAGCGCAGCTGATGGACCGCAATGTCACGATTGAGCTGACCAACCCAGCGGCAGAGTGGCTGGCGGACAAGGGCTATGATGACCGGATGGGTGCTCGACCACTGGGCCGCGTCATTCAGGAGCACATCAAAAAGCCGCTGGCTGAGGAATTGCTGTTTGGTAAGCTTGCCAAAGGTGGTATCGTCAAAGTCGGGGTCAAAGACGGCAAGATTGACTTACGCCTCGAAGGCCCGGTGCAACCCCGGATCTCCGGTAAAAAACCACCGCTGCTGACAGCGGAATGAAGCGACATATCCTGTGGTGCGGGACTTTGATCGATGTGCTTGCTGCACCGGTTCTGGCCGAAGCGCCGACACTTGTTTTGCCCCTGGACTGTGTCTTGGGGCAAAACTGTTATATAGAAGATTATGTCGATGCTGACCCCAGCGAGGACCAGCGGGATTATACCTGTGGGCTAAAAAGCCGTGACGGCCACCATGGAACCGATATCGGTTTGTTGTCTTTTGAGGCGATGCAGGAAGGGGTCGATGTTTTGGCCGCTGCACCCGGCGTTGTGAGCGCTGTACGCGATGGGGTTGCGGATGTCGCGTTTACTCCGGAAAATTTGGATCAGATCAAGGGGCAAGAGTGCGGAAATGGCATCCGAATTGATCACGGAGATGGTTGGAAAACCTTGTACTGCCATATGCGAAAAGGGTCGCTTTTGGTCCAAGGCGGCGACGTGGTACAGGCCGGACAGCCGGTTGGTCAGGTAGGTTTAAGCGGCCTGACGAATTTCCCACATGTGCACTTTTCGGTTACGAAAGATGATGAAGAGATCGATCCGTTTGCTCCGCAACAGACACAAGAGTGCGGCCAAAACGAAGATCAAGACCTGTGGTCGGAAACCCCATCATATCATCGTGCAGGGCTTTTTACCGCAGGGTTTTCAACTGCTATACCCACATTGAATGATGTTAGCACAGGCGCGGCCCGTGTGGCGCACGGCCAGCCCGACCTGCCTTTGGTTCTATACGGTCACGCCTTTTACGCTGAGTCAGGAGACGTTTTAAGCTTGTTTGCGACAGGACCTGACGGCGAGATTTTTAGGAAAGCGATCATCCTTGATGACCCGCAGATTCATCTGTTTCGCGCCTTTGGCCGCAAAAGTCCCGCAGGAGGGTGGCCAGTTGGCAGCTACCACGGAACGGCCCTACTCGAACGTAAGGGACAGGTGCTGGCAGTACGTCACAGTGTGATATCAGTTTCGGATTAAACCTCTATTTGCCCGTAAACTTCAGTTCAATCCGCCGGTTTTGCGCGCGGGCGCCTGCCGTATCAGCGGGGTCCACAGGTTGAAATTCACCAAATCCATTAGCTGACAGACGTTCAGGCGGAAACCCGAAGGCCCCAATCATATAACGGACAACCGACAAGGCCCGCGCCTGACTAAGCTCCCAGTTATCAGAAATTTTACCACGGCTGGACAGTGGGATGTCGTCGGTATGACCATCAACCTGTAAAACCCAGTCGATCTCGGCGGGAATGTCGCTCACTACACGCGCCAGTATGCCTGCCACCTTGGCCAGCTCGGCCTGTCCAGCAGAGGACAATTGCGCTTGGCCCGGTGCGAACAAAACTTCCGATGAAAACACAAACCGGTCACCGACAACGCGCACGCCTTCCTGTGTGCCCAACACTTCGCGTAAGCGACCAAAGAATTCAGAACGGTATTTCTCCAGATCCTGCTTTTCCGCCTCCAGCCGTATACGTTCGGCCTCTTCCAACTCCCGGCGGCGGCGCTCTTCAGCGGCGACCTGAGCCAATGCTGAGTTCAGGTCTCGCCCCAGCGATTGCAATTGAATGTCGCTGGTCGCGGCCTTGACATTGGCATCGTCCAACAACGCTTGCATACTGGACAATTGTTGCCGCAATGCCGCAACCTGCTGGTTCAGCAAGATCTGCTGTTTTTGGGCCTCAATGGCCATTTCTTCCTGCTCGCTCAGGCGTTTTTTGGTAATCTCCAGCAACGCAGCTTGCTGGTCTTGGTCCGAGTTGCGCAGGGTTTCAGCTTCTTCTTTGGCGGCTTCTGCCGCGGCCAACAATAGCAGCGTCTCCTCCGCCTGTTTGCGCTGTTCTTCCAGCGCCAGCGTCATCACCGTCAGCTCTGCATCCGCGTTCTTGAGCTTATCACGCAAAGCCTCTGCCGCCGCAGCTTCGGCCAGACTGTCACTCAGTTTCGAATCTGTTTCCGATTTATCGCGCTCCAGATCTGCAATCAACGCCTCCAGCGCTTCGCGTTTCGCCGCCGCCAGCCGCGCGACTTCGGCATTGGCATCCACTTCGTCACGCAAATCAGCAAGGGCCAAGTTCAGAGCCTCCTGTTCTGAAACCAGCGCGGCGCGCTCCCCTTCCAAATCCGCAATCCGGTTTTGAGCGGAATCGCGTTGCGCCAAAAGGCCAGCAACCTGTTCTTCAAAACTGGCAATGCGATTTTCCGCAGACTCCAATGCGCGCTGCTGTGCGCCAATCAGGTTTTCCTGTTGTTGTTGTTTGTCACGGGCGTCTGACAATGTCGCGGTCAACGCACCTACACGTTCTTCCAACGATTTGCTGCGATCACGCTCCAGCCCAAGCGCCTGTGCCAGCGCTGAAACCTCGCCAGACAGCTCGTCCAACTGATCTTCTTGCCCACTGATGGTCTCTCGCAGCACAAACTGCACCACCATGAAAATTGTCAACACGAACATTAAGACCAGCAACAGCCCGGTCATCGCATCGACGAATCCGGGCCAGATTGCAGCCTGAAATCGCTGTCCGGTTCGCCGTGACAGCGCCATGGCTTACTCCCCCCGTCCGCGGCCGGGGCCGTTCTGGTGTAAAACTCGCGACAAGGCTGCCAGATCGGTACGGATCTCGGTCATTGTTTCCTGACGGCCGGCGCTGATTTCTTCCAAAATACGTAGCATCTGCACATCGATCGAACGCAGGCGCATCCGGCTTTCCGCATCCAATCCGGCTTCAACAGTGTTGTCTTTAGGTTGGGTTTCCAGATGGTTGATCAGCCGCTCTTGCCCCTCGGCCACCCGCATCAGCGCAGAGTTGGTCGGATTGCTTTCGCCCAGCCGGTGCGTCAATCGCTCGACCGAATCCGACAAAGCACCAAGTTTTTCATCAACCGTTGCACGGCTCAGGTCCGTTTCTGCCAACGTCATCAACAGCGTGTCCATCTGGCCCATCATCTGTTCCAGTGCTGCGACGGCAACGTCAGGCTCGCCCGAGCCATCACTGTCGCCCCCCGCAAAACCAACCCGGGTGATGGTTGACATCCAATCTTCCAGCTCGCGGTAAAACCGGTTTTGTCCGTGTCCTGCAAACAATTCCAGCAACCCGACAACCAATGACCCGGCAAGCCCCAAAAGCGACGAGGCAAAGGCTACGCCCATGCCACCCAGCTGTGCCTCAAGCCCTGTCATCAGGCGATTGAACACCTCGACACCGCCTTCACCCTCTTGCGGGGCAAGGCTGCGGATGGTGTCGACAACAGCAGGTACGGTTGTCGCTAGGCCGTAAAACGTTCCCAAAAGTCCAAGAAAGATTAACATGCTGACGATGTAACGGGTGATTTCACGGGCTTCATCGATACGCTGGGCCACCGAATCCAAAATGGACCGGGCCGAGGTTGATGCAATCTGCATACGCGCCCCACGTTGGCGCAGCAATGTGGCTAGAGCCGCCAACAATTGCGGTGCTTTGACAAATTCATGTCCGGGATGTTGCGCGGCAAAGCCTTCGATCCAGCGCACAGATCCGATCAGTTGTAGCACCTGCCAAAAGCAGGCAATGACCCCGATGGCAAAGACAAACAGGATGAATCCGTTCAGGTAAGGGTTCGCCTCAAATATCGGCAACACCCTTGGAAGCGCCAGAAAGGCACCTAATCCTGTTAGGCCCAGAACGATCAACATCAGCATGATTTGACGGACTGGGTGCGAAAACTGCGGCTCGACCTCGCGGTCCGGCTGGCCCATCTGGACACCTCCCGGCACTGGTTCTTTTGCGGGCAGGTTACGCCGCGCGCGTTTCAATGCCAAGGGTTTATGCGCGGATGCTTTGCACCCTGTTTGAAAGCCACTCCAGCTCTGAATCCTTAATGCCCAATTCGATCAGGTGAGAGGCCGTATTATAAAGGTATTCGGTGTTCGGGCCGCGCCCGCCAACGGCATGGGCAATAATCTGCGCCTGCTCTTCCAGTTCCAGATGACAATACTGAACGTGATCGGGATCAATCACATAGGTGACAGCTGTAACCGTACGACCATCAGCAAGGTCAATCTCTAGGTCCTTTTCAAGATAAGCAGATGAAACCAGTTCGCGTTCGCGTAGCTCTGCCAGAACGCGGGCTTCCTCTTCTGGTTTGACGGCAAATGCGACACCACGACATTGGGCAGTGTCCTCGGCATCCAGCGCCAGAACCAGACCGGGGTTCTCGTCGGTTCCACGGTGGTGGATGCTGCGCATACAGAAACTGCGGTGATAGCCGGGCAGGGTGGCAATGACCCGCTCTTGCGGCTCAAACCCCGGATTCCATACCAAAGATCCATATCCGAAAACCCACATTGTCATTTTGCTGTTCCTCGCGCATTTGTGGCCTATAAACACCATCGCATCCCCGCAGAAAAGGGCCTCTGATATGCGTACGCTACTTAGTTTGATCGTTTTGAGCTCTATCGTATGGGCCAGCTACTGGTTCGTTGGCTCGTCCAGCCTGCAAACCGGGGTGGAACAATGGTTCGATGATCGCCGCGGCGAAGGTTGGCTAGCAGAATACAACACAAATGAGGTGCAAGGCTTCCCAAACCGTTTTGACAGCCATTTCAGAAATATATACCTCGCCGATCCTGGCACCGGCTGGGCTTGGACTGCACCTGAATTTCAAATCAATGCACTCAGCTATAACCCCGGTCACCTGATCGCGGTCTGGCCGGACCAACAGCAGCTGGCCACGCCGATCGACAAATACCAAGTTGTCAGCGAAGACATGCGTGCCAGCATCGTCGCCGAAAACGTGGCCAACTTGACCCTGAACCGGGCGACCATCACCGCCACCGAACTGGATGTCACCGACAGCAAGGGGCATACCGCTGCGCTGACCTCATTTGTTCTAGCTGCGGAACGGGAGCCAGAAGCCGAGGATGCAACGTATCGTTTGGGCCTACAGATCGATGACTTTAAGCCCTCCCTGCCGTGGAAAAAACTGATCGACCCCAAGGGCGCTTTACCTGACAGCCTTGATGCCATCAGCGCAGATTTGACCGTGTCCTTTGATGAATTGTGGAGCATGGAAGCCATCAACACTGCCCGCCCGCAGCCACGTAACATTCACATTCGCCTGGCCGAGGCACGCTGGGGCCGGCTTTTGCTGCAATTGGCGGGTGAGGTCAGTGTTGATTCCACTGGATATCCCACCGGTGAAATCACCGTCAAAGCCCGCAATTGGAAAGAAATCCTCGAACTGACAATCGCCTCTGGCGCAGTGCCCGAAGGGCTTGGCGGTAGCCTTAAGGATGGCTTGTCGCTCTTGTCGACACTGGCTGGCAATCCCGAAACCTTGGATATTCCACTGACCTTTGAATACGGCAAAGTGAAATTCGGCCCTGTGCCTCTGGGCCCCGCGCCTGTTATCAAGCTGCGTTAAAGCGCGCGCATCCAGAATTGCAGATCGTGATCTGTTTCTTTTGGCTGACCAATGTCTTTCCAGCGAAAGGATGCCACAGCGCTCTCAACCGGACTGTAGCCTCGCTTACTCCAGAAGGCATCCAACGGGCGATAATTTTCAGGGCGAAGCGGATGATCCTGTGGCCGTTGTACGCTGCAAAAGGCCGAATATTTTCGGCCTAAACTACGGGCATGCGCCTCACGCGCATCAAAAAACGCATGGCCCAACCCTTGCCCCCGATATTCAGGCAACAGCACGCTTTCAGCGCAATAAAAGATGTCGCTCAAATCCAAGCCGGTCTGGGCAAAGGCCGCTGCAAAATCCTCTGCGTGATCCTCCATCGGTGTACCGGTCGAGGCCCCGATCAAACGATCCCCGTCAAAGGCCCCCACCAAAATTGCATTTTTACTGTCACGGTAGGTTTGCAGATATTTTTCTTCATAGGCGGCATCACCATCATACAAATACGGCCAACTGCGAAATACTGTGATCCGCAGCTGCGCCACATCCGGCAGGGCGTCGGCCAGCGCGGAACCAGTCAGGCGCTCAACCCGGATCATGAAACCTGACGGGTCCAGTCTGCAAGATTGTAATAGGTCACAACGCGGGTGATCTTGCCATCTGCAAGACTAAAGAAAGACCCGGCAGGCAAGCGGTAGGTTTGACCCTTCGCCTCGGGCAAACCTTCATCGGTCGCCAGATAGGTTCCATTGACGACAAACTCGGCAGATGCACGGGTGCCACCTTCCGCATCAAAAATTACCATATCGGTCAGGTTCTCGCGGTAGCTGCGGTTCATATGCTCGCAAAAGGCCAGGAATTTTTCTTTGCCTTCCCGAACTTGGCCCTCGTTGACATGATGCGCCACGTTGTCGCTCAGGCAATCCAGCATGCCGTCAACATCGCCACGATTAAAGGCATCAAAATAGCGTTGTACTGTTGGGTTCATATTGGGTCTCCCCAGGTTTCGATGAGCTTCGCAATAATCTGATCGCGGGCCTGCCTATATGCATTGAGCTTGGCCTCACGGTTTTCGCCCAATCCAGTGGGGTCCATGATTGGCCAGTACACGACATCAAGATGAAACAGACGGGTCAATTCCTGCGCACGGCGCTGACTGGCGGGGCTCAGTGAGACAACCAAATCGAATGAAGACAGATCATCACCCCATTCTTCCATCTCGTCAAAGCTGCGGGTGCGGTGGCGCGACAGTTCCACGCCGATTTCTTCACATACAGCGATGGAAAATCCATCGATCTCAAGGTCGCTTTTCACACCGGCAGATTGCACATAGGTATCTGTGCCGTAGAATTTTTTCATGATACCTTCGGCCATGGGCGAACGGGCCGAATTGTGGTCACAGCAAAACAGGACCGACTGAGGAAGCTCTGGCGCCATCGCGGTTTAGCCTCCGAAGTGCAGGACGCAGATCAACGTGAACAACCGGCGCGCGGTGTCATTGTCGATCTCGGCCTTGCCGTCCAGACGTTCCTCAAGCACGCGGGCACCCTCATTATGGATGCCACGTCGCGCCATATCGATTGTTTCGATCTGGCTGGGGGGCATATTTTTGACCGCGTCGAAATAGCTTTCGCAGATCGCCCAGTAATCTTTGACCACCTGGCGGAACGGTGACAGCGACAGATGGAATTCTGCTGCCGGCTCTTCACCTTCGGTTTTGATGTCAAACACCAGACGTTTTTCACGAATGGAAAGGCCAACATGATAGGGGCCATCAGGAATGACACGATCATCCCGCTTGGGCAGGGCAAAGGTGTTATCCTCGATCAGGTCAAACATTGCGACTTTGCGCTCTTGTTCGATTTCAGGCGTGGGCGGCGGCAGATTTGCGTCGTCCAGCGCGATATGGCTGATGCGGCTCATGGCGGTCTTCCTGTGTGAGTCGCCTCTGCTTAGCGCAGCGCGCGTTTTGGGGCAATCTTACCGAGGTCAGATCACCACAAAAACGTTGCAATCAGTGTCGAAGAAACCCCGATCGCGGCACCTGCGGCCAGATAAATGGCTGTGCGCCACCGGTTTGGCTGAGTATTCAATTCAACCTGCTGTGATTGTCGGATCAGCGCGTTTTCCACAAGAACCGGCAAGCGAGGGCCATAGCGCATCAGGACGGACATGGTTTTTCCCAAATCACGCACCATCGCACGGGGACCTATGCTTTTGCGGATGTAATCCTCGACCACGGGTTTGGCGACTTGCCAAATGTTGATCTGCGGGCTAAGCGACCGCGCGACCCCTTCAACCACCACCATGGTACGTTGCAATAAGATTAGCTCGGTTCGGGTTTCCATGCCAAATTTTTCTGTTACTTCAAACAGATAGCTCAACAACCCACCCATTGAGATTTGGTGCGCATCCATGCCGAATATCGGCTCACCCACAGCACGCAGGGCACGTGCAAACTCGTCAACATCCTGATCAGCAGGGACATATCCCGCCTCAAAATGCACCTCTGCCACACGTTTATAATCGCGTTTGATGAACCCATAAAGGATCTCGGCATAGACCCGGCGGGTATATTCATCAATGTGCCCCATGATGCCGAAATCATAGGCAATGATATTACCACTGGCCGCGACCTTCAGGTTGCCCTGATGCATATCGGCGTGAAAATACCCATCACGCAGCGCATGGCTTAGGAACAATTGCAAAACCCGTTCGCCCAATGCCACCCGATCATGTCCGGCTGCATCCAGTGCATCATTATCCCCAAGCGCGGCACCATCAGCCCAAGCCATCGTCATGACCCGGCGCGAGGAATGCTCCCATTTCACGTCCGGCAGCTCAAACCCTTCGTCATTTGCGGTATTCGCCGCAAATTCTGACGCCGAAGACGCCTCTAACCGCAGATCCAGTTCGCCCAGAACCACACCCTCAAAATGCGCAATCACATCGCTGGGTCGCAACCGGCGTGACGCAGGCGAGAGAAATTCAATGGTGTTGGCGGCCAGATAAAAGGCATCAATATCCTTGCGAAACGCCTTTTCAATGCCGGGGCGTAGCACTTTTACGGCGACGTCTTCGCCCGTGCTGCGCAACCGCGCCTTATGCACCTGTGCAATCGAAGCTGCCGCAACCGGGGCACTGAAATCGTCAAACAACTCATTTACCGGAGATCCCAATTCAGCTGCAACTTCCTGTTCGGCAATTTCTTTCGGGAAGGCGGGCAATTTGTCCTGCAACACCCGCAATTGCGTCGCCAGCCCGTCACCCACCAGATCCGGCCGGGTCGACAGAATTTGACCAAACTTGATGTAGGCGGGGCCCAGAGCCGTCAGCGCCCGCGTGGCCGGAGGCATAGAGGTTTCACCCTTGTACCCCAGCCACTGAAATGGCCAAGCCAGACAACGCATCGTTACCTTTACCAATGGCGGCGCATCCATCGCCTCCATGATCAGGCTCATCGCACCGGTGCGTTCCAACGTGGCGCCTGTTCGGATCAGGCGCAGAATATTATGAGGGCCGCGCATACGTTAAATTTTCCAACCCGAATGCAAACAAGCAATGCCAAGGCTCAGATTGCGGTACTTAGCGTTTTCAAAACCCGCGTTGCGCACCATCTGCAAAAACGTCTCCTGATCGGGAAACTGACGGATCGATTCCACCAAATACTGATAGCTGTCTTTATCGTTGGCAATCACCTGTCCCATACGCGGAATGATATTGAAGGAATAAAGATCATAGGCCTTCTGCATCATGTCATTGGGGATCTGGTTGAATTCCAACACCATCAAACGCCCACCGGGTTTCAGCACCCGAAACGCCTCGTTCAGCGCTTCCTGAGGTCGCGTCACATTCCGGATGCCAAAGCTGATGGTGTAAACATCAAAGGTATTATCCTTGAACGGTAGCGCCATCGCGTCACCCGTCACCCAATCCAGGCTGTCGGCCATCTGATCAGCCTCGGCGCGTTTGCGCCCTTCCACCAACATCGGTTCGGTCAGATCCAGAACTGTGGCATGACCGTGGCCCGCACGTTTCAGAAAGCGAAAGCTGATATCGCCTGTGCCACCGGCCACATCCAGCAACCTTTGCCCCGGGCGCGGCGCCAGCCAATCCATCATCGCATCCTTCCAGATGCGGTGAATGCCAAAGGACATGGCATCATTCATGACATCATATTTTGATGCGACCGAACCGAATACGCCCTGCACCCGCCCGGCTTTTTCCGCCTCGGGAATATCCTGATAACCGAAATGAGTTGTTTTCTCGCTCATGGGCCTTGCCGTTTTGTGTTTCAGTTCTTCTTATAAGGTGCCGGGGCCGGGATACAATGCGCCCCTTTTGCCGCAAGGAAAATTGATCATGCCAGAATTGCCCGAGGTCGAAACCGTCCGCCGTGGCCTGACCCCGGCGATGGAGGGGCAGATCATCAAAGATGCACAGGTTAATCGCCCTGATTTACGTTGGCCTTTTCCTGAAAACATGGCCGAACGCCTACAGGGGCAGCGGGTGCAGGCCCTGCGTCGGCGGTCAAAGTACATTTTGGCGGATCTGTCCTCGGGGGAAACACTGCTGATCCATCTGGGCATGTCCGGTCGTATGTTGATCTCGGGCGATCCGCTAGGGCAGTTCCTACATGAGCACCCCGCACCACAAAAACATGACCATGTGGTGTTGGAAATGGGTAACGGTGCGCGAATCACATTCAACGACCCGCGCCGGTTTGGCGCGATGGATCTGTTGCCCAGTGACACCGCTGAAAGTCACCCACTTTTGGCCAAGCTCGGGCCAGAACCTCTGGGCAATGCCTTTTCCGAGGACTACTTGATCGCTGCACTGAAGGATAAGAACACCCCGATAAAATCGGCCCTACTAGATCAGCGAATCATTGCAGGTCTGGGCAATATTTACGTCTGCGAAGCCCTGTTTCGTGCTAAAATTTCCCCAAAGCGCAAGGCCGGTGCCATTTCAGGACGTCGCGTTTCTTTGCTGGTTCCTATCATCCGTGATGTGCTGTCCGAGGCAATTGAGGCAGGCGGATCATCCTTGCGTGATTTCAGGCAAGCGGATGGCGAATTAGGTTATTTTCAACATAGTTTCGACGTCTACGACCGCGAAGGTGACCCCTGCAAAAATGACGGATGTGAAGGTGTGATCAATCGCATCGTGCAGTCGGGACGTTCCTCCTTCTATTGTTCAAAATGTCAAAGATAGGTTGAACAGCGCTGCCAGAATGGTAATGAATCATCTTTGACTGGAACAAGCGAAAGCATACCACATGGCCTATGAGACGATCATCGTCGAAATAGAAGACCACGTTGCCCTCATTACTTTGAACCGCCCCGACGCTATGAATGCGCTGAATGATCAGCTGTTGGGCGAGCTGGTGAGTGCACTGGACGACGCGCAATCAAATGACAAAGTACGCTGCGTTGTCATTACCGGATCAGAAAAAGCCTTTGCCGCCGGCGCAGACATCAAAATGATGAGCGAGAAAAGCTTTGTTGATGTGTTCAGCGAAGATCTGTTTGGCCCAGAGGCTGACGGTATCATGCGCTTCCGAAAGCCGATTATCGCGGCTGTGTCTGGCTATGCGCTGGGTGGTGGTTGCGAATTGGCAATGATGTGCGATTTCATCATCGCGTCCGACACCGCTAAATTTGGCCAGCCCGAAATCAATCTGGGTGTCATGGCTGGTTTGGGTGGCTCACAGCGCCTAACCCGCTTTGTTGGTAAATCCAAAGCTATGGACATGAACCTGACTGGCCGTTTCATGGACGCGGATGAAGCCGAACGCTCTGGTCTGGTCTCCCGCGTCGTGCCGGTCAAAAAGCTGATGGAAGAGGCGATGTCTGCCGCTGTTAAAATCGCCGAAAAGTCCGCAATCGCGACCATGGCTGTCAAAGAATCGGTCAATCGCTCGTATGAGACCACCCTGCGCGAAGGTCTTTTGTTCGAGCGTCGCGTTTTCCAATCGCTCTTCGCGACAGAAGATCAAAAAGAAGGCATGGCTGCCTTCATGGAAAAACGCGAAGCTCAATTCCGGGATAAATAAATCCGCCTGTATTTTTTGTAATACGAAATTAAAGCGCCCTTGGGCGCTTTAATAGTTTTTGGGGTTTTGCGGTTTGTGTACATTTCTGGGGGTAAAATGTACATCCTGTACGCAAATCCCTGCGTTGATTACGCAGTCATTGGAGCGTCTTCCGGCTTATGTAATGAAATCACCATCACAACTGCAGCCCCGTTCAGCCAATAGAATGCTGCATCCAATCCAGTGAATCCAAAGATGAACGGCGCGGCAAGAAAGGTTAATCCGACAACCAGATCTACAGCCATATGCAAGCTGTAAGGCAGTACCCGGATCAATCCGAGGTGATGGTCGGTGAGTATGGTCAGCACTAGGGCAGCGATACCCGTTACCACGGACAAATATAGTGCCATCGGGTTGCTTTCGCCGAGGCCCAAAACGAATGGTAAAGCGATCAATGCAAAGGCTACTGGGTAATCAAGATAAGCGTGAATACGGCGCGTTACGAATTTGACGGACATATCGTGTTCCTTGTGAATGTTCTGATATGTATTGAATAAGTGCTGCTCTGCGCCTAATGAATGCGCAGGAATGCGAGAATTATTGCAGATCGTTCAGATTCATGGACGCATGAGTTTTAATCATAGGTGCCTGAGGGCGCTTCTTGATGACGACGCATATTGAAAGTTTCCTATTTGCATTTGTTGGAAATTTGTCTATAGGACGCGTCAATACATGCGCGTGCGGCCCGCTCTGGCCAGAATCACCGGTTAGGTCTACCGGCTCGGGACGCTTTAGCGCTATTGAAATATAGAGAACCCGAAAAGGACCTCATCCATGGCAAATACGCCTCAGTCAAAAAAACGCGCCCGCCAGAACGAGCGTCGTCAGGCCGTTAACAAAGCGCGCCGCTCTCGTATCCGTACACACCTGCGCAAAGTCGAAGAAGCAATCACTTCTGGCGACAAAGACGCCGCAACTGCCGCTCTGCGTGCTGCTCAGCCTGAGCTGATGCGCGGCGTTACCAAAGGCGTTCTGCACAAAAACACTGCGTCACGTAAAGTGTCGCGCCTGGCCGCGCGAGTCAAGGCACTGGCGTGAACGGTATCGTGAAGTTGGCCTGTCAAGGCTGATATGAGAAGGCATCGCTTTTTGCGGTGCCTTTTTGCATGTGAGCAACGGAAAGCGGGCGCCTGAGATTCTTTTCGACTAATCGCACTGTCAAGGGCGAAGATCAGTTGCCCGCTCCCGACTCAAATTGCTAGTTTCATTTCAGCGATTCACGCTTGGGGGGACAAGCAGCGCGATTTACCAAATGGGCATGCTCATATGGTTAATGCTCTGCGTCAGGTTAGGCTTCGGTCTGGTCATGTCCAACGGGAATGCACGGCAGTTACAAATCCACGCGCGGACTCTTGGGGATCTCCGCGTCGTATCAGGATTGCCACCGTGTCAGGCCCGATCGGGAAATGAAATCTTAGCAATCGACCGCTACGGCGGTTGAGTAAGATGTGCTTTTCCGCTTCAATGTCATGTTTTGCCAATAACTTGGGTCAATGTATGGCCTGTAATGAATTTTGTGTCGGTCGATCGAAGCTCGCGGAATGGTGAATATGACAAACGAACAATGGGGCCAATTGAAACAAAACCTTCTGGCATCTGTCGGGAAGAATAATTTTAAGAATTGGATTGAGCCGCTTGAGCTGTCGTTTGTTGCAGATGGTGTTGTGAATTTTGTGGTTCCAACAGTATTTCTAGGTAATTATGTATCCCAAAACTTTGGCGATTTGATCTTGTATCACGTTAATAGTCTGGCACCTGAGGTGCGCCGCATCCAATTCCAGACAGCGGCCAACACCACGACCTCACCACAACCGGAGCAAAAAGCAGACAAACCTGCGCCCGTTGTTGCAAGGCCTGATGGCAATCAGGTGCCAACAGCACCGCTTGATATGCGTTTCACATTTGATAGTTTTGTCGTGGGGAAACCCAACGAATTGGCCCATGCTGCCGCGAAACGCGTGGCCGAAGGTGGCCCGGTGACGTTTAATCCGCTGTTTCTTTATGGTGGGGTTGGTTTGGGTAAAACCCACTTGATGCACGCTATTGCATGGGATCTGAAAAACCGCCGCCCGGATCTAAACGTTGTTTATCTGTCAGCAGAGCAATTCATGTACCGTTTTGTGCAGGCCCTGCGTGATCGAAAGATGATGGACTTCAAGGAGATGTTCCGCTCGGTCGATGTCTTGATGGTGGATGATGTGCAGTTCATTGCCGGGAAAGACAGCACACAAGAGGAATTTTTCCATACTTTCAATGCGCTGGTGGATCAGAACAAACAGATCATCATTTCTGCAGATCGTGCGCCTGGCGAGATTCGCAATCTTGAAGAGCGGATCAAATCACGCCTGCAGTGTGGGCTGGTTGTTGATCTGCACCCAACGGATTATGAGTTGCGCCTTGGCATCCTGCAGACCAAGACCGATCAGTTCTTCCGTCAATATCCTGACCTGAAAATGGCCGATGGTGTGTTGGAATTCTTGGCCCACCGCATCAGCACCAACGTGCGTGTGCTTGAAGGTGCATTGACCCGGTTGTTCGCTTTTGCATCTTTGGTAGGGCATGAGATTACGCTGGAACTGACACAGGATTGTCTGGCGGATGTGCTGCGCGCATCAGAGCGCAAAGTCTCGGTTGAGGAAATTCAGCGTCAGGTTTCGGATCACTACAATATTCGCTTGTCGGATATGATCGGGCCTAAACGTCTGCGGACCTTTGCACGCCCGCGTCAGGTGGCGATGTATCTTTGCAAGCAGATGACCAGCCGCTCACTGCCCGAAATTGGCCGTCGCTTTGGCGGGCGCGACCACACCACCGTTATGCACGGGGTTAAGCGGATTGAAGAATTGCGTTCACAGGATGCTCAGATCGCCGAAGATCTGGAACTTCTGCGCCGCACTTTGGAAGGCTGAAGCACCCGCCCCCTTGACCCTCGGGTGAATTGGGCTGAAAACTCTAGAAAAGAAAAGACTTGAGCCGAAAGAGGAAGTTGATAACTTGCCCCTCCCGGTATCAATCCGTGACTGTAAGGGAGTGAGGGTATGAAACTCAGCATCGAACGCGCAACGCTGCTCAAAGCGGTAAGTCAGGCGCAATCTGTTGTCGAGCGGCGCAACACCATTCCGATCCTGGCGAATGTCTTGATCGAAGCCGAAGGTGATGCTGTGCATTTCCGTGCCACGGACTTGGATATCGAAGTGGTCGACAAAGCCCCGGCCAAGGTTGAACGCGCAGGCGCGACAACTGTTTCGGCGGTGCTGTTGCATGAAATTGTGCGTAAGCTTCCCGATGGTGCGTTGGTCAATTTGACCGCTGATGCCGCAGCTGGTCGTCTGACAGTGGATGCAGGGCGCTCAAACTTCAGCTTGGCAACCCTACCCAAAGAAGATTTCCCGGTGATGGCCTCCTCAGAGTATGCCAGCAATTTCAGCGCCAAAGCGCCCGATCTGCGCCGCTTGTTTGACAAATCAAAATTCGCGATCTCGACCGAGGAAACCCGCTACTATCTGAACGGTGTTTATATGCACGTCTCTGACGCCGATGGCGGTCAGGTGTTGCGTTGCGTTGCCACAGACGGCCACCGTCTGGCGCGCATCGACAGTGACTTGCCCGAAGGTGCAAGTGATATGCCGGGCGTGATTGTACCGCGTAAAACCGTGGGCGAGCTGCGCAAACTGCTGGACGACGACGAGATGAAAATCGCCGTTTCAGTTTCTGAGACAAAAATCCGTTTTGCCACACCTGACATTACGCTGACGTCCAAGGTAATTGATGGCACGTTCCCCGATTACACACGAGTGATCCCGCAGGGCAACACCCGGCGTCTGGAAGTGGATGCCGCAGAATTTGCCAAGGCAGTGGATCGAGTGGCAACTGTCAGCTCAGAGCGTTCACGTGCGGTTAAACTAGCATTGGATGAGGACCGCTTAGTTCTATCAGTGAATGCGCCAGATAGCGGTGCCGCTGAAGAAGAGCTGGCCGTGGCCTATGGTGATGAGCGGTTGGAAATTGGCTTCAACGCCAAATACCTGCTGGAGATTGCGAGTCAGGTTGATCGTGAGAATGCGGTCTTCATGTTCAATTCTTCGGGTGACCCAACCTTGATGCGCGAAGGCAATGATACGACAGCGGTTTACGTTGTCATGCCGATGCGCGTGTGACAGCGGTCGGATGCCTCCGACGGGAGTATTTGAGGAAAGATGAAAGGGCGGCATGCCGGGGCTTTATCTTTCTGCGCTGACGATTTCGTATTTCCGCTCGCACAAGTCTGCGCAGCTGAAACTGGATGCACGGCCCATCGCCATTCATGGCCCGAATGGTGCGGGCAAAACTAATATTCTTGAAGCGGTATCGCTGTTTTCACCGGGGCGTGGTTTGCGCCGTGCTGCGGCGCAGGATATGGCGCGGCGCCCGGATGCGATTGGCTGGAGGCTGACCGGTATCCTGCAATCCTTGCATCAGGTGCATGAGGTCAAGATTTGGTCCGAAGGCGGCGCCGCGCGACAGGTGCG
Organism: Roseovarius sp. EL26; assembly: GCF_900327775.1. Taxonomy (NCBI): domain Bacteria; kingdom Pseudomonadati; phylum Pseudomonadota; class Alphaproteobacteria; order Rhodobacterales; family Roseobacteraceae; genus Roseovarius; species Roseovarius sp. EL26. The sequence goes on from NZ_OUMZ01000006.1 coordinate 442,401, forward strand.
GATCGACGACAAAGCCGCATCACAGGTTTCTCTGGGGCGTATTGCGCGGGTGCTGTGGCTGATCCCGTCGATGGACCGGTTGTGGATCGAAGGGGCTGAGGGGCGACGACGGTTTCTGGACCGTATGACGCTCAGTTTTGACCCCTCACATGCGGAAGCGTCTTTGTCCTTTGAAAAGGCGATGCGTGAACGTAATCGCCTGCTCAAAGATCAAGTACGTGATGGCCATTGGTATGTGGCGTTGGAGCGGCAGATGGCAGAATCTGGGGTTGCGATTCACCAAAACCGTATGGCTGCGTTGGCGCAGCTGCAGTCGGCACAGGCTGAGGCTGAAACCACATTTCCAGTGGCGGACTTAGAATTGACACTCAGCGAAGGTGAGATGCCAGAGAGTGAATCTGATTTTCGCGATGCCTTGTCTGAGAGCCGGTTTCGCGATTTGGCTGCGGGGCGTACGTTGATTGGCCCACATCGCGCCGATCTATACGGGGTCTATGCGGCCAAAGGTGTTCCTGCCAGGGACTGTTCGACCGGAGAGCAAAAAGCGTTGCTGGTGTCGTTGATTTTGGCCAACGCCCGTGCCCTGACCCGTAATTTTGGTGCGCCTCCGATCTTGTTGCTGGATGAGGTTGCGGCGCATCTGGATGCTGGTCGCCGGGCAGCGCTCTATGATGAGCTTTGTGCGCTTGGTGCGCAGGCTTGGATGACGGGTACGGGGCCGGAACTGTTCACGGAACTGGGTGAACGAGCTCAACACATTGAGGTGACCGGAGATGGGTTGCCATGACGGTGACCCGAACACGATGCGGCGGGTACCATAGATGTTGAAGAATGACGGGGTAACAGATCAGTAGTGTCAAACGATCTCAGCACCACCAGCTCCGGGTGCTATATTTAATTGGGTTGCTTCAAGTCCGGGCTTCGCTAAAAGATAGGAGTGAAATAGGTGGAATTGCGATGAACGTCGGCGGAATGATGATCGAAACATGGAATATCGTTGGGTGATATTTTGCAGCGATATATCTGGTCAGGTTTTCGAATATTAACCTTAGGTGAAATACAAGCCGTGAGAATGATCCCTACATGAATACTGCGACCTCCCCCTCCTTAGATGAGAAGATTTTCAGGGTTGTACTTGTGTTGGTCATAGGCATTCGGGTGCTTATGGCAATTCTTGCCAGTCAGTCGATGATGGAACTCCTAGTGACTGGAGACAATGATGATATCATGCGGTTTCTGTCAATCCAGGATTGGATGAATGGGCAGGGGTGGTTTGATATGCGGCAATATCGGATGCAGCCACCAGAAGGGCTTGATCTGCATTGGTCCCGCTATGTGGATCTTGGGATCGCAACACTTATCTGGCCGCTGTCTATGGTGCTTCCCTTTGAACAAGCGCAAGTGATTGGGATTGTTTTATGGCCTGCTATTTTGTTTGTTTTGTTGGTGATTGTGATTGGCTTCAGCGCACGCAAAATGTTCGGCCCGCTTGTTGGTGCGACCTCGATGATGGCAATCATACTGTGGCCCGTAACGGGAATAGTTTACTTTTCTGGAGCGCGCCTGGATCATCACAACGTTCAAATTTTGTTAATGACTGTGTTGACTTTAACAGCCGTATTGCCCGGGCCTGCTATCCGGCGCGGCATAATTGGGGGGGCAGCAGCAGCGTTGTCTTTGGCTGTCGGGCTTGAGGCGTTATTGGTCATTGCCTTGTTTGGGGGAATACTCGTTGCCCGAGCTTTACTGTTGTACACACAGTCCGTGCCACAGTTTGTGGCTTTCTGCGTAACGACTGCCATTGGCAGTGTGGTCTTGTTTTATGGGCAGGCTCCTATGGCCGAGTGGGCGCTGAATCACTGCGATGAATTGTCGGTGCCTTATTTATCCATTGCGGCAACCGGAGCGGGGATCAGTGTGGTTTATGCGGTAGTGTCTTCCAGATTGAGCCATTTGGTCACACGTACATTGGTGTTCTTGGCGCTGTGCGCTTTGGGTGTTTTTTTTCTTTACCCTTTGATCGAGCCGTGCTTCGCGGGCCCCTACGGCAACCTACCACCGGATGTGACCCATATCATTAGCAACCGAATTGAGGAGGCTAGGTCTATCTTTGTGGCGTTTAGCCAGGGGGAGGTGATTGTCTATGGACTTGTGCTTCCAACCATCGCCATAACATTTCTGATGACGGCGATTTGGGTTCGCCGCATTATTATTCAGCATGAGGATACTGCTACGACAGCTCGATTGGGTATTTTACTTTTATTTTCTTGGCTGGGCGTGCTGGCCAGCATGTCACAGATCCGCCTGACACTATTGGCAGCATCGGCGATACCAATATTGATTGGTTTTGCCCTTGCTGAATTTCTGACAGCGCGCCGGGAAGGTCGAAACCGGTATGTTTTAGTTCTGTTATTGCCATTGCTTGTAGTTGTCTTTGCGCCTTATGCGGGGAGTCTCCAGCCGGATAAAAATGAAAATGTATCGAACACCTCATCTGAACAGGGGGCAAGTCAATCAACTGCCGTCAAAACCTGTCGTAATTTGGACTTAATAAAAGAGCTAGCTGATCTTCCTCGTGGCAAGATATTTAGCTCGGCAAATATGAGTGCTCCGATTTTACTACTGACACCACATAGTGTTGTGACGGGCCTCTATCATCGCAGTCCCTCTGCTATTCGGGATGGTCTTTTGCCATTTGAGCAGGATGAGACGGCCCTTCGTGAGGCAATTATCCGAACAGACGTGGATTACTTGATGTTGTGTAGGAATCTTGTCTATGGAGATAGTGGCTCTTTCGGATCGCAACTCGCTGCGGGGCATGAGGTGGCATGGCTTCACCGGATTGAAGGGCTTAGCGATGAGCTTTTGCTGTTTAGTATTGTTCGGAATTGACCTCAAGATTGGGGGGCTTTTGAATGTTTCTAATCCCCCATTAAATGTTGCGGCTATTGAGCGTCTCTGGGGCGTAAAATATTGTGGTCAGCACGTGACATCCCCCTAGTAAAATCGTATAAAATGACAAAAATACGAGGAATGACGTTAATGTCTGAAGCAGTCCCGACGCCAGAAGAATATGGCGCCGATTCCATTAAAGTTCTCAAAGGCTTGGAAGCGGTTCGCAAACGTCCCGGCATGTACATCGGTGATACCGATGATGGGTCGGGCTTGCATCATATGGTGTATGAAGTCGTGGACAACGGTATTGATGAGGCTTTGGCCGGTCATGCGGATGCTGTGACCGTCACAATCCATGCGGATTCTTCCGTTTCTGTCAGCGATAATGGCCGTGGTATTCCCGTCGATATACACGAGGAAGAGGGCGTTTCAGCCGCTGAGGTTATCATGACCCAGCTGCACGCTGGCGGTAAGTTTGATAGCAACTCTTACAAAGTTTCGGGTGGTCTGCACGGTGTGGGCGTCTCCGTGGTGAATGCGCTGTCTGATTGGCTGGAGCTGCGCATCTGGCGTAATGGCAAGGAGCACTACGCGCGGTTTGAAGGTGGGGATACCGTCGAATCTTTGCGTGTTGTCGGCGATGCTGATGGTCGTAAAGGCACTGAAGTGCGCTTCATGGCCTCAACCGATACGTTTTCCAACCTCGAGTATAGCTTTGAAACTCTGGAAAAACGCCTGCGCGAATTGGCTTTCTTGAATTCCGGTGTTCGGATTATTTTGACGGATGAGCGTCCCGCAGAGCATCTGAAAAATGAATTGCATTACGATGGTGGTGTGAAGGAATTCGTCAAGTATCTAGATCGTCACAAAACAGCAGCGATGCCGGATCCGATTTTTATCACTGGTGAGAAAGATGACATCGGGGTCGAAGTCGCGATGTGGTGGAATGACAGCTATCACGAAACGGTATTGCCTTTCACCAACAACATCCCGCAGCGTGACGGCGGCACCCACATGGCGGGATTTCGCGGCGCGCTGACCCGCACTATCAACAACTATGCCCAAACCAGCGGTATTGCGAAAAAAGAAAAGATTAGCTTCACCGGTGATGATGCCCGAGAGGGCCTGACTTGCGTGCTGTCTGTCAAAGTGCCAGATCCTAAGTTTTCCAGTCAGACCAAAGACAAACTGGTCAGCTCTGAAGTGCGCCCGGCCGTCGAAGGTTTGGTCAATGAAAAGTTGTCTGAATGGTTCGAGGAAAACCCGAACGAGGCTAAGGTCATTGTGGGCAAGATCATCGAGGCCGCGCTGGCACGTGAAGCCGCACGTAAGGCGCGTGAACTGACCCGCCGCAAAACCGCGATGGACGTGAATTATCTGGCTGGTAAGCTCAAAGATTGCTCAGAAAAAGACCCGTCCAAGACCGAAGTCTTCCTCGTGGAGGGTGACTCTGCTGGTGGTTCGGCCCAGACGGGGCGTGATCGTTCAACTCAGGCCGTGCTGCCGTTGCGTGGTAAAATTCTGAACGTCGAGCGTGCCCGATTTGATCGAATGCTCGGCAGTCAGGAAATTGGCAACTTGGTCATGGCGCTGGGCACTGGGATTGGCCGGGATGAGTTCAATATTGAAAAACTGCGCTACCACAAGATTGTCATCATGACCGATGCGGATGTTGATGGTGCGCACATTCGAACGCTGCTGCTGACATTCTTCTATCGTCAGATGCCTGAGCTGATCGAAGGTGGATATCTTTATATCGCTCAACCACCGTTGTTCAAAGTCGCGCGTGGCAAATCTGAGGTGTACCTGAAAGATCAGGCCGCGCTTGAGGATTATCTGATCGCGCAGGGCAGTGATGATGCGGTGTTGCGCCTTGGTTCAGGCGAGGAAATTGTTGGCCAGGATCTGCTGCGCGTCGTCGAGGAGGCTCGTCAAATCAAGCGAATTGTCGAAGCATTCCCAACGCATTACCCGCGTCACATTTTGGAGCAAGCTGCGATTTCCGGTGCATTTTCACCTGGTCAGGTCGATGCTGATTTGCAAGGTGTTGCCGATGCCGTTGCCACTCGTCTTGATCTCATCGCTGCGGAGTACGAGCGAGGCTGGAGTGGGCGGCCGACACAGGATCATGGCATTCGCTTGACCCGTATGGTGCGCGGTGTTGAAGAAGTGCGCACGCTTGACGGAACGGCACTGCGTTCGGCTGAAGCTCGTAAATTGGGCCAGATGACTGATGCTTTGCATGAGGTTTATAACCTGCCATCCACTTTGGTGCGCAAGGATCGTAACCAAAGCATTCATGGGCCGCTGGGTTTACTGGACGCGATCTTGAAAGAAGGCGAAAAAGGTCTCTCCTTGCAGCGCTACAAAGGTTTGGGTGAAATGAACCCCGGCCAGTTGTGGGAAACCACATTGGACCCCGAGGCGCGGACTTTGCTGCAGGTTAAAATCGACGATGTGGCCGAGGCAGATGACCTCTTTACCAAACTGATGGGTGATGTGGTCGAACCGCGCCGCGAATTTATCCAGAAGAATGCTCTCAGCGTTGAAAATCTGGATTTCTAAACCGTCGAGAAATTTGCTTATTCGCCTCAGCCCTTAACGGGGCTGGGGCTTTTATTGAGCAAGCTCATCCCTCATCCCGCGCAATGTGGGGTCATCGGGTAAATATGTTAGGGCTTCTTCAACAATCGCCAGCGCGTCGTTCACGCCGCCACTGATATGCGCCAGCCGCACCAGCATCGGCCAGGCTTCGGCGCGTTGCGGATCTAACCGTACAACTTCGCCGAAGGCTTGTGTCGCTGCGGCGGCGTTGCGCATCGTCAAGGCCATGCCGCCAAGAACAAGATGAGTTTCTGGGAAATCCAGGCGAGTGGACATGGAATTCTGCCATTCAGCCATGCCCTGACTGAGGGCTTTCCGTTCGGTCGATTGCATTAAGGCTGGCGATACATTCAAAAGCTGCTTTGCAGCGGCAGATCGTACCGCGCGGCGTGGGTCTTCTAGCAAAGGCAGAAGGCGTGCCACTCTTGCCTCTGGGGCTGCGCTGCTTTGCAATTGCGCCGCGCTTTCACGGACCAGCGGATCCGGGTCGTTGAGTAGTGAGGCCATGATTGTCGTCACACCTTGGTCTGCAACAGGTTGCAATAGATAGAGTGCCGTCGCACGAACGATACCGGCCTGCTCAGGATCAAGTGCCAGTGCTTGTAAGTCTTGCCCTGTCAATTCTGGGCTTACCTGTGCCTGTGCAAAGACTGTTCCATAGTGTGGTGTGCGATGTCGTGAATCGGGGTACCAATCAGAAATAGTCTGCGCGGCCCAATCCGGGGTTCGGTCTGCGTGGCAATCAGTGCAGGCATCTGGTGCGCCAGTTTGGTCATGCAAATCAGGGCGGGGGATGCGGAAGGAGTGATCACGCCGCCCATCAATGCCCATATAAATGCGTTCGATCATGTGGCAGCTATTGCATTGAGCGCCATCACTGTTTTGCAGGTGTTTGTGGTGTTCGGGCGTGTCGTAATTTTTCAATGTGAGTGTTGGGAAGTCGGTGTTGCCCGCCTCAGAATGGCATTGAGTGCAAAGAGCGTTGCCTTCAATTTTGATTTCGGCCTTATGGGGATCATGACAGTTCATGCACCCCACGCCACGCGCGTACATCTTGGACTGAAGAAAAGAGCCGTAGACGTAGACTTCGTCGAGTATCTGACCATCCGGATGATAGAGACCGGGGCGCAAGAGGGCCAATCTATAGGTGTCATGGAAAGGTGTGCCTGGGATGGGATTGCCATTGGTCAATGCCTCGCGTCGAGAATGGCAGCCGGCGCATTGTTGGATTCCAGTTTCTGGATTGTCGCTGTCAAATGAAAACGCAAAGCCGTAGGCATCCAGATCTTGGGCATCAAGATCTGCTCGCTTTGTAGCGTTATTGGCCCATTTCAAGTGTTCGGATGCTGGTCCATGACAGGCCTCGCATCCGACACCTATCTCAGCTTGGGCCGATTGGTAGCTACGCGTGTCAGCAATGTAGTTGCGTTGGTAATCTGTGGCGTGACATTCGGCGCAACGGGCGTTCCAAGTTTTATATGGGCCGCTCCAATGCAATCCATCATCCGGAGGCAGGTCTTGATCTGGGTAAAGATGATACCAGCGTTTTTCGACGTCATCCCAAGTGACATCGAAACTTTGCTGACGTCCGTCTTCCGTTTCCAGAAGGTACTGTTGTAGGGGGGCAATCCCAGCAACAGAATGGACCGGGTATGTGGTGGTTTTACCGTCTGTTTCAGTTACTGTGATGATGTAATCATCACCCTCTTTTGTGAATGAAACCTGCATGTCATCATGATCAAACCGTGCATCGTTGAAATCGCCTAAAACACTACTTGGGGTGGGTTCCATCCAGGCCTTGGCATGGTGCGATGTGGCCCAGGCTTCTGTCTCCTCAGCATGACAGTCCGTACAGTTTTGAGATCCGACATAAGTTGGGCTCTGCGCGTATAACGGGCTTGCAAGAAAGATCATGAAAACTGCAAGCAACCTGAGCATATCAAACCTTTGTGGTGCTGGACTTGTAAAGCGGGATGTGGCCATTGCTTCCGCAGCAGATGAATGGCGTGGGTAATGGAGTTACACTAATCTATTCCATTGAAAGAACAACGTTTCTCTTCGTTTCGGTCAACTCGTTTTGTAGCGGCTCATGATCATGTCGACACTACTTTCTACGATTTGGGTCATTTCCTCTTCGGTTATGATCGGGGCGCCAAAGATCACGGGCCAAAAGGCCTTGGCTTTGATCAGACCAACAAATTCAACGCCGGCCTCGTCCGGATTGGGAACCTCCATTTGCCCGTCTGCGGTTGCAATCCGAAGCATGTCGGCAAAGACGCGGGTTTTATCCATTTTGCCTTGTGTTTTCTCGGCTAAGGCCGGATTGCGCAAAACCTCGCTGATCACCATACGCGCCATGGCGATGACTTCGGGTGACATCAAAAGGCGGCCTTCAACCCATGCTAAATCGATCAACTGGTCTCGGATAGGGCGACCTTGCTCATAGCGAATATCCATCATGTCGGCAAAACGGTTGGACAAAACGCCGACGATGGATTGAAAGAGATTCTCTTTACTTTCAAAGTATTTATACACCGTACGCTTTGAAACTTCTGCGCGTGCTGAAACCCTATCCATGCTGGCTGCGGCGAATCCCTTTTCCTGGAACTCTTCTACAGCAGCATTGATGATCTGCTGGAATTTCTCTGAATTTGGCGCTGTGCAGTCGGTCATGGCATCATGATATGCGGGAAAAATCTGATGCGGTCAAATCTTGACGTAAACTTGTGAGTTTACAATGGGGTGAAATTCCCATACGTGTAAACGCGCCAGTTTACCACGCACAGATTATACGCTTCAGATGGAGACCAGCCAATGACAATCTCTCTAAACCTAAACGGCAATACGCATGACGTCGATGCCGAGCCTGGGACTCCATTGCTATGGGTGATCCGGGATGAACTGAAAATGACCGGCACCAAGTTTGGCTGCGGCGTGGCCTCGTGCGGCGCATGTACTGTGCATGTCGATGGCGAGCCGGTGCGTTCATGCCAAACCTATATAGAAGATGTAGGCGAGGCTGAGGTTACGACAATTGAGGCCATGTCTGAAACTGATATCGGCGCAGCCGTACAACAGGCTTGGGTCGAGTTGGATGTTGTCCAATGCGGATATTGCCAGTCTGGTCAGATTATGTCGGCGGTTGGCTTGCTCAAGGAAAACCCCAAGCCGTCAGTCGAAGATATCGACAGCTATATGCACGGCAACGCCTGCCGTTGTGCCACTTACCAACGTATCCGTGCGGGTGTTCAACGTGCCGCAGAAATACTGGAGGCTTGATATGACTTTACAAACAACCCGTCGGAACTTCCTTAAAGGTGGCGCTGCAACGGCCGCCGTGTTGATCATTGGTTCGCGGCCTGATGGAGTTGTCGCGGCGGCCTCTGGCAATCCCTTGATGTTCAATCCGTTCGTCAAGATTGACGCTAACGGTACAGTGACTGCGATTGTGAAGCACTTTGAAATGGGGCAAGGGCCAACCACAGGCCTGTCCACATTGATTGCCGAGGAAATCGGTTTGCGGATCGATCAGATTGACTATGAATACGCGCCGTCCAACCCCAAGGTGTACAATAACCTCGCCTTTGGCCCGTTTCAGGGGACTGGTGGATCGACTGCGATGGCAAACTCATTCGTACAATACCGCACCGCTGGTGCCGCGGCGCGTGAGATGCTGATCACTGCTGCGGCGCAATCGCTGGGCGTTAAGGCATCTGAGTTGAACATCGAGGACGGTATGATCATCGGTGCTGGTCAATCTGCACCTCTTGGTGAGTTTGTCGCGGCTGCGACGCAGTTGGAAGCGCCAACCGCGCCACGTCTCAAGGACCCGTCAGAGTTCCGCCTAATTGGCAATTTGGATGTGCGCCGCTTGGATAGTGCCATCAAAGGCAACGGCACCGCGCAGTTCGCGATAGATGTGCATCTACCGAACCAGATGGTCACTATGATTGCCCGCCCAGAGCAGCGCGGAGGTTTGGCTAAGGGTTTTGACGATAGCGCCTCAAAAGAGGTGAAAGGTTACATCATGTCAGCCGTTCTTCCCAACAACGCCGGAGTTGCAGTTTATGCCGAGAACACTTGGGCTGCGATGCAGGCGCGAGACGCGCTAGAGGTCGAATGGGATTTATCTGGTGCTGAAACGCGCGGTTCCGATCAAATTAAAGCCGAGATCTTGTCTGCCTTAGATGCTGATCCGCAGTTTAACGTGAACAACAGCGATCTTTCTGTCACGCAGGATGCATTAGATGGCGCGACTCAGGTAGTTGAGAAAACGTTCTATTTTCCTTTGCTGGCGCATGCTCCGATGGAACCTCTTAATTGCACGATTGAACCCACGGAAGACGGGGGTGTCATTTTGCATGACGGGGCGCAGATGCCGACGGGGCCTCACTTTGCCTTGTCGCAGATCCTAGGTCTTCCAATGGATAAAATCCAGATTAACACTATGCTGGCAGGGGGCTCCTTTGGTCGTCGCGCTACACCAGATGCAGATTACCAATCTGAGGCGGCGTTGGCTTTTGCCATGACCGACCAGTCACGCCCGGTTAAGCTAGTCTGGGCACGCGAGGATGATTTACGCAGTGGTTATTATCGCCCGGCCTTTGGTCATAAGGTGCGTGTCGGTTTAGATGCAGGTGGTGCCATTGTCGGTTGGGACCACCGGATTGCCGGCCAGTCCATCATGAAAGGCACTCCGTTCGAAGCGATGGTGGTGCATGATGGTGTCGATCACAGCTCTGTTGAGGGAACGGCAGACACTGCGTATCAGATCCCTAATGGCTTCTTCGGTCTGACAGATACGCCAAAGGCAACGACGACGTTGTGGTGGCGCTCGGTGGGGCATACCCATACCGCCTATGTTATGGAGGTCATGATGGACATGGCGGCCAAGGCGGCGGGGCAGGATCCAGTGGCATTCCGTATTAATTATTTGAGCGGTGATACCGAGGACCAAAAACGCTTGGTCGGAGTACTGAAGTTGGCTGCGGAACAGGCGGGTTGGGGCAATGCACCTGAGGGGCGCGCACAGGGTGTCGCAGTGCATAAGTCCTTTGGGTCTTACGTGGCTGAGGTGGTTGAAATCTCAGGCACAGCAGAGGGTGGTGTCAAGATCGAGAATGTGACCTGTGCGGTTGATTGCGGTCTCGCGGTGAATCCCGATGTGATCAAAGCTCAGATGGAGGGTGGCATAGGTTACGGTATCGGTCACGTGATGCGTGATCAAATCACCCTAACGGGTGGTGCTGTAGATCAATACAATTTCCCAGATTATGAACCACTACGTATCAGTGACATTGCTGCAATTGATGTGCATATCGTGCCGTCGGCCGCAGCCCCAACCGGGGTTGGCGAACCTGGCGTGCCGCCAGCAGCTCCGGCATTGGCGAATGCGATCGCCGCCGCAAGCGGCGAATTGCCTGTAAGTGTAATGCCAATGGCTGATAACGGCGTAGAATTTGCATGATGCCATTATAGTGCTGTATCGCGCGGGACCAAGTGGAGGGATCAAAGTGTAAAGCTTTGATCCCTTTGCAATTGGCGTTTACCTAATTTGATCCCACGTCAACTATAAAAGTGACGTTACGTATCAACTGCGTCAACTTGCTTGTCTGGTGTAAGGCTGTTCCTATCTGTTGCTGTAACGAGTGAGTTTGTACTTTTGATGGATAGTTCGATGACCGACAATGTAATGACAATCAGGCAAATGTGCGATGCGTTCGATGTGACGCCTCGTACCCTTCGTTTTTACGAATCGAAGGAGCTTCTTTCGCCAATTCGCGAGGGGCAAAAGCGCCTGTTTACAAAACGTGACCGCGCCCGCCTTAAGTTGATTTTGCAAGGCAAGCGTTTTGGTTTCACGCTGGAAGAGATTCGCCAGCTTCTGGATCTCTACAGCAAAGAAGACCAGCAACTGACACAAATTACCCAGACCTATGACATCGCTGTTCAGCGTCTCAGAGATCTGGAGGAACAGCGTGACACGCTGAATGAAGCCATTGCCGATCTGCGCGCGCAACTCAAGTGGGGGGACAATATGTTGTCTTCTTTGCGCGCAGACGCCGCTGAATAACAATAATAAACGCCAGACTTGCACAATTAGGGAGACCAACATGCCCAGCTACACCGCCCCAACCCGCGATATGCAATTCATCCTCCACGATGTTTTGAAAGCCTCTGAAACAGACACGCCGGGTTATGCCGAATTAGACTCTGATTTCACCTCGGCTGTTCTGGAAGAGGCTGGCAAGATTGCCTCCGAGGTTCTAGCACCTCTGAACACGGTGGGTGATACCGAGGGCTGCGTTCTGGAAAACGGTGTTGTCCGGACACCAACAGGGTTCAAGGCGGCGTTTGACCAGGTACGTGAAGGTGGTTGGACGGCGTTGGACTTGCCTGAAGAGTTTGGTGGTCAAAATATGCCCTACTTGCTGGGCACGGCTGTTGGTGAAATGTTCTCGGGTTCTAACCAGGCCTTTACTATGTATCAGGGCCTCACTCACGGAGCGGCTTCTGCCATTCTGGTGCACGGTACTGAAGAACAAAAAGCAACCTACCTGCCGAACATGGCGTCCTGCGAATGGACGGGTACCATGAACCTGACTGAACCACATTGTGGTACCGATCTGGGCTTGATGCGTACCAAAGCCGAGCCTCAGGGTGATGGTAGCTTCAAGATCTCTGGCCAGAAGATTTTCATCTCGGCGGGTGAGCATGACATGGTCGACAACATCATTCACTTGGTGTTGGCAAAAATTCCCGGAGGCCCCGAAGGTATCAAAGGCGTAAGCCTGTTTATCGTGCCCAAGTTTATGGTTAATGAAGACGGCTCACTTGGTGAGCGCAACGGCGTGTCTTGTGGCAACATCGAAGAGAAAATGGGCATTCACGGTAATTCGACCTGTGTGATGAACTATGACGAGGCAACAGGTTACCTGTTAGGGGAAGAACACAAAGGTATGCGTGCAATGTTCACCATGATGAACGAGGCGCGCATTGGTGTTGGTATGCAGGGTCTGGCACAGGCTGAGGCTGCCTATCAGAACGCTGTGGAATACGCCAAGGACCGCCTGCAAGGGCGTGATGTGACTGGTGCTAAAAACCCTGATGGTCCAGCCGATCCGCTGATCGTACATCCTGATATTCGCCGCTCGCTGATGGATCAAAAGTCCTTTGTCGAAGGTGGCCGCGCGTTTCTTTTGTGGGGATCACAGATGATCGACCAGTCGCACCGTGGTGGCGATGAAGCAGCCGAAGGTCTGGTCAGTCTGCTGACACCAGTGATCAAAGGCTTCCTGACCGATGAAGGTTATGACATGACCGTGTTGGCGCAACAGGTCTATGGCGGTCACGGCTATATCGAAGAATGGGGCATGTCGCAGTTCACCCGCGATGCTCGGATCGCAATGATCTACGAAGGTGCCAACGGTGTTCAGGCTCTGGATCTGGTCGGTCGCAAGCTGGCACAAGATGGCGGTAAGCACGTCATGGCGTTCTTTGACATGGTAAAAACCTTCCTGAAAGAAAACGAAGGCAATGAAGCGCTAAAGGCGGATTTCCTTGACCCACTGAAAGACGCCTCCAAGCATCTGCAGGCCGCAGGCATGTACTTTATGCAAAACGGGATGAAGAATCCAAATCATGCGCTGGCCGGATCCTATGACTTCATGCATCTCTTTGGCCATGTTTGCCTTGGCCTTATGTGGGCACGGATGGCCAAAGCGGCGCTTGCCGCGCTGGATGGTGGCACATCGGATACGCAGTTCTATGAAACCAAGCTGGCGACAGGACGCTTTTATATGAAACGCCGTCTGCCCGCGACGGCACTGCATCTGGCCCGTATCGAAAGTGGTGCCGATCCGGTTATGGCGCTGGACGAGGATCAGTTCTAACGTGTCAGTAATTTGAGAGACGCCTGAATAGGATTTCTAATGCCCAAACGCTTTCGCCTGACCCGCCGTTTCAACACTGCCATGACGGAAGACGGATACCGCCGTCTGCGTAAGTTTGCACAAGAAGCCGGATTGGACGAAGGCGAGGCGCTCTCATTTCTCTTTGAGAATTTTGATAGCGTGATCGACGATGAAACCTTTGGGCATCGCCTGCGGATGTTCAATTCGGAACTGGAGGCGCGCAAGAGATGACGCCCCATCAAAAACAGGGAACGAAAGCATGACGATCAAACTCTATTGCATGGGCGAAAGCGGCAACGCCTACAAGGCCGCGCTTGCGCTGGAACTGTCGGGTTTGGACTGGGAACCGGTCTATGTTGATTTCTTCGGCGGCGAGACCCGAACCGATGCCTTTCGTGAGATCAACGTGATGGGCGAAGTTCCGGTTCTGGTGGACGGTGATACGACGCTGACACAATCCGGCGTAATGCAGATGTACATCACTGAGAAAACCGGCAAATTTGGTGGTGCGACACCAGAAGAGCAACGTGAAGTGATGCGCTGGGTGTTTTGGGACAATCACAAGCTCAGCTCTCAGGCCGGAATGACACGGTTTTTGCTGAACTTTCTGCCTGCGGACAAACGGCCGGCAGACGTGATCGGATTTACCCAAGGACGCCTGACAGCCGCTTATACAGCCTTGAATGCCCACCTTGAAGGGCGTGATTGGATCGTTGGTGATGGTATCACTAACGCCGATATGTCCTGCTGTGGCTACCTATTTTACCCAGAGCCGTTTGGCTTTGATCGGGCTGAGTGGTCCAACATCGACCGTTGGCTCAGCAATATTGAGAACACACCGGGGTGGAAACACCCCTACGACCTGATGCCCGGCAGCCCTGCTGACCGCGCCTGATATTGAGGAGGAAACCATGACCGAAGCCTATATCTATGACGCCGTGCGCACGCCGCGTGGCAAGGGCCGTAAAGATGGCGCGTTGCATGAAGTAACGGCCGCACGCCTGTCTGCGCAGGTGATGAACGCGCTGAAAGATCGTAACGGCCTTGAAGGCCATGCTGTTGAAGATGTGATCTGGGGCAACGTGACCCAGGTGATGGAGCAGGGCGGTTGCCTTGCTCGGACGGCTGTTCTGGCGTCGGATCTTGATGAATCCATTCCCGGTCTGGCGATCAATAGGTTCTGTGCCTCGGGTATGGAGGCGGTGAACTTGGCGGCCAACCAAGTTAAAGGTGGCGCAGGTGAGGCTTACATCGCTGGCGGTGTTGAGATGATGGGTCGCGTGGCCATGGGCAGCGATGGTGCCGCCATTGCCGTGGATCCAAGCATTGCAATGGACACCTACTTTGTCCCGCAGGGTGTCAGTGCCGACATTATCGCGACCGAGTATGGATTCACTCGCGATCAAGCCGATGCATTGGCTGTTGAAAGCCAAAACCGTGCCGCTGCGGCATGGAAAGCTAACCGGTTTGAGAAATCTGTCATCACGGTCAAAGATCAAAACGGTCTGACCATTCTGGATCATGATGAATACATGCGTCCGGGCACAGATATGCAGGCTCTGGGTGCGTTGAATGCCAGCTTCCAGCAGATGGGTGAAGTGATGCCGGGCTTTGATGCTGTGGCAAAACTCAAGTACCCGCATCTGGAAAAGATCAATCACATCCACCATGCGGGCAACAGTTCGGGCATTGTGGACGGCTCCGCCGGTGTGCTGATCGGCAACGCAGAGTTTGGTAAGAAATATGGCCTGAAACCGCGCGCGCGTATCCGTCAGACTTGTAAGATCGGCACGGATCCGACCATCATGTTGACCGGCCCGGTTCCAGCAACGCAAAAGATCTTGGCCGACAGCGGCATGAATATCTCGGATATTGACTTGTTTGAGGTCAACGAAGCCTTTGCCTCGGTCGTGCTGCGTTTCCAACAGGCCTTTGATGTCGATCCCGATCTGGTCAATGTCAATGGCGGCTCCATCGCCATGGGTCACCCACTGGGGGCAACTGGCGCGATTATTATCGGCACGTTGCTGGATGAGCTTGAGCGTTCAGACAAAGAGGTCGGTCTGGCCACGCTTTGCATTGCATCCGGCATGGGTGCGGCAACCATCATTGAACGTGTGTAACAGGTGAGAGGAGAAATAAGATGACTGATTTCACCATGAAGACAGACGCTGATGGCGTCGCAATCATCACTTGGGACACCGTTGGCAAGTCCATGAATGTGATGAACGAGCAGGGCTTTTTCGATCTGGAAAAACTGGTTGATGAAGCACTGACCGATGATGCGGTTAAAGGCATCATCATCACCTCGGGCAAAGAAGGCACATTTGCAGGTGGGATGGATCTGAACATCATCGCCCGTATGAAGGAAATGGCTGGCGATGAACCTGCCAAGGGCCTGTTTGATGGCCTGATGCAGATGCATGGCATCCTGCGCAAGATCGAACGCGCGGGCATGGATTCGAAAACCAACAAGGGTGGCAAGCCGATTGCGGCGGCGCTGCCCGGGACTGCGCTGGGTATCGGTCTGGAAATTCCGCTGGCCTGCCACCGGATTTTTGCCGCCGACAATCCAAAGGCCAAAATCGGCCTGCCTGAGATTATGGTCGGTATATTCCCCGGCATGGGCGGTACCACGCGTTTGGTGCGTAAAATGGGAGCGATGGCGGCGTCGCCTCTGTTGCTTGAGGGCAAGTTGAACGACCCGAAAAAGGCCAAGATGGCCGGTGTCGTGGATGAGGTTGTGGCACCTGAAGAACTGATCGCCAAAGCTAAAGCATGGATTTTGAGCGAACCCAAGTTCGTGAAGCCATGGGATGAGAAGGGTTATAAAATGCCCGGCGGTGCGCCGTACCATCCGGCGGGTTTCATGACCTATGTTGGGGCTTCGGCCATGGTGCATGGCAAAACTCAAGGTGCGTTCCCGGCAGCCAAGGCATTGTTGTCGGCCGCTTACGAGGGTGCACTTGTACCGTTCGATACGGCGATTAAGATCGAAGCGCGCTGGTTCACCAATGTGCTTATGAACCCAAGTTCTAGCGCGATGATCCGTTCACTGTTCATCAACAAGGAAGCTTTGGAAAAAGGTGCAAACCGTCCAGATGTTGCCGATGAACGCGTCAAGAAAGTTGGCGTCATGGGCGCGGGCATGATGGGTGCAGGCATTACGCTTGTGTCGGCTATGGCCGGGATGGAAGTGGTCCTGATTGATCAGAAGCAGGAGGCGGCCGAAAAGGGAAAATCCTACACCGCTGACTACATGGACAAGGGCATCAAACGTGGCAAGGCAACTGAGGCGAAAAAGGTGGCCACGTTGGATCTGATTACCGCGACCACGGATTATGCTGCTCTGGAAGGTTGTGACCTGATCATTGAAGCGGTGTTCGAGGATCCGGGTGTTAAGGCTGCGGTTACCAAAGAGGTGTTGAAAGTGGTGGGCGATGATTGCATCTTTGCCACCAACACCTCGACTCTACCGATCACAGAGCTGGCCAAGGCCAGCGATAAACCGGACCAGTTCATCGGCATTCACTTCTTCTCGCCGGTTGAAAAAATGATGCTGGTAGAGATCATCAAGGGCAAGGAGACCGGTCCACGGGCCGTTGCGAAGGCGTTGGATTATGTCCGACAGATCCGCAAGACACCGGTTGTGGTGAACGACGCGCGGTTCTTCTACTGCAACCGTTGCATCATCCCATACATCAACGAAGGCATCCGTATGGTTGCCGAGGGCGTTGCGCCTGCGCTGATCGACAATGCCGCACGTCAGCTGGGGTTCCCGGTGGGGCCGTTGCAGTTGGTGGATGAGACATCGATTGATCTGGGTGCCAAGATTGCCCGCGCCACCCGCGCGGCCATGGGTGATGATTACCCTGATGGCGCGGTGGACGAGGTGATCTTCTGGATGGAGGAACAGGGCCGCCTGGGCCGTAAATCCAACGCTGGTTTCTTTGACTATGACGAAAAAGGGAAACGTCAGGGGTATTGGGAAGGCCTTGCTGCGCAATACCCACAGGCGGATGATCAGCCCGACTTGATCACTGTGCAGCATCGCCTGATGTTCGCGCAGGTGCTTGAGGCGGTGCGTGCACTGGAAGAGGGCGTGTTGGAAGATATCCGTGAAGGTGATGTTGGTGCCATTCTGGCCTGGGGCTTTGCGCCGTGGTCTGGTGGTCCGTTCTCGTGGCTTGATATCATCGGTACGCCTTACGCAGCTGAACGCTGTGACCAGTTGGCCGAGGAGTTTGGCCCACGTTTCGCTACACCAGCCCTGTTGCGGGAAATGGCGGATAAAAACCAAAGCTTCTACAAGCGGTTCGATACTGAAGCCAACGCGGCTTGAATAAAATAGTTGTGCCGCCGGAAAATTCCGGCGGCACTTTCTTTGGGGTCAACATTCCGAAGATTTCACATGGCTGCCCCATACCTGTTCTTCCCCACTCACGAAAAAAGACATGTATGTAGTTGCTGGCGATGCCCTGTGCTGGCGCTAATGAGATGCGGCCCCCAAAATGAATGGTTAGAGTACTGTCCGTTTCCGACGCATCAGGCCCAATCCAGCAACACCTGCAAACAACATCCAACCGGCGGCGGGCAGAGGGATCGTTGAAATCGGCGCAAGCTCTAGTTTGGTGAGCTGCCCTGATATGAAGTGCTGACCTACCAAATGGGTGGATGCGCCGAAATCAAGTGTGCGGGTTTGAAAGGAGAAGCGGTTAGTCTTAAAATCAGAGATATCGAGCGTGTCCGGTAGAGACGCTGTTTTGAACACATCCCCAAAGGAAGAGCTCAGGTCAATTTGAAAATAAGTCTGAACTTGTCTGCCGGATCTAGGAAAATCGTTCCCGCCGCCAAAAACCAATCCATCACGCGAGAGGCCGCCAAATGTATTGTAGACGACATAAGCGACAACGTCGTCACCTGCTTCGGTATCGAAGGTAACATCAACAGTTGGGAAGGACGCGCTGATTGAACTTGGACCACCTTCAAAACGGGCGTTCCTTGTGTTATCCGATGTTGGAATTTGGTCCAATTCGTAAGTGAATGAGCCGGTAAACACATTGTTGGTCGCAAACGTAGGTTCATGGTCCAACAGTCCTGTCGTGTCTCCTGAACTTGAGAAATAATTCGCTGTTGCCTCAAAATTGAACGTCACAGGCACCGCACTGGCGGTACTTGCCGCGAAAATAGCCAAAATGGCCAAACTCGTTTTAATCATACTAAAATCTTCCCTAAATGAACCTTGTTGCATTCTTGGCCAACATCATTTCTGTTTAGGGGGCTAAGAACAACCTAGCAAAAGTGATAGGTGGCCGTGGATAACGCATTGATCGACCTTCTGAATAAACTGGATCACAGATCCGGGGAAGGCGCGGCCTATGCGATAACCACAGATTTTTTTCAGGGCCTAGGATTTAGGTATGTAAACATCGGTCTTGCGTCGACAACTGATATTGGCGTTCTGGGCATGTATTCCAACATGAGCATGGATTGGTTGTCGCATTATGTTGATGTCGGTTACAGCGGTTGCGATGTTATGTTTGACTATGCAATGGCGTCCAGCGAACTTCGGCTATGTGATCCTAAAAGTAACCTGACATTACCGTCGAGGGACAAAGCGCGAAGTGACCGGATGCTGGTCGAAGTGCAGGATGAGGGATTGGTGTCCTCTTTGATTTTGCCACGCCATAGCGCTGTGTCGGATCACAAGATTGGTTTCAATTTGTGTGCGGATATCGAAGGTTATGAACTGGAGCGCATGACCCAAGACCAGTGCAATTCGATATTATTGGGGGCAGCGCTGACCCAAAATGCCATTATCGAGGATGTAGAAGGCGACAAATACGGCGCTCATTGGTTTCCGTTCAATACTGATCAGGTGAAATTAAGCCTGCGCGAAGCTGAGGTAATAAAGTGGTTGTCTGAAGGATTGAGAAATGATCGCATTGCAGATCGTCTTAAGATTTCCAACGCGACCGTGAATTTTCATATTACGTCTGCAAAAAAGAAGCTTGGTGCGAAAACTCGCGAACAGGCAGTGGCTATCGCCCTGATCAATAAACTTATTTGAAATGTTGGATGGCTTGCCAAGGTTGATTTTGAGTATATCAAAATTGGTAGCCAAATTGCGCGATGTCTCGTGAGCAGATCCGTGCGACGAGATCAGTATCTTCATTTGAATAATAGAAGCGGTAGTCCCGTCGCCGTTCAGATGTATTTGCCACCGGAATATCCAACTTAAACCCAAGGTGTGTCCAGACAGATGCCAGATCCTGCTCCAGATGTTCAAGTCGGACGTAGGCGTTGCAGTACTCAATCCCATCGCTTGCTGTCATGTATTGGCGATAAGGCTGAGCGCGCAGGCTGTGCCTTATTGGGGAGGCATTTAGGAATGCACTGAAATCCAGCTGCTGTGCCAATTTTACAGCCTGATGGTCAAAGGTCTGACCTTGTAGCCAATGATAATAGCTGACCAATCGATCCCAAGGGTTTCTGACCAAGGTAAAGTTATAGAGCTCTTTTAATTCATGCGCTTGCACAATTCCGTCGATATCGGAAAGTGTTGAATGTTTCCACAGTCGCCCTGTGGTCTGCAAATGTTTGAGACGGGCTTTGCGCCGCTGTGCTTTGGGCGTGTCACCGATCAAGACATCATCTTTCATCGCGCGACCTTCCAGTGCCATAGCCATTGCAGTGCCACCGGTTTTGGGAATGTGCACAAATATATAGCGCCGCCCGCGAGATATAATCATATGCAACAAGCTAGGGTGCGCGCGGCGACTACGCAAGAAATCTGAGGGTGAAAGCAAAAAAGTCAATTGTCAGACATTTAAGATTTGATTGCGAAAAGAAACTCAATATTGTCATCCAAGTCTTTGACGTTAGGGAATCAGGGGAAACCAATGGGCTGGATGAGAGACGAAACCGGGCTTGAAAAAAATGCAGCAAACTTTGTTGCGCTGACGCCGCTGTCGCATCTGCGCCGCGCCGCTCATTTGTTTCCTGACACAGAAGCGGTGATTTACCGCGGATTTCGAACCACTTATGCCCAGTATCATGAACGTTGCACACTTTTGGCTTCGGCTTTGAATGGGTTGGGCGTACAATCCGGAGATGTGGTGGCGACCCTATTGCCCAATATTCCCGCCCACGCTGAAGCGCATTTTGGCGTGCCAGCTTGTGGGGCGGTTCTAAATGCGATCAACACCCGCCTCGAACCTAATACCATTGCCTATATTCTGGAGCACGGTGAGGCCAAGGTGATACTGGTTGACACTCAATTGTTGCCCTCGGTGGTTGCGGCGTTTGAGTTGATGGAAGGCCAGCCTCCGACAGTGATCGAGGTTGCAGATCCACAGGCCGGATTCGCCGCCAGCGGGACGCATACCGAATACGAAGATTTGTTGGTGCAGGGTGATCCGGCGTTTGAATGGGTCATGCCACAGGATGAGTGGGAGAGCCTCGCGCTAAACTACACTTCGGGCACCACTGGGCGGCCCAAGGGCGTGGTGTATCATCACCGCGGCGCTTATCTGATGACTATGGGCACGGCGATCAGCTGGCCAATGCCGCGGGGTACACGGTACCTGACCATCGTACCGCTGTTTCATTGCAACAACTGGAACCACGTCTGGACCTTGCCCATGATTGGCGGCACCGCGATCTGTTGTCGCGATATCACCGCCAAAAATATCTATGACGCCATTGCTGATGAAGGAGTTTCGCACTTTGGCGCCGCACCGATCGTTTTGAACACTATTGTGAATGCCAAATCGGAAGAGCGCCGCGATTTTGATCACATCGTTCAGGTGTTCACTGCCGGTGCCCCGCCACCCGCCGCTACTCTGCGCGCGATTGAACCGATGGGTTTTCATGTCACACAGGTCTATGGCTTGACCGAGACCTACGGCCACGTGACCGAATGCCTGTGGCATGATCACTGGAATGCAGAGCCCGAGGAAGAGCGTTATGCTATCAAGGCACGTACAGGGGTGTTGATGCCGATGATGGAGGGTATCACCTCGATGGACTCCGAAAGTATGACGCAGATCCCGATGGATAGCACGGCACAGGGTGAGATCATGATCCGGGGCAATTGCGTGATGAAGGGGTATCTGAAAAATCCTGATGCGACTGCTGAATCTTTTGAAGGCGGGTACTTTCACTCCGGCGACATCGCATTACAGCACCCAGATGGTTATCTGAAGATTGCGGACCGGGCCAAGGATATCATCATTTCTGGAGGTGAGAACATCAGCTCGATTGAGATCGAAGGCGTATTGATGAAGCATCCTGATGTCTTGCTTTGCGCTGTGGTCGCCATGCCGCATGAGAAATGGGGCGAGGTGCCGTGCGCCTTTATCGAGTTGAAAGAAGGCACCAACCCAAGCGAGGCCGATGTGATCGCCTTTACCCGTGAACATCTCGCAGGGTTCAAAACACCGAAAAAAGTTGTGGTGCAGGAGCTGCCTAAAACCTCGACTGGTAAGATCCAAAAGTTCGAGTTGCGCAAATCCGTGCAGGATCTGTAACTATCGAACAGAGCCATTCATGCGGTCGGCGTGATCTGTCTGGCTGTATTTTCCCCGGATGATCTGGGTTCCTGTTGTGCCGGTGCCGTGTTAGGCTTGCCAAAATGGCAGAGCAGGCCAGCAGGACATGACCGCACTTGAAGAGTATGACCGGATCGAGGCCGCAGGCCTTTGGCGTGCGTCGCCAGACGCACAGCGCACGGATGCGATTGCCTCTATTGGTGATGCGACCCTCGTAATTACCGATCTGCGGGAGCGCCCTCTGGCGCATTGGTCATTGCCAGCGGTGCGGCGGGCCAACCCCGGTGAGCTGCCTGCGATCTATCATCCAGATGGTGACACAGGTGAAACGCTTGAGCTGGCCGAGAGCGAACATTACGTCATTGAGAAAATAGAAAAGATCAGATCTGCGATTGAACGCAAGCGTCCGCACCCTGGTCGTTTGCGTTTGCTGGTGCTGCTGGCGGTGGTCTTGTCCGTTCTTCTGGGGGCGGTGTTTTGGCTGCCTGGCGCATTGCGTCGTCATGCCGTATCGGTTTTGCCTCAGGTCAATCGTGCAGAAATTGGCGCGGCCTTGCGTGAGCGAATTCAAACTGTTTCTGGCCCCGCCTGTCAAGAAGACCGAGCCACACCGGCACTGACCCTTTTGGCGCAACGCGTTGCTTTGGAGGCGGATCATATGCCTACGCTTTTGGTGATGCGTGATGGTGTGCGCGAAACGGTTGGCCTCCCCGGAAATACCATTTTGATTGGCCGCAATCTGTTGGAAGATTATGAAGAGCCGGGCGTTGTGGCGGGATACCTGATTGCTGAACAGATTCGGGCGGATCTGAATGATCCTTTGTCCGACTTGCTCAAACATGCGGGGGTTTTGGCAAATATTCGACTGCTGACAACCGGTAGTGTGGGTGAAGATGCGCTGCAAGCTTATGCTGAGAATTTGCTGACAAAGCCTAAGGTGCCGCTTGAGGATCAAATCCTTTTGCCCGCTTTTGAAGCCCGACAGGTGGCATCCAGCCCCTATGCTTATGCGCTGGATGTCTCAGGTGAAAGCACTCTTGGCTTGATCGAGGCTGACCCTTTAACAGGTGCGCAATCCGGATCTGTTTTGAGTGACGCGGATTGGCTGAGTTTGCAGGGTATCTGCGGCAACTGAGAATTACCTGTCGCGACGGGTAATTTGATTTCGTGTCTGCTCTGAAGGGGCGGCGCGCGGAACGGTACGGCTGAGAATCCGGTTAGATTGCTCGACACCTGACAGCGTTTGATGCGCGCGTTTGGGGTTAAGTCGTTCCTCCCCCCAAACCGGTTTGTAGCCGGATGGGATAGCGGTGATCTCAGCAGCACTTTTTTGGCTTTGGTAGACGTGTTTAGGCACGACACGGGTTTGCGATGTCACCACAATCTCTGGTCCTGCGATCTGCTTTGCCTGAACGCCAGATTTTCCAGAGTGCAGGCGCAGCTCGGATGGTTCCGTTGATTGAGCGTGTGCTATAGATGTGATGGCGGTGATCACCAGCAATGCCGTCGTCAGCATTCGGAATATTATCATCTCGAAACTCATCTTGTTGTTGATACAGGTACGGCGCAGAAGGCTTGGGAAAATGCTGTCCGTTATGTAGGTAGTACCTGATTTATGCATCTGACTTTCCAGGGGGTGCAATGATGATCGGGGTTACTTGGTGCCAAACATCCGGTCGCCCGCATCCCCAAGGCCGGGCAAGATGTAACCCACATCGTTCAATCGTTCATCCAGAGAGGCCGTGATTATGGGCACGTCAGGATGTGCGTTCTTCATGGTCTCAACACCTTCCGGTGTTGCCAGAAGACATAAGAAACGAATGTTCTTTGCACCGGCCTTTTTTATCAGATCAATTGCCGCGGCGGATGAATTCCCTGTCGCCAGCATCGGGTCAACTGCAATGACGATCCTTTCTTGCAAGTGATCGGGCAGTTTCTGATAATACTGCACAGGTTTTAGTGTCGCTTCGTCGCGGTATAGTCCAATAAACCCGACCCGGGCTGAGGGGATGACGTCACGCATTCCATCCAGCATGCCGTTACCCGCGCGCAAGATAGAGACCAATGCAAGTTTACGGCCCGCAAGTGAAGGCGCTTCCATCTGTTGAAGTGGTGTTTCAATCGTTCGCGTGGTCAGGGGAAGGTCGCGGGTTGCTTCATATGTCAGAAGCTGGCTGATTTCCCGCAGAAGCTGGCAGAAGGCCGCAGTCGAGGTCGTTGTTTCGCGCATCAAGGTGAGTTTGTGTTGAATCATCGGGTGCTTAACAATGGTCAGATGATCGGTCATTTCGTTGGCTCCTGATTGCGTCCTTTCATGGGTTATTCCACGAATAGAGCTGATGAGGCAACGTGCATTGATCGCTTAGTTTTGAAAGACCTTAGATTTCACATTGCTTTGTAAATCTCAGCCTTGCACAGTATGGTAAATAAACGGTGGCGCTGAGTGGCTGAAAAAAGTAGTTTAGCGTTAAACTAATTTTGGGAGAGTGAAGTGAGCGATAATACACGAGAAAGCCTGCGTCAGGCGGCGTTGAAGTATCATGAGTTTCCTCGACCTGGTAAATTAGAAATACGCGCGACCAAGCCGCTGGCAAATGGTCGCGATCTGGCGCGAGCCTATTCACCCGGAGTGGCCGAAGCCTGTCTGGAAATCAAAGAAGACCCTTCTACCGCGAACCGATACACATCGCGCGGTAACCTTGTCGCTGTGGTTTCAAACGGCACGGCCGTCTTGGGATTGGGTAACATTGGCGCCCTGGCCTCTAAGCCGGTGATGGAGGGCAAGGCCGTTCTGTTCAAAAAATTCGCCAACATCGACTGCTTTGACATCGAAGTGGACGAACTCGATCCTGAGAAACTGGCCGATATAGTTTGTGCTTTAGGGCCGACATTTGGCGCGATCAACCTGGAGGACATCAAAGCACCAGATTGCTTTGTTGTTGAAAAACTGTGTCGCGAGCGAATGGATATCCCCGTGTTTCACGATGACCAACATGGCACGGCGATTGTTGTTGGTGCGGCTGCCACCAATGCCTTGCATGTAGCGGGCAAGAAATTTGAAGATATCAAGATTGTCTCAACCGGTGGCGGCGCAGCTGGCATTGCTTGTCTGAACTTGCTGCTGAAACTGGGAGTGAAGCGCGAGAATGTCTGGCTGTGTGATATTCAGGGATTGGTCTATGAAGGCCGGGTTGAGGATATGAATCCACACAAGGCGGCTTTTGCGCAAAAGACAGACAAACGCATCTTGGATGATGTGATCGAAGGGGCGGATATGTTCCTAGGCCTATCGGGGCCGGGTGTATTAAAGCCGGAGCTGGTCAAGCAAATGACCGACGACCCAATCATTTTTGCCTTGGCCAACCCGACGCCCGAAATCATGCCTGAGCTGGCGCGTGAGGCCGCGCCTGGGGCGATTATCGCAACTGGGCGCAGTGATTTTCCCAATCAGGTGAACAATGTCCTGTGTTTCCCTTTCATTTTCCGCGGGGCGCTGGATGTTGGCGCAACCGAGATCAATGACGCCATGCAGATTGCCTGTGTCGAAGGCATCGCCGAACTGGCGCGCGCGACCACAAGTGCGGAGGCGGCAGCGGCGTATAAGGGCGAACAACTGACGTTTGGGGCGGATTACCTGATCCCCAAGCCGTTTGATCCGCGCCTGTCAGGCATTGTCTCAACCGCTGTGGCGCGTGCTGCAATGGAAACTGGTGTGGCGAAAGCTCCGATCGATGACTTGCATGCCTACAAAGAAAAACTGGACGCCAGTGTCTATAAATCCGCCCTGCTGATGCGCCCGGTGTTTGAGG
Source organism: Roseovarius sp. EL26 (assembly GCF_900327775.1). Lineage (NCBI taxonomy): Bacteria > Pseudomonadati > Pseudomonadota > Alphaproteobacteria > Rhodobacterales > Roseobacteraceae > Roseovarius > Roseovarius sp. EL26. Next base: position 468,174 of record NZ_OUMZ01000006.1, read on the forward strand.
CGGCTGAGCAAGCTTCACGCAAGATCGTCTTCGCCGAAGGTGAGGATGAGCGCGTACTTAGGGCCGCGCAGGCGATTTTAGAGGAAACGACCGAGCAGCCGATCTTGATCGGTCGTCCTGATGTGATCAATCGCCGGTGCGAGCGGCTGGGTCTGGATATCCGGCCAGACAAGGACTTTCACCTTGTGAACCCGGAAAATGACCCGCGATATCGTGATTACTGGGGTAGCTATCACGAGATTATGCAGCGCAAAGGTGTCACGCCAGATCTGGCCAAGGCGATCATGCGCACCAATAGCACGGCCATTGGCGCCGTAATGGTGCACCGCGGTGAAGCGGATAGTTTAATTTGTGGGACGTTCGGCGAATTCCGCTGGCATATGAATTATGTCCAGCAGGTGTTGGGGGATGATGATCATTACCCGCACGGCGCATTGTCGCTGATGATTTTGGAAGACGGTCCCCTGTTTATTGCCGATACCCATGTGCGGGTCTTTCCAACACCTGAGCAGCTGGCTGAAACGGCGATTGGCGCGGCCCGTCATGTGCGCCGCTTTGGGGTGGAACCCAAGATCGCCTTCTGCTCGCAATCACAGTTCGGCAATCAAGGGAGCGATTCAGGTAAACGTCTACGTGGCGCGATTGAGATCCTGAACAGTGCTCCTCGGGATTTCTGCTACGAGGGGGAAATGAATGTTGATGCTGCGCTGGATGCTGAACTGCGGGCGCGCCTATTGCCTGACAACCGAATGGAAGGCGCGGCGAATGTGTTGATCTTTTCAAATGCGGATGCGGCTTCGGGCGTGCGCAATATTCTGAAGATGAAAGCCGGCGGACTAGAGGTGGGACCGATCCTGATGGGCATGGGTAACCGCGCACACATTGTGACGCCGGGTGTGACCGCGCGCGGCTTGCTCAACATGGCGGCCATCGCAGGGACGCCGGTTCAGCAATATGGGTAATGAATGATTCTGTTGTAGGTTTGCATCCTTGTATTAGCAAATTTGCAGTTCGTGAGATTATGAGCCTTAGGGGCCTCATTTTAATAAAGTTTGCAAAAGTTTGCAGGGTCATATCGTGTTATTCTGCAAATTTCCTGCGGTAATCCGACGCGTTTGCATGCAAGACCCTTGCCGGATGGGTCTGGCGTTTCGTAACACTTTGGCAAGGGATGGAGAGGAATACCATGGTATACAAAGATGTTTATGAAGGCTGGAAACGTGATCCAGAGGCGTTTTGGATGACCGCAGCCGAGGCGATTGATTGGGATCAAAAGCCCAGTAAGGCGCTGTTTGGTGACAATGCTCCTTTGTACGAATGGTTCTGCGACGGCAAGGTCAACACTTGTTACAACGCCGTGGACCGCCATGTCGAAAATGGTCGGGGTGAACAGGTTGCCATTATTCATGACAGCCCGATCACCGACAGCACCACCAAGATCACCTATGCCGAATTGCAGACGCGTGTTGCCTCGCTTGCCGGGGCGCTGAGCACGAAGGGCGTGACCAAAGGCGATAGGGTGATCATCTATATGCCGATGGTGCCCGAGGCACTGGAGGCGATGCTGGCCTGCTCCCGGATCGGCGCCGTTCATTCGGTGGTTTTTGGTGGGTTTGCTGCCAATGAGCTGGCGGTACGGATCGATGATGCGCAGCCAAAGGCAATTATTGCAGCATCCTGTGGATTAGAGCCGGGGCGCGTGGTGGAATACAAACCGCTTTTGGATGGCGCTGTTGAATTGGCGGCGCACAAGCCAGAGTTTTGCGTGATCTTGCAGCGTGAGCAGTGTGCTGCTGCGATGACGAATCGCGATTTTGATTGGCATGGCTTTCAAGAGGGCACTGCGCCTGCCGATTGCGTTCCGGTTGAGGGAAATCATCCGGCCTATATTCTATATACCTCTGGTACCACCGGTGCGCCCAAGGGGGTTGTGCGACCAACCGGAGGGCATCTGGTTGCGCTCAATTGGACTATGAAGAACATCTATGATGTTGATCCCGGCGATGTGTTCTGGGCGGCGTCTGATGTCGGTTGGGTCGTTGGGCATAGTTATATCTGCTATGCCCCACTCATCCATGGCAACACGACGATTGTGTTTGAAGGCAAGCCCATTGGCACCCCGGATGCAGGCACCTTCTGGCGGGTTATTGCGGAACACAATGTGCGCAGTTTCTTTACTGCGCCCACGGCATTCCGAGCGATCAAACGCGAAGACCCCACAGGCGAGTATATCAAGAAATACGATATTTCAGGCCTGCGCGCGCTCTATCTGGCTGGCGAACGGGCTGATCCTGACACGATTGAATGGGCGCAAGAAATCATGGGTGTGCCGGTTTATGATCACTGGTGGCAGACCGAAACTGGCTACACCATTGTGGGCAATCCAGCGGGGATTGAGGCGTTACCGGTCAAAATCGGATCGCCCACTGTTGCCATGCCGGGCTATGATGTGCAGGTGCTTGATGATGCGGGGCATCCTTTGGGGGCAAATGAGCTGGGCGCAATTGCGGTTAAGCTGCCTTTACCACCGGGCACATTGCCGACCCTTTGGAATGCCGAAGATCGTTTTAAAAAGAGTTACCTCAACACCTTTCCCGGATATTATGAAACCGGCGATGCAGGTATGATCGATGAAGATGGTTATCTCTATATCATGGCGCGCACTGATGATGTGATCAACGTCGCCGGGCACCGCCTGTCCACAGGCGGTATGGAAGAGGTGCTTGCTGCTCATCCAGATGTGGCCGAGTGCGCGGTGATTGGTGTGACCGATCAGCTAAAGGGGCAGTTGCCTGTTGGCTTTGTTTGCCTGACCAAAGGTGTCGACCGCGCACATGTCGATATTACGACTGAATGCGTCAAACTGGTGCGCGAAAAGATCGGCCCGGTGGCCGCGTTCAAGCTGGCGGTTGTGGTGGACCGGTTACCCAAAACCCGTTCTGGCAAAATCCTGCGTGGAACGATGGTAAAAATCGCTGACAATGAAGACTTCAAAATGCCGGCGACAATCGATGATCCGGTCATCCTGGATGAAATCCGCACCGCGTTGAAAACGATCGGCTACGCGGGCGGGTCCTAGGCCTTACTCAAATTGTTCCCGGATCAGGCGTTCTTCGAGCCCATGACCGGGATCAAACAAGATGCGGTGACAGATGTCGGGGCGGGATGCGACCTCGACCCACAGGATGTTTTCAATCCATCCACCCGGGGTATCAACACTGACAGGGCGTTTTTTTGGGTTGAGAACATCAAACCGCACGGTCGCGCTATTTTGTAGTAAGGCCCCACGCCAACGTCGGGGGCGAAAAGGTGCCACAGCTGTGAGGGCAAGTACATCAGAGCCGATTGGCAGAATCGGCCCGTGCGCGCTGTAGTTATAGGCGGTTGATCCGGCAGGTGTGGCAACAAGCGCGCCGTCGCAAACCAATTCTTCTAATCGCAGACGGCCATCGATGGTGATTTTCAGCTTCGCCGCTTGCGGGCCAGCTCGGAGCAAAGAGACCTCGTTAATTGCCAACGCTTCATGAAACGCGCCATCAGAACATTCAGCGCGCATCGATAGAGGGTTTATGATTTCTTCTTCAGCCTCGTCCAGGCGTTCCAGCAAGTCGGACTCGCTATATTCGTTCATTAGGAAACCGACAGTGCCACGGTTCATACCATATACAGGAATGTCCAACTTTTGCGTAGCGTGCAGAGTTTGTAGCATAAAACCATCGCCGCCTAATGCGACGATGACATCGGCCTCTTGTTCATCGACGTTCCCGAATCGGGATGCTAGCGCCGCGCGAGCGGTTTGTGCGACGGGTGCGTCACTGGCAACAAAGGCGATCTTACGCGGCATTCTGGTCTGACCCGTTTCCTAAGGACTGAATTCGGTTCCAATCGAAGCATATCTCGCACAACATGACCAGTGGTGACGGTCCTGCAAAGCTATTTGTCGTTTTATGGTCTTCCGTAAGGGCAGGGTTTCCGATAGGAAATCTAGCAAATTAATCCCTGACGGAGTGTCCACCATGTCTGATTCCGGTTTCTTCACCGAATCCCTGTCATCGCGCGATCCAGAATTGTTTGGCGCAATCACCAACGAGCTTGGCCGTCAACGTGACGAGATCGAGCTGATCGCCTCCGAAAACATCGTGTCTGCGGCCGTGATGGAAGCACAAGGCAGCGTGCTGACCAACAAATACGCCGAGGGTTACCCTGGACGTCGTTACTATGGGGGATGCCAGTTTGCGGACGTTGCTGAAAATCTGGCGATTGATCGTGCCAAGCAGCTGTTTGGTTGTGAATTCGCTAACGTGCAGCCGAACTCTGGCTCGCAAGCCAACCAAGGTGTGTTCCAAGCGCTGCTTCAGCCGGGCGATACTATTCTTGGTATGAACTTGGCCTCGGGTGGTCACCTGACGCACGGTGCCGCGCCAAACCAATCTGGCAAATGGTTCAACGCGGTTCAGTACGGCGTTCGCAAAGAAGATAACTTGATCGACTATGATCAGATTCAAGCGCTGGCAACCGAGCACCAGCCAAAGATGCTTATCGCGGGCGGCTCAGCCATCCCACGTGTCATTGATTTTGCCAAAATGCGTGAGATCGCTGATAGTGTTGGTGCATATCTGCATGTCGACATGGCGCACTTTGCCGGTCTGGTCGCGGCGGGTGAGCACCCAAGCCCGTTCCCGCATGCGCATGTTGCGACAACGACAACGCACAAAACCCTGCGTGGCCCACGTGGTGGCATGATCGTCACAAATGACGAAGCCATCGCCAAAAAGGTCAACAGCGCGATCTTCCCTGGTATTCAGGGTGGCCCGTTGATGCATGTGATTGCCGCCAAAGCGGTTGCCTTTGGTGAAGCTCTGCAGCCAGAGTTCAAACAGTACATCAAACAGGTTCGTGCCAACGCCGTTGCACTGGCTGATCAACTGATCAAAGGTGGTTTGGACATCGTCACTGGTGGTACTGACACGCACGTGATGCTGGTTGACCTGCGCCCGAAAAAAGTAACCGGGAACATCACCGATGCCGCACTGGGCCGTGCACATATCACCACCAACAAAAACGGTATCCCGTTTGACCCTGAAAAGCCAACTGTGACATCGGGCATCCGTTTGGGCACACCTGCGGGCACGACTCGTGGCTTTGGTGAGGCTGAGTTCCGCGAAATCGCAGATCTGATCGTAGAAGTTGTTGATGGTCTGGCCGCAAACGGTCCGAATGGAAACGCCGAAGTTGAAGCAAACGTTCGCACCAAAGTGGCCGCATTGTGCGCGCGCTTCCCACTGTACCCGAACCACTGATCTTGGATCCAGTTAGAGATTTGACCGCGCGGCAGTGCCGCGCGGTTTTTTTTGGTGGATGCGTTCGGTTCTGAAATCACTTTAGAATTATTCCAAACCTTGACAGGTCCCGTCCCGAGGCGCATATCCATAGCACTGACGAAAGGCGCGCAAATGTTTATCCAGACAGAATCCACCCCGAACCCGGCCACATTGAAGTTCCTGCCCGGTCAAATGGTGCTTGAAATGGGCACAGCCGATTTTCCCTCTGCGGAAGGTTCAGAGAAGTCGCCGCTGGCCGAGCGGATTTTTAAGGCGCAGGGCGTGACTGGAGTTTTCCTGGGTAACGATTTTGTCACCGTGACCAAAGCAAATGATGTCGAATGGGATCACATCAAGCCTGCTATTCTGGGCGCAATCATGGAACATTTTCAATCGGGCCAGCCGGTAATGCTGGGCGATGCTTCGCAAAACTCTGGCCATGCTGAGCATGATGGCGAAAATGGCGAAGTAGTCAATCAGATCAAGGAACTGCTGGATACTCGCGTACGTCCCGCCGTCGCACAAGATGGTGGCGATATCACGTTCCACGGTTTTGATCGCGGCGTGGTTTATCTCCATATGCAGGGTGCTTGCGCTGGTTGTCCGTCATCAACCATTACTTTGAAGATGGGTATTGAGAACCTTCTGCGCCATTACATCCCCGAAGTGACTGAGGTGCGCCCCGTTGGTGTCTGAACCACTCATTTTGGGATTTGATACATCGGCCGCGCATTGCGCGGCCGCTTTGCTGCGCGGGGATCAATTGTTGGCGTATCGGCGTGAAGAAATGTCACGTGGGCAGGCCGAGCGGTTGATGCCGCTGCTTGAAGGCATGCTAGCGGAACAAGACATTGGCTGGCGCAACCTGACGGCCATTGGTGTTGGTGTCGGGCCGGGGAACTTCACGGGCATTCGCATTTCTGTTTCTGCGGCGCGTGGTTTGGCGCTGGGGCTGGGCATTCCAGCCATTGGCGTGTCGACGTTTGATGCGCTGCGGTTTGGCCATGACGCTACAATGATCGCTGCCGTAAAAGGACCTGCGGACAGAACTTATGTGCAGCTCGGATCGGGCGACCCCATTCTGTGTGGGCCAGACGATATGCCGGATTACCCGGAAAAGGCAGAGCCCAATCTGGTGGCTTACCCTTCGGTTGAGGCATTGGCATTAGACACTGAATTGATGGAGGTTCCTTCGTGCTTTCCCTTGGCTGAGGCGATTGCGCGCCATGCGTTGGCGCGTGGCTTTGATCAGATCGAACCACCTGCGCCACTTTACATCAAATCGGCGGATGCGGCGCCGTCGCGTGATGCACCACCGGTGATGCTGGATGACGCCTGAGCAGATGGCCATGTGTCATGCCCGTGCTTTTGCGGGACAGGGGCGAGCATGGTCGGAAGTGGAATTTACATCCCTTCTGCAAAGCCCACATGTGTTTTGTGTCGGCAATGAACATACCTTTGCCTTGGGACGTGCGGTTGCAGGCGAAGCAGAGCTTTTGACTTTGGCAACCGATCCGGCCCAACAACGACAGGGGTTGGGGCGCATAGCCTTACTGGCGTTTGAGGATGCAGCTCGAAAGCGTGGCGCAGATACCTGCTTTCTCGAAGTTGCAGCAGATAACGTTGCTGCGACGTCTCTGTATCGCCACGCGGGTTTTGAGGAGATTGCCCGTCGGGCAGCATATTATGATAAACCCTCGGGTTCGAGGGCCGATGCGCTTGTTTTACAAAAGAGTTTGCTGCCTGGACATTGAGTGGACTGATTAAGTTATTGCTCTGCGCTATTAGATATGGAATAAAATAAGAACAATAAGTGAACACTTTATTCATTTTGTTTTATAAAGGCCCGTATCCCATGCCAGATTTAGTGCTCTACCTGCCCGGATTTATTGCTGCATATGCGATCTTGTTGGTCGGGGCGTCATCACCCGGGCCTGCGGTGGCGATGTTACTGGGAATCGCCACTTCGCAGGGGCGCGGGCCGGCACTGGTTGGTGCGGCGGGGATCGCGAGTGGAAGTATCGTGATTAACATTGCGACACTTTTGGGGATTGGGTTGATTGTTTCGCAAATGGCTTGGTTCATGGGGGTGATGCGTCTGGTTGGCGCAGCCTATCTGCTGTGGCTGGCGTATAATGCGTTCCAAAAGGCAATCAAACCACCAGTAATCAAAGCCTCCGATATTAAACAAAAATCATTGTACCGTATCTTTATGGCGGGTTTTATGCTGCAGGTCAGCAACCCGAAAGCCATTGTGTTTTGGCTCGCAATTGCATCGATTGGTGCGACTGAAGGTGGTGGGGGCTTGATTGTGGCGCTGTTTGTGACCGGCGCCTTCCTGATTTCCTTTGGCTGCCATGGGGCATGGGCGCTATTGCTTTCTTCCAGACCGATCCGGACAGCGTACCAAGTTGCACGTCGCTGGATCGAGGCGGGGCTTGGTGCATTTTTTGGATTTGCTGCCTATAAATTGGCCACGACCGAGCTGTAAGAGCAGGCGATATCACCTGCTGATCACGAAACATAAGGCCAGTTCACAAATTTTGATCGTACCTGAGGCCTGTCTGGTCATATGCTGACTTGCAAAGTGACTAGACATGCGAGTAAGGGATTTCATGCTTATATACCTGCCCATAGCCGAAGTTTCCGTAAACGCCTTCCTCCTCCTTGGATTGGGGGGGGCCGTTGGCGTTCTGTCTGGCATGTTTGGGGTTGGCGGTGGTTTCTTGATGACGCCGCTGTTGTTCTTTATCGGTATCCCGCCAGCAGTGGCCGTGGCGACCGAAGCAAACCAGATTGTGGCCTCTTCTTTCTCGGGTGTTTTGGCGCATTTGAGGCGCAAAACCGTAGACCTGCGTATGGGGACGGTGCTGCTGATTGGTGGCCTTGTCGGGGCGGCCTTGGGTGTGGTGGTTTTCAACTACCTTAAATCACTGGGTCAGGTCGATTTGCTGGTGAAGCTTTGCTATGTGGTGTTCCTTGGCATCATTGGTGGCATGATGTTCTTTGAGAGCCTGAAGGCGATCCGCAATACGCGCTCGGGCATTGCGCCAAAACGCAAAAAGCACAATTGGATCCATGGCCTGCCGTTCAAAATGCGGTTTCGGACCTCTGGGCTGTATATCAGCGTCATTCCACCACTGATTGTTGGGGTTTGCGTTGGTATTTTGGCGGCGATTATGGGTGTTGGCGGTGGGTTTATCATGGTTCCCGCTATGATTTACCTGCTGGGTATGCCGACCAAGGTTGTTGTTGGGACGTCACTGTTCCAGATTATTTTTGTCACCGGCTTTACCACGATGCTGCATGCCACAACCAACTATACCGTTGATGTGGCCCTGGCGGTTTTGTTGTTGGTAGGTGGTGTTATCGGCGCCCAGATCGGTACCCGGATCGGGGTACGCATGAAAGCTGAGCAGCTACGGATTTTGCTCTCGATCATGGTTATTGCTGTCTGTGTGAAATTGGGCTTGGAATTGCTTATTCAACCCTCCGAGTTGTATTCTCTTGGCGAAAGCGGAGGGCATTAATCAATGATCCGTTCGCTCTATATCATCGCCACATTCCTACTGGCATTCGCGCAACCTGCACTCGCCGCGGAAGAGGTTGTTCTGGGCCTCAGCAAAGATGAGATCGCCATAACGGCGACATTTGACGGATCTGAGCTATTGGTGTTTGGCGCGGTTAAACGTGATACGCCTGTGCCTGAGGGCCCACCATTGGAAGTGGTCGTTGCCATATCTGGTCCATCAGAGCCTGTGGTTGTGCGGCGCAAGTCGCGAAAACTTGGGATTTGGGTCAACACCTCTAGCGTCGTGATCGATTCCGCGCCAAGCTTTTATGCGGTTGCTACAAGTGGCCCGTTTTCTGATGTGATGAGCGATTCCTCCGATTTGGAGCATCGTGTTTCGATCGGCCGGGCAATCCGCTCAATCGGTGCATCTATCCTGAACAGCGGCACGCCGGAGTTTGTCGATGCGGTGATCCGGATTCGCGAGAATGAGGGACTTTATAAGATTGTCGAAAGTTCTGTTGTGGTCGATGAACAAACCTTGTTCAGAACCTCGATTGATATGCCGGCCAACCTGACCGAGGGCGAATATCCAACGCGGATCTTCCTGACCCGTGGGGGACAGGTCGTGTCCGCCTATGAAACGGTGATTGACGTGCGCAAGGTTGGGTTAGAGCGTTGGCTGTATAACCTGTCACGCGAGAACCCGATGCTTTATGGTATCATGTCGCTGGCGATTGCTATTGCGGCCGGATGGGGTGCCTCTGCGGTTTTCCGTTTGCTGCGTCAGGGGTAACGCAGGCCTTTACCCGCGCCCGATATAGGGCATCTTGGTTGCCATCACAGTCATGAACTGCACGTTGGCCCCAGATGGTAGGTTTGCCATGTGCAGAACGGAACGCGCCGCATCGTCAACTGCCATGGTTTGCATGCCCGGTTGCGCCTCTTTTAGCGACGCAACAAGTTCGCTTTCTGCGTTGCCTATATCAATCTGACCGCAGGCGATATCAAACGGTCGCCCATCCAGTGATAGGCTTTTCGTCATGCCAGTGATGGCATGTTTAGTTGTGGTGTAACAGATTGAGTTATCGCGCGGCACATACGCAGAAATCGATCCATTGTTGATGATTCGCCCACCTTGCGGTGATTGCGTGCGCATTTGCCTGAATGCTTCTTGTGCGGCGATGAACATGCCGCGCAGGTTGACTGAAACCACCTGATCGAAATCCTCTAGTGCGATCTCGTCTATCGGTGCGGCGGGGCCGAACATTCCTGCGTTATTAAACAGAACATCCAGCCTGCCAGCCTCGGCCATGAAATCCTTGAACGCCTGTGTCATCGCTGCGGGATTGGTCACATCGGCTGGCAATGCGGTGGCATTGGAGTGCTGATCCGCGATTTCAGACAGCTTGTCTGCGCGGCGCGCCAATAGTCCAACGCGCCAGCCTTCAGAAAGAAACATCTTGGCGGTAGCAAGCCCGATGCCAGAGCTGGCCCCGGTAATCAGTATCGATTTCATGTCTGAACCTCCAACTCTAACGGCACAGGCGCGGTGCGTAGATCATCAACGCGCAGCGGGTGTTCGGGTTTCGACAAGCGATTTCGCGTGACCCAATGCAGCCGTTCTTCGGCACGGGTGATGGCAACATAGGCCAAGCGTTTCCACAGGGGTTGACCCGCTTCGGTGCGGTTCATACGTGCAGCGACAAACAGATCGGGCGCAAAGACCTGAACATCGCGCCACTGGCTGCCCTGTGCCTTGTGAATAGTGACCGCAGCGCCGTGCAGGAATGTTGCCCCCATACGCGCGGCAAAGGGAATGAACGGTTCTTCCTCGCCCGGCTTTTCGATTTTTACGATACTGGCAGCACTGACCTGCGGGTCCTCGGCGCCCATAACATGCAGACGGGAAAATCCCGGTTTGCGACCGGGTCCCAGATAGACCACTTGTGCGCCTTTGATCAGGCCGCGCGCCTCGAGATCCAGCCGTTTCTTACGGTGTTTGAGTGGTAGCTCGATCCCGTCACAGATCAGTGGTTCACCTTCTAATAGTTCGGTTTCAGGCGCGCCATGCACCAACCGAAAAGCATTGATCAACTTGATACGTGTGACATTGCGCCAAACCAGAACCGGCGAGCGTGCCATCAGGTCTACCTCGACCCGCTGCGCCCATTTCACCCTGTCATCCTTGCGCGCTGCCTCTTCGATCATGCGCTCAAAGGCTTCGAACGTAAGTGCCGGGTCAGCCAGCGCATGGGCCAGATCCAGAATGGGATTGTCTGCGTCTTGTCGGTGGACACGGTGCAGGTTCATAATCGCAGGTGCAGGTAAGGCATCAAAAACCATGCTGCCGGATTGGTTGACCGGCGCCAGCTGTGCCGGATCGCCAAATAGCAAAAGCGTAGGGAAGATGTCTTTGAGATCCTCAAACTGGCGTTCATCCAGCATGGAGGATTCATCGACAAGCCCGATATCAAGCGGTTCTTCGCGACGTTTCCAACCGGTGATGAAATCCGAGCCACGCAATCCTGCCGCCGCCAGCGCACCTGGGATTGATTTGTGTGTTTGATAAAACGCATACGCCCGTTCAAGCGCCTCGTCGGTCAATCCTTCAATCTCGGGCCGTTCGCCGTTACCTGCCAGCCATTCGGCGATGCGTTCATACTCGGGGTCATAGACCGGTGTATATAGAATGCGGTGAATGGTGGTCGCGGGTACGCCGCGCATGCGCAAGACGCTGGCAGCCTTGTTGGTCGGTGCCAAAATGGCTAGCGTGCGTCGATCGCGCCGCTTCTTACCCTCCCAATCGCCCGACACGATGTCAACTCCAGCCTCATCCAAGGACTTCACAAGCTCCGCCAACAACAAGGTTTTCCCAGATCCCGCTTTGCCTGTAACGGCCATCACCCGGTTTTTACCTTCCTGCATCGGGGTTAACAGGCTTTGATCCAAATCGACGCCAGCACCACGCAGCATCTCGGTGATGCGATCATGCGCTTCGGCTTGATCATGGGAAAATGTAAGTGAGGTCTGGGTCATATCGCGACCCTAGACCTATGTACGGGGGCGTTCCAGAGAAAGCCGTTCTCATTCCTTCAGAAATTTAAATCTTCCGTGCGATGACGTGAATGCCTGTGCTACTGTTGCTTAAGCGAGCTTTGAAAAAGGATACAGCCAATGCCCCAGCACAACGACATGTTTGAACTGACCGTTTCTGATATGGAGCTCATTGAGACAGGGTTGCGAAGTACGCTGGCGGCGCTGTCACATGCTCAACTGGGCGAAACTGAAGATGGTAGAACAGATCGCGAAGATACTGTGCGACGTATTCAAGAGCTTCTGGGGCGATTACATGATCAGAAGGTTTTCTACCGTCCGAAGAATGCTGTCTACGTTGGTGGTTAAGATCCGTTAAGCGGGATTTTCTGCCATTCGCCATTGGTTTTTGGAGATCTGCTTACCCGTTTCTGACCAATCTACCCCGTTAATTGCAGAACGTTCGATATTCTATACCGCATGACCGCTTCACAAGTATACAAAAAGGCAACGACACCGTGCAGTAAACCTGTCTGCCTTGCTGGGATGGTTGATGGTCGCAGCACCTTTTCTGTCCCAATTTAATCCATTTATGTGGCTTTGGATAACTGCTATTGGTTTACCAATCTCCTACATTGTATCTTGGATCCCCGTAGCGCCAATCCTCCAAAAAATTATGCGCCACCCAGTTTCTTGGTCGTGTGCAGCATGCTGGGGCGCGATTATTTCATCTTTGGTCGCGGCTATTAGCATTGCCATAGGTCGGTATTTAGGTTGGAGGCAATCTATAAACCCCAACTTTCATTCACGGGTTGGAGGGGAAAACGCAATAAGATCGATTGATGGCATTTTGACACCTTATGGGTGGTTGATGCTTCGTCAAACGACGGTTCTTTTTGTCATTGGCGGAGTTATTATAGCCTTGATCTGACGCGCGGTCATTGGTCCGGGTGAATCACAAAGTCACCCACATAAAAGCCATTCTTGACTATCCTGTAGTGTGGAATAACAGATGTGAGCTGCGCCACAATAAATCGGTAAAATGGGCTCAAAGTTTCTATTTAGATGGGATAAAATATATGCGCCCGAAACCAGAGATCTGATTGCGGGCGCATATCGATTATGTTTTGTGAATTACTTGCCTGCAGCAAGCACTTCTTCAACGGTACGCAGGCCGGTTGTGGGGGCTTGAACCAGCACGGACATGTTGCCGGGCTTGTGCTCGTTGTTGCGCATTTTGACGTGAGCCGCTGGGATTTCATCCCATGGGAAAACCTCGGACATGCACGGATTTAGGCGCCCTTCGACCATCAACTGATTTGCAGCTGAAGCTTGCTTGAGGTGGGCGAAGTGGCTGCCTTGGATGCGCTTTTGATGCATCCAAACATAGCGCGCGTCCATGGTCAGGTTGTAGCCAGTGGTACCGGCGCAGATCACGACCATACCACCCTTTTTCACAATAAAGGTTGAAACCGGCATTGTAGATTCACCGGGGTGTTCAAACACCATATCGACGTTCACGCCTTTGCCGGTGATGTCCCAGATTGCCTTGCCGAACTTGCGAACTTCTTTGAACCAGTCGTTATATTCTGGCGTGTTCACGGTGGGTAGCTGACCCCAGCAGTTGAAGTCCTTGCGGTTCAGAACGCCCTTGGCACCCAGACCCATGACAAAGTCACGTTTATCTTCGTCACTGATCACACCAATGGCATTGGCTCCGGCCGCTGTGGCCAGCTGGATCGCGTAGGAGCCCAGACCACCCGACGCACCCCAAACCAGAACGTTTTGCCCAGGTTTGATTTCGTGTGGATGGTGACCAAACAGCATGCGGTAGGCTGTGGCAAGTGTCAGCGTGTAGCAGGCGGATTCTTCCCAAGTTAGGTGCTTGGGGCGTGGCATCAATTGCTGCGACTGCACATTGGTGAACTGTGCAAAGGACCCGTCTGGAGTTTCATAGCCCCAAATCCGCTGGCTGTTTGAATGCATCGGGTCGCCACCGTTGCAGTGTTCGTCTTCGCCATCGTCCTGGTTGCAGTGAATGACCACCTCATCACCTACCTTCCAGCGGGTGACTTTGTCGCCAACCGCCCAGACCACACCTGAAGCGTCGGACCCCGCGATGTGGAATTCAGCTTTGTGAACGTCAAACGGGCTGATTGGGATGCCGAGACCGGCCCAAACGCCATTGTAGTTCACACCAGCGGCCATCACCAGAACCAGCACTTCGTGGCTGTCGAGTTTTGGCACATCGACGACTTCAAGCTGCATTGCCTGATCGGGTTCGCCATGGCGTTCACGACGGATCGCCCATGCGTACATTTTCTTTGGAACATAACCTAATGGGGGCAGTTCGCCGACCTCGTATAGGTCTTTCTCGGGGGCATCGTAGGGCGCGATGCCGTTTTCGGTGTCCAGAGCCATGGGCGGGCCTCCTAAAACTTGGGTTTCGCCGCGATGCAGAATCGCGTTTCTGCTCATGGAATATAATTGCTTGCGCAACAATGCAATGCCTGGAATGTCAGTTTTGTAATTTTATAACTTCGCGAGTGCAGAAAGATTAGTCAATTTTGCTGCGGTCGCAAAATAGATGGGCGATGGAATTGGCGTAAAATCGAACAATTTCTTGTTCTTCCTTCACAATTTCATAGGTTCCATCAGCCTCGCGGATGAGCTCACGTTTCAGTAGATTTCTGACGCCAACCGTGACGCCGTACCGCTGATCATCTCTTGGAACGTGGACATGTGCATCTGGGAGGTGTTTGATCATCTCGCCAACGGAAATTTCCAGATCTTCACGGCTGATAGGTGCGTCCGACTGAATCATCGCCCGCGCCACGAGTGGCACAGGCAGAACCGGGACCTCTTGTCCAATTTTATCCATCAAAAGCGCGCCGAGCGCATCAACCGTCGCACCTGAGTTTTCCTGCTCAAATTTGTTCAACGATACAGGTGCGCCAAAGCTTGCCGCCGCATAGCCGTGTCTGTGATACTTTCCACGCAAACGCAGCCAGATTTGTTTAAAAATGAACCTAGTGACAACACTGATCCGCGCCGGAAAGCGTCGTTCGCCTTTTTGCCCTGCGGCGACAAGAACACGATCCTCGAATACCCGATCATAGTTCAAGGCAACCGGAACAAAGACCACATCTTTTGAATTTTCGGTCCTATCATCGACGATGTATTTCAATATACCCAGCTTTGGTGAGGCGAGGTCGCCAGTGAGGCTTAAACCACCTTCGGGAAATACAGCTTGCGCGACACCAGCTTCGGTTGCCATGCGTACATAGCGCGCAAGCACTTTGCGATAGAGCGCATTGCGTGATTTGCGCCGGATGAAATAGGCCCCCATAGCCCTGATCAGGCGCGATAAGGGCCAGACGCGGGCCCATTCCCCGACGGCATAGCTGAGGGCGGAACGGTCTGCGGCCAACCAGGTGACTAGTACATAATCCATGTTACTGCGATGGTTCATGACAAAGACAATCGTGGCGTCTTTGTCGACATTGCGCAGGGCGGATTCATCAAAGTTGCCGACTCTGACCCTGTACAGAGACTGGCTTAGCCAGCGGGTCAATCTGATCGCAAATCCAAAATAGGCGGTGGCGCTGAAAGACGGAACAATTTCGCGTGCATACCTGCGCGCCATTTCAAAGGCGACATTTTCCGGTACGCCTTCTGTTTTGGCATGCTCTGCAATCGCAAGATTGACCTCGGGATCGTAAATCAGCCGCTGTATCATGTCGTAGCGGCGCGCCAGTTTGAATGGTTCAATCGGGCGTTCGAGGCGTTCATTTAGGCGCGCCACTGCGCGCTCCATCCGGCGTCGAAAAAACCAGCGTACTGAAGGGAACAAGAAGTGCGATGCAAAGGTTACAACTGCGAACAACAGGATCAGCACGAAAAGCCATAGCGGCAGTTCTATCGCCTGTGTCATGTCGTTGTTCCCTTTGATCTAGTTGCGTGATCCACGGTTTTTAGAGTTCCCTGTTCTGAATGGCACCCGATTTCATACAGTCAGACAATTTTAAGCGCATGAAACGCATTTTGTCAGATGCTTGCGTGCTGATAGGGGCGCACCAATATACAGATTATGGCAAACGTCCAGATCATTGAAGGATTTCATGAAGCCGACAGGCCACTCGCTGCGCGGCTGTATTGGCAGGCGTTTCGTGAAAAGTTGGGGTTTGTAATGGCTCCTGATGAGAAAGCGTTACGCTTTTTGGAGTATGTTTTAGACCCTGCGTTTGCCTTGAGCGCATACGACAGTACAGGGGAACTGCTGGGGTTGGCGGGGTATAAGACGGAAAAAGGCGCTATGGTCGGCGGCAGTTTTAGCGTGTTGGCGCAGATTTACGGCGGATTCGGGGCTTTGTGGCGGGCGGGGATGTTGTCTGTTCTCGAACGTGAGGTGGAGGCGGGTGTTTTATTGATGGATGGCATATTCGTCGCCGAATGCGCCAGAGGCAAAGGAGTTGGGAGCCAACTCCTTTGCTGCATTAAGGAAAAGGCATGTGTGTCAAATTTGCAATCGGTGCGCCTTGATGTGATTGATGCAAATCCGCGTGCTAGGGCGTTGTATGAACGACATGGATTTGTTGCCCGTAAGACTGAATATCTTGGCCTTTTGTGCTATTTGTATGGGTTTCGATCAAGCACAGAAATGCACTGCCCTACGTCATTAAGTGGGTGATATGGGAAACAATGATGCCCAATGCGGGAAATTGAATTCGATTGCGGCTCACATTTTGGTGAAATTGTGGTGAAATCTTGCGCTATTCGCCATGATGTGCAATAAGAAAGCATGAAATATGCCATCTGAGAGTGCGATTCTGGCGCGCGCTCAACGTGCATGATTATGAAACACGTAACGATTACTCGGAGTAAATGAAATGAAGAGAACTCTTTTAGCGACGACTGCCATTGTTGCGTTATCAGCTAGTGGGGCACATGCATCGCTTACTGGTTATACATCTGGTCCTGATGCGTCATTTTTCCCAATTAGCTTTTTCTTTGATAATTCTGGCGCAGACGTCCTGAACTTATCTATTGATGGGGCAACAGCTGATGCTGGCACCGTTGTGTGGGATACCATCGGTACAGTTGGTGGTACCGCAATCGTTGGTGGCACTGCAGGCGTCGATACATCATTAGTAAGCTTTTCGTTTGGTGCAGGTGATTTTGCTTCAGGTGATACATTTAGCCTTTCATCCCTTGATCCTGACTTTACCGGTTTGCCAAGCTCTGGAGTCAGCATCTTTGAACTGATTGGTGTATCAGTTTCGGCTTCATTCTCGGACTCGTCCACCTTTTTTGGGACGTTTGTTGACGATCCAGCAGATGGCGCCGGTCTGGTCCTCAAAGGCGAGACAATCGGCGCTGTGCCATTGCCCGCTGGGCTGCCTTTGATGTTGGCTGGTTTGGGTGCATTGGGCATCGCATCGCGCCGTCGTCGCAACAACGCCTGATTTTATCTGGCATGATTGAATTTTGCAGCCGCCTTCGGGCGGCTGTTTGTTTTTGTGCGTGCTGCATTGCAGCATGTTGACAGGGATCGATCATTTCTAATATCTGTTTCGGAACGCAATAATGTTTCAAGTTAGATTCGGATTGGAGATCTCAAATGTCGCAAGCACAGCAAGATATTCAGAAAGACCGCCCTTGGCTGATCCGGACCTATGCGGGGCATTCTACAGCTAAGGCGTCAAATGCGCTTTATCGATCTAACCTTGCTAAGGGGCAAACCGGGCTTTCGGTGGCTTTTGATTTACCAACCCAGACGGGGTATGACAGCGATCACGTGCTGGCACGTGGCGAGGTCGGCAAAGTTGGTGTTCCGGTTTCACATCTGGGTGACATGCGAACGTTGTTTTCAGATATCCCCCTAGAGCAGATGAACACCTCGATGACGATTAATGCGACGGCACCTTGGCTGTTGGCGTTATATATCGCAACGGCTGAGGAACAGGGTGCTGATGTGACCAAGCTGCAGGGCACTGTTCAGAATGATCTGATCAAAGAATATCTGTCGCGCGGCACTTATATTTGCCCGCCAAAGCCCAGCCTCAAGATGATCGGCGATGTGGCAGAATATTGCTATACCAATGTGCCAAAATGGAATCCGATGAATGTCTGTTCCTATCATCTGCAAGAGGCGGGTGCGACGCCTGAACAAGAATTGTCCTTTGCACTGGCCACCGCGATTGCCGTTCTTGATGAGCTGAAACCACGTGTCCCGGCCGAGGACTTCCCAGCGTTAGCCGGGCGCATTTCCTTCTTTGTAAACGCGGGCATCCGGTTTGTGACAGAGATGTGCAAAATGCGTGCCTTTGTTGATCTTTGGGATGAAATTTTGGAAACCCGATATGGCGTGGAAAATCCGAAGTACCGCCGCTTCCGTTACGGCGTGCAGGTGAACTCGCTTGGTCTGACAGAACAGCAGCCGGAAAATAACGTTTACCGTATTCTGATCGAAATGCTGGCCGTGACGCTCAGCAAAAAGGCCCGAGCCCGTGCTGTGCAATTGCCTGCGTGGAACGAGGCGCTGGGCCTGCCACGGCCGTGGGATCAGCAGTGGTCAATGCGGATGCAGCAAATTCTGGCGTATGAGACGGACCTGTTGGAATTTGATGACCTGTTTGAAGGCAACCCGGCCGTTGATCGCAAAGTTGAGGCGCTGAAAGATGGCGCGCGCCATGAATTGGCCAATCTTGAGGGCATGGGCGGCGCGATCGGCTCAATCGAATATATGAAATCACGTTTGGTCGACAGCAATGCCGACCGCCTGAACCGGATTGAAAAGAACGAAACTGTTGTGGTCGGCGTGAACAAATGGACCGAAGGAGAACCCAGCCCGTTGATGACTGGCGATGGCGGCATCATGGTGGTCGACCCCGCGGTCGAGGTCGAACAGATTGAACGTTTGAACGCTTGGCGGTCTGAGCGAGATGCAGATGCGGTTAAATCTGCGTTGGCTAATCTGCGCGCAGCGGCTCAGAAGGGGGCGAATGTCATGCCAGCCTCTATAGCGGCAGCTAAAGCTGGGGTCACAACCGGCGAATGGGCTGCGCAGATGCGTACGGTACATGGCGAGTATCGCGGTCCAACTGGTGTGTCGGGCAGTCCGTCGAACAAAACTGAAGGACTGGATGAAATTCGTGATGCCGTTGATGCGGCCAGTGACCGTCTTGGTCGCCGTTTGAAGTTCTTGATCGGCAAGCCGGGGTTGGATGGTCACTCCAACGGCGCAGAGCAAATTGCCTTTCGCGCCCGTGATTGTGGGATGGACATAGGATATGAGGGAATTCGCCTCACGCCAGAGGAAATCGTGAATGCCGCGCTGGAAGACAAAGCCCATGTGGTTGGATTATCAATCCTGTCTGGCTCGCATATTCCATTGGTTGAGGAATTGATGCAACGCATGCGCGAGGCAGATTTAGCTGATACGCCAGTCATCGTTGGTGGTATCATTCCGGATGAGGATGCCAAGCGTTTGCGAGAGCTTGGTGTGGCGAGGGTTTATACGCCGAAGGATTTTGAACTCAACACGATCATGATGGATGTCGTGGCATTGGCTGATCCAAAGGCCGTCGCCGCTGAATAACGCCTCTGGTTCTTTTTGCAGGACAGGCTAAGATTAAGATAAACTGTCCTGCCAGAAAGAATAGCTATGTCTGAAACCTTGACTATCCGCCCGATTGAATCTGGTGACAAAGATGCATGGCGCGTGCTTTGGACCGCCTATCTTGAATTTTATGAAAGCAGTGTGTCGGACGCCGTTTATGATGCAACCTTTGATCGGCTTTTGTCCAAGGAGCATCCAGATCAAAACGGGTTTCTTGCGGTGCTGGGTGATACGCCTGTAGGGCTGGTGCATTATATTTATCACGCACACAATTGGCGACTTGATAAGGTTTGTTACCTTCAGGATCTTTATGCAGACCCGACCGTGCGTGGGCAGGGTATGGGCCGTAAATTGATCGAGGCAGTCTATGCACGTGCAGATACAGATGGTTGCCCATCGGTCTATTGGCTGACGCAGGATTTCAACGCTGAGGCCCGCAAGCTGTATGATCGGATTGCAAACCTGACGCCGTTTATCAAATACGCACGCTAAACCCAGCGTCCGTGACTGCGATCATAGCCGTTGCGGGCAGGACTTTGCCACTCGCCAAGAGCGCCCTCTGCTGGAGAGAAAACCTCAATCAGCATAGGGTAGCACGCGGCGCTATCGCTTGAATGCTCGGACGAACAATCACCTCCCGGGCAGGCAGACATTGCGCCCAATAGATTGATCTCAGCAAAGAACTCCAGGTAATCACCGGGACGAACGGGGCTGGCTTTCATAAAGTACTGGCCGGTGTCGCGGGTGAAGCCCGTGCACATGAAAACGTTAAGAACATCATGCACATGCGGCTCTGCTTCTTCCAACGACATACCCAGTTCATCCGCTAAAGCACGGGTCAGGTTTGAATGACAGCAATGATGGTATTGTGAACCGCTCAGCAGGTTGCCGGTGTAAGGGTCACAGCGGGTTCCGATCACATCGTGAACCGATCCGCCATATTCATCAATGCCGTACCAACCAAGTGTGTCGTCAGTGATCGTGGCCATCGGGCGCATGCCGGGAAAGGATGTCCACATACGCTCGCCGGTAGTCAGATGTGTGCCATGCAACGCGCGGGATTTTCCGGAATAGAATCGCTCTGAAATGTCATCGGCATTCCACAAGTTTAAGTCGCCAACCTGAGGTCCCTCGACCGACGAAATACGAAAAAAGTGTCCAGCCTGTACGCGGAATGTGTCCGCCTCTCGGGGTTGGATCAGAACCTCATCCACTTTCGTCGCGGTGGAGCGGGCCGACTGATAGAGTGCGAGGTCAGGTTCAGGCAGTGTCTCGTTCGGATAACAGATGACAGGTTTTACGGCGCGGCGTTCTGCGGCATCAATGGGCTGTGTCATGGGGCACCTCGGCGGCTTGACGGTTTCCTTGCGCAATCCAAAGGCGGTTTTGCGTTTGATGTAAAGACCTCGGCACCGCAGGTCATGCATTTATACTTGTAAGCGCCGGGCTGATTGTCCTTCCGATTTTCACGCCAACGACAGTTTCGCGTACGCCGGTTGGTGAACAACAACACAAGAATGAAGGCGGCCAACAATCCGATGGGGATGATCATTTTGCACTGAACCCAAAGTCATCAGCATAGGCAAAAATTGCGGGTTGGCCGCCGGTGTGCCAAAATAATATTTTCTGCCGCTGTCGTTCGGGCGCATGGTAGATCAGTCCAGCCATGACTTTTCCGGTATAGGTCGGGTCCAGAAACTGGCCCTCTTTCTGGGCGGCCAGAGTGATGGCATTGCGCGTGTCATCCGACATTTTTCCGTAGCCGGGGGCAAGGGCGCAGTCATCCAGAATAATGTCCGCGCCGTTAGTTGGATTTTCACACTCCAAAAGCTGTGAAAGATCTTCAAGGCGTTGGTGCACACGCGTTGTTTGCGTTGTTGCATCACGTCGCACACAGATGCCAATGACAGGTGTCTGATCGCCGAGTAGACGTAAGCCAAACAACAGCCCGCAGTGAGTGAGCGCCGAGCCGGAACCGATGTAAATCGCATCAAATGTCTGCGATTGGTTGCTGAGTTCACGCGCCGCGTCGATATAGCCTAACGCCCCGGTTGGGGGGTGGTCTGCCGATAACGGGACAATGAATGGAATCTCTCCGGAATTTTTCAGACCTTTTGCGATTTCGCGCAGTCGCCTATCTGCGCCTGTTTCGTCCTCTCCTTCGGGATAGCTATAGAGAGTGGTCCCCATCAGTTTGTTGAGCAACACGTTCCCGTTTTCTCGGTAAAGCGGTGATGGATCGGGCACGCGTTCTTCAAGCTGGATATGGCAGCCCATGCCAAGGCGTGCGGCCATTGCCGCCGTGGTGCGCACGAAATTTGACTGTACTGCGCCAGTGATCAATACCTGCGTGGCCTCTATGGCCTGCGCTTTGCCCAGATAAAACTCGAGCTGGCGAACTTTGTTGCCGCCCATCCCGATCCCGGTGCAGTCATCACGCTTGATCCACAGGTCAAGTCCGAGTGCCGCGCCCAAGTTGGGCATGGCCTCAAGCGACGTGGGAAGATGCCCCATGCAGGCGCGTGGAAATTGCGATAAGAGCGTTTCAATAGTCATCACCCTATCTCTGGCCTGTGATGGATATTTGTCAATCCTACGGCCATGTTTGGATTTGTCCTGCATTCCCCTGTCACCAATTTCATTATCGTGTTACGGCGATGGAATGAGCCAGATGCCAACAAAAGCAGAGATTCTTGAATGGATTTCTGAACACCCGACCCAAACCACGAAACGTGATATTGCCAAAGCCTTTGGTATCAAAGGGGCTGCGCGGATTGATCTTAAGCGCATGCTTAAGGAGCTGGAGGCCGAAGGTCATCTGGCAAAATCCAAGAAAACCTATCTTGATCCTGAAAAACTGCCACCTGTTAGCGTGTTGCGGGTTTCCGGGCAAACCAATGATGGCGATCTGACTGCGACTGCGCTTGAATGGCACGGCGAGGGGGCCGAGCCGGTGGTTCTGATGATTCCACGTGCGGGTGACCCGGCGTTGGGCGAAGGCGACCGTATTTTGGCCCGCCTGCAAGAAGTGACTGGCGAAGATCATCACTATGAGGGGCGTTTGATCCGGCGGATTGGGACCAACCCGAAAAAAGTATTGGGGATCTTCCGCAAAGGGGCCGAAGGTGGGCGCATTTTGCCCATTGATAAAGGCGACAACAAAGAATGGCTTGTGGTCTCTGATGGGGTTCGCGGTGCGAAAGACGGCGAACTTGTCGAGGCAGAACAAGCCGGGCCAAAGGGCCGCATGGGTTTGCCACGTGCGCGCATTACTTCCCGTCTGGGCGACCCAAGTGCGCCAAAGGCAGTTTCACTGATTGCAATCCGGCAACATGGCATCCCTGATGATTTCCCCGACGAGGTGATCGCGGAAGCAGACAGCAAGAAACCCGCTGGTATGAGTGGTCGTGAGGATTTGCGCGATATGCCACTTGTGACTATTGATCCGCCTGATGCGCGGGATCATGACGATGCGGTATGGGCACACGCCGATGATGATCTGAAAAATGAGGGTGGTCACGTCATCTGGGTGGCGATTGCCGATGTTGCTCATTATGTGCAGCCGGGCTCTGCGCTGGATGCCGAGGCCCGCAAACGTGGCAACTCAAGCTATTTCCCAGACCGCGTTGTGCCGATGCTGCCGGACCGGTTGTCTGGTGATCTGTGTTCTTTGCATGAGGGGGTGCCGCGTGCTTGTCTTGCGGTGCGCATGCAGATCGATGCCGACGGCAACAAGATTGGCCAGCGTTTTGTGCGCGGGTTGATGAAGTCAGTGGCTTCCCTGAACTACGCCGAAGTGCAGCAAGCCGTCGATGGTGCGCCAAATGAAAAATGCACCCCTTTGATGGACGATATTATTCTTCCAATTTACGCGGCATATGCGGCCTTGAAAAAGGCCCGGGCGCAGCGCCAGCCGCTGGATCTGGATCTACCGGAACGCAAGGTTGTGTTGAGCGAAGACGGTAAGGTGTCGTCAGTCAGTTTTACGGAGCGACTTGATGCTCATAAACTGATCGAAGAATGCATGGTTCTGGCCAATGTGGCCGCCGCCGAGACATTGACGGCCAAAAAGTCACCACTGCTGTTCCGCGTACATGAAGAACCCGCACCAGAGAAACTGGAAAGCTTGCGGGAAGTGGCGCAAACTGCAGGGCTGGTGTTGGCCAAAGGCCAGGTGCTGAAAACTGCGCACCTGAATGCTTTGTTGCATGCCGCGGCGGGAACAGATCATGCCGAGGTGGTCAATATGTCCACCCTGCGGTCAATGACGCAGGCTTACTATAGCCCGACGAACTTCGGGCATTTCGGGCTGGCGTTGCGGTCATACGGACATTTCACCTCTCCCATTCGACGCTATGCAGATCTTATTGTGCATCGGTCCTTGGTGTCCGCCCATGGCTGGGGTGAGGATGGCTTGCAGCCGTACGATATTGAACGGTTGGAGGGCACTGCAAAGCATATCTCTGATACCGAACGGCGTTCGATGATCGCTGAGCGTGATACCAATGATCGGTATCTGGCGGCGTTTTTGTCTGAACGTTTGGGCGAGGAATTCACCGGTCGGATCAGCGGCATTGCCAACTTTGGCGCCTTTGTGCGGTTGGACGAAACCGGGGCAGACGGGTTGATCCCGATGCGGGCTTTGGGGCGAGAATATTACCATTTGGATCGGGATGCGGGCACTTTGACCGGCTCTGACACGGGTATCGTGATCGGATTAGGCCAGCGGGTGACGGTCAAACTGAGCGAAGCCGCACCCGTTACGGGCGGCGTCGCGCTGGAATTGATCAGCCTTGATGGCAAAATAGTCAAACGCGGTGGCGGATCTCATAAGGGACGTGGCGCTAAGCGTAAACATGTCAAATCAAAGCGTAAATCGGATAAGGTTAAGCGCAAGGTCAAGCGCAGCCGAACATAAGTGGCAAGAGTTCGCAATCACCGCGATTGCTACCTTTTGCTTTTGCAGAGGCCGGTCTATGTTCAAGAAAACATAGTATGAGGCTGAGCAATGCGTTCTTTTCTTTTGTTTACGGTGATTTCTAGCTTTGCAACGGTGGCAATTGCTGCTCCGGTTGAAACATCTTTGCGGCCAAAAGAGCGGCCTGAAAATGCGCAAGTCGGCGAATACACAGTGGCCTCTGTGGCGCCGCAAAAGGTTTTGCGTCCGGTAATCCGGCCTGAGGGTTTGCAAAACAATGCAACAAATGATGTCATGAAAGTTGCCACCGGAAATGCCAGTTTTGACAATTGGGTCAAAGGTTTTAGAGGCCGCGCATTGGCGCAAGGGATCAGTCCACAAGTGTTTGATCGCGCCTTCAAGGGTGTGCGCTACAATGCGGACATCATCAAAAAAGATCGCAATCAGTCAGAATTTAAAAGCCAGATATGGGATTATCTGGACAATGCCACTTCGCCTGTCCGGGTGGATAATGGCAAAAAGGCCTTGAAGAAACATCGTCGCGCGCTGGAGCGGATTGAAAAAGCGTATGGTGTCGACAAAGAAGTGGTTGCGGCTGTCTGGGGCATGGAAAGCACTTACGGCGAACGTCGTGGTACGATCCCGGTGATCGAGGCGACTGCGACATTGTCCTATGATGGGCGGCGTGGGGCGTTCTTTGAAAAGCAGTTGATTGCGGCGCTGAAGATTTTGCAAACAGGTGATACGACCCCGAAAAACCTGAAAGGTTCCTGGGCCGGCGCCATGGGGCACACGCAGTTCATCCCGACCTCATATCAGGCTTATGCCGTTGATTTCACTGGTGATGGCCGACGTGACATTTGGTCAGATGACCCATCGGATGCGCTGGCCTCGACCGCGGCTTACCTGCAACGGCACGGGTGGAAAAAAGGCCAGCCTTGGGGCGTCGAAGTGCGCGTTCCTAATGGGTTCAGCGTCTCGCGCAAGACCAAAAAGATGCCATCAGCTTGGGCTCAGTCGGGCGTTGTTGATATGCAGGGCCGCCCCGTACGGGACTATGGCAGCGCATCTATCTATCAGCCTGCGGGAAAATCCGGACCTGCGTTTATGACCTTCAACAACTTCAAGGTCATTACGCGGTATAACAACTCTGACGCCTATGTGATGGGTGTCGGACATCTGAGCGACCGGCTCAAAGGTAAGCCACCAATTCAAGGCAAATGGCCACGTGGTTATGACCCGTTGAGCTTTGAAGAGCGCAAAGAGATGCAGAAGCGTCTCAAGCGCAAGGGCTATAAGATTGAGAAAATCGACGGAATCATTGGCCCGAACTCTCGCAAGGCCATTGTTGCGTATCAAAAATCAGTGGGTCTGAAACCGGATGGGTTTGCTAGCCAAGATGTTCTGAAAAGCCTGAAAAAGCGCTGATTGGTGTAAAAGACACTCACATTACACATATTCGGACATCTCAGTTTCCGCCGATTGAGCTGCGCAGGTAATTCTGTTACCCGCGCAGTTAAACGTGGATCAGCTGAGCGAGAAAAATGCCCAACAATGATTTAGAAACCCGTCACCTGGAGACATTGGACCGTGACCTTGGACGGTTGTCCAACCTTGAACGGGCAACGGCCTATGTGGCGCGCCCATTGGTTGGGCCGGGTATCTCGCTGGTATTTGTGGTGTTGGCTAGCCTTCTAGCGATGGTCTTCTTTGGCGAATCCACCAACACCTTTGTTGTGATTATCGCCGCCGGTTTCGGCGCCTATATGGCGCTGAACATCGGTGCGAATGATGTGGCCAATAATATGGGCCCAGCGGTGGGGGCCAATGCGCTAAGCATGGGCGGGGCGATTGCAATCGCTGTTGTCTTTGAAAGTGCTGGGGCCTTGTTGGCAGGGGGCGATGTTGTGTCCACCATTGCCAAAGGCATTATCGCACCAGAAAGTATGCAAACCGCGTCTGTTTTTATCTGGGCAATGTTGGCAGCACTTCTGTCGGCAGCGCTTTGGGTTAATCTGGCGACATGGATCGGCGCGCCGGTATCAACGACACACTCGGTCGTCGGTGGCGTGATGGGCGCTGGCATCGCTGCAGCAGGGTTTGCTGCCGTGAACTGGGCCACAATGGGCAAGATTGCTGCCAGCTGGGTGATTTCCCCAGTTCTGGGCGGTGCAATTGCGGCAGGTTTCCTATTTCTTATCAAAGAGCGCATCATCTATCAGGATGACAAAATTGCGGCCGCGCGGAAATGGGTGCCCATCTTGGTAGGGATCATGGGCGGGGCATTTGCAGCCTATTTGGCACTGAAGGGCCTGAAGAAAGTTATCAAGATCGATCTTCTGACAGCATTGATGATCGGCGCGGCCGTTGGCGCGCTGGTCTGGGCTATCATGATCCCGGTGATCCGGCGCCAATCTGTTGGTCTGGAAAACCGCAACAAATCACTGAAAGTTCTGTTTGGTATTCCGCTGGTAGTGTCGGCTGCCTTGTTGAGTTTTGCGCATGGAGCCAACGATGTGGCGAACGCCGTCGGGCCGTTGGCTGCGATTGTGCAAGCCTCGCAATCCGGGGATTTCACCGCGGCCGTTTCTATTCCGCTTTGGGTGATGGTGATTGGCGCACTGGGGATTTCCTTTGGTTTGTTCCTGTTTGGACCTAAGCTGATCAGAATGGTGGGCAGCCAGATCACTAAGCTGAACCCAATGCGCGCCTATTGTGTCGCCCTGTCGGCAGCCATCACCGTGATTGTCGCCAGTTGGCTAGGCTTGCCGGTCAGCTCAACCCACATTGCCGTGGGGGGCGTTTTTGGGGTTGGGTTTTTCCGTGAATGGGATGCTGAGCGCCGCATGAAGAAAGCACGGATTGCCGTTCCCGCAGCGGATGTGCAGCCTTTGGAGGAACGCCGTCGCCGGAAGCTGGTGCGTAGATCACACTTCCTGACCATTATCGCAGCTTGGGTCATTACTGTGCCTGCCGCCGCGATACTGTCGGCCTTGATCTTTTTTGTGATCAGCTTGATTGCGGGGTAAGCTGTTGAAGTAGGCTTCATGTTTACGCTGGCCTTCGGTAGCGTCCGAGGGCCAGCGTAATATGGACTTCACCGCAGAGCGTTTCGGAGTCGTGATATCAGCGCCTTTACATTTTTAGGAGGTGTTTTTCCGTGCTGGTGCAGAGCATATATTGGGGTTTCTGAGATTGGCAAAAGCTGTACCAGTGTCTTGCTGCCTTGCGCAATTAAGTCCGGGAGAAGCGCTATACCAAATCCGTCTTCGACAAAGGCTTTTACCCCAAGAATTGTGTTGCTGCGGGCTGCGGGGAGAACTTGCAGCGTTTCGCCAGACGAGGATCGATACCTGATTGGGTTGCCTTGCCAATCATTAGCAATATGTGCCCAATTCTGCAGGTCCAGCAGGGTTATTGGCGGATTGCCCATGCGCTCAAGATAATGCGGTGCGCCATATATGCTTTCACGTAGAGTCCCGATACGAGAAATATGGGCGGACTGCGGAGCACTTGCCCCCACACGAATGGCCAGATCAATCTGATGTTCTACAAGGTTGACTGGGCTATCTTCGGCGATAAGGCGTGGTTTTATGCCCTGCGTTTTTGCTAGGTCGGATAGGATAGGAACCAGAACAGAATGGCAAAGAGCATGGGGCGCGGTAATGGTCAATGTCTCACCTTGTCTGATCTGCGCAGCCGTGAGTGTTTGCTGCAACTCCTGCTGCGCTTGCCTGAGGGTCTGACATGCAGGTATCAGCTTGGAGCCGGTTTCAGTCAATGACATCGATCGGGTTGTTCTGAAAAGAAGCTTTGCCCCGAGTGTATCTTCGACCCGTTTAAGTGCCTGGCTTATAGCGGATTTGGTTAATCCGGTCTGTTGCGCAGCAATGGTCATGCTGCGGGTCTCGGTGAGGGTCAAAAAGATGAGAAGGTCATTGGTATTGGGTGTCATAGTTTAATATTACTAAACAATAATTTAGAACAATAAAACTTGTTTTATGTGTCTGATCATCGCAATTGAATTTTAATAAAGTTACAAAACTGGAGCAACATGATGGCAACTAAAATTGAAACCGCAGCGCAGAATAAGCTGGCTGTTTGGAAAGCAGCCTTTAATGCCGGAGACGCAGCAGGCTGTGCTGCCTGCTATGAGGAAGATGCGTTGATGGTTGTAACGCCATTTGGTGAATTCAAGGGGCGGACAGCTATTCAGGCGTTTTGGACGGATCTGATTGGAAAAGGGTTTTCCAATGTGGATTATTCAGGTGTTAAACTTGAGGTGCTTGATGAAGCCTCCGCGGTGATTTCAGCGTCTTGGACGATGAACAATGCCCACGGGATTATCACCAAAGAACTTTGGGTGCTGCAGGCGGATGGTGCGGCGTTGCTGCGCGAAGACCACTTCGAAGTGCAAGGGTGAATCTATTCCCTACGAAGTGGCATGAAATGGAAAAGCCGGAGCGATTGCCCCGGCTTTTTGCAGAATGATTTGATCAAGCTCTATTCTTCGGTTTGCAGGGCCGACAGGCCTTTGAGGATGTCGATGGCATAGGCCAGTTGATAATCCTCTTCGCGCAGTTTTGCGGATTCTTCGGCGCGAGCGCGGTCTTCCTCGATCTGGCGAATTTCGTCTTCGGTCAGGCTATCGTTGTTCAAGCTGCCGCGCAGATCTGCCTCAGAACGGTTGCCGAAAACTGACCTTTCTTCTTCCTCGTTCTCTGGGGTGGGGCGGGGCTGTTCGACCAGAATATCGGGGGACACGCCAAGGGCCTGAATGGATCGACCAGACGGTGTGTAATAGCGCGCGGTCGTCAGGCGCATGGCACCGTCACCCGGTAGTGGCATGACCGTCTGAACAGAACCCTTTCCAAAGCTTTTGGTGCCGACCACGATGGCGCGACGGTGATCTTGCAATGCACCGGCAACAATCTCTGATGCGCTGGCAGAACCGCCATTGATCAAGATCACCATCGGTTTGCCATTGATCAAGTCACCATCTGTGGCATTGAAGCGTTCGCCGTCCTGTGGGTCGCGTCCACGGGTTGAAACGATTTCACCTTTATCCAGAAATGCATCAGAAACCTTGATCGCTTGTGTTAGCAGGCCACCGGGATTGTTGCGGAGATCAAGAATGACGCCGTTGACGCTGTCAAATCCGCCAGCCTCTTCGATTTGTTCTGCAAGACCACTTTCAAGATTTTTGTAAGTTTGGTCGTTAAAGGTGGTGACGCGCAGGACGACACTGTCTTGTTCGGTGCGTACACGCACGGCCGTGAGTTTGATCGTGTCGCGGGTGATGGTTAGGTCAAAGGGTTCGGTTTCACCTTCGCGTACGATTGTGATGACAATTTCGGATCCGACCGGACCACGCATCATGTCGACCGCTTCATCAAGGGTCAGGCCCAGTACGTTTTCACCGTCAACCTGTGTGATGAAATCACCCGCTTCGACACCGGCCTCATCAGCGGGGGTACCATCGATAGGCGAGACCACTTTGACAAAACCGTCTTCTTGCGTGACCTCAATGCCCAACCCGCCAAATTCGCCTCGGGTCTGCACGCGCATATCATCTGCATCATCCGGTGACAGATAGCTTGAGTGGGGATCAAGCGAGGTCAGCATACCATTTATTGCCGCTTCGATCAGGTCGCTCTCATCAACGTCTTCAACGTATTGTACACGGATGCGTTCAAAGATGTTGCCGAACAGATCAAGCTGTTCATAGACGTTGGGGGATTTTTCCGCTTCCTGAGCCAGCAAGGGGGCCGCGACCTGCGTTGTGACAATGGCCCCGGTCAATGTGCCGGCTGCGGCGGCCATCAGGAATTTTTTCATCGTTTGGTCATCCTTGCTATTCGGTGCTGAACCATAGGGTTGGGTCCACCGGAACGTTATCTTGTCTGAGTTCTATATAAAGCGTTTCTGGCTGGGCAGTACCAGCCCCTTGATCATTTTCGATCAAAAGAGCGTCGGTTTGCGTGTCATCACCGCCCATCAGGCCCACGGGGCTACCGCCTGGCAGGACCTCGCCGGTGTTGCCATAGACCTGATCGAGCCCGGCTAGCACCAGCAAAATGCCGGATTGCGGTTCAAGAATCACCACATTGCCATAGTTTAGTAGCGGTCCGCGGTAGCGGATCGTAGCCGCTGCCGGTGTTGTGACAAGCGCATGAGGGCGGGTGGCCATGATCAACCCAGGGCGTTGGACGCCAGCGGCATCAGCTTCATTCGGGCTGCGCAAGATTTGCCCCTGTACTGGCAACGGAAGCTGTCCTTTGCGATCAGTGATATCCGGTAAACTGCCGGGAACCTCGTCAACAGCGATGGTACTGAGACCACTGGCAAAGCTTTCCAGGGTCTCGGTTGAGGCAATGAGCAAAGCCGTTTGAATAGGGTCTTCAGTAAAGCGTTGCGGTAGGTTGGTGCGATCAGAAATGGCCCGGCTGAGTTCGGAACGGGCAGTTTGGGCATTACGCAGACCATCGGCCAGGGTATTTGCCGCGGTTTGTTGCAGGCTGCGCAGAATGCTGACCTCCTGCAATGTGCGGCGCAGGTGCTCAGCGCGTTGATTCAACGCTGGGGTGACATCAGCTAATATCATGCCAGATCTGGCGGTGCCCATGGGGCCAGCCGGATGCACGAGCAAGGCCGGGGTCGGTGTGCGTTCAACGCTCTGCAAAACACCCAGTAAGTTGGCCAGTTCTTCCTCGCGACTGTTCAATTCTGCAATCAAGGTGGCTTCGCGGATCGCGGCGCGACGCAGACCTTCGCGCATCGCTTGCAATCCGTCTTCATAGGCGTGGATGGCGGCAGACAGGGCTTTGACGCGATTGCGTGCAGTTTTTGCATTGTCGAGTAATGTGGTGGCCTTTTCCAACCTGACCGAAGCCGCACGCGCCTCATCCGCTGGGGTCGATCGCGCCTGCGGGCGCACGGGCGCAGGGTTGCCTTGTGTCATCACAGGGGCGGCACAGATCAGCAGGCAAAGAAGGATCAGGTGTTTCATGTAATCAGAGTCTGCCCGGTCATCTCTGGAGGAAGAGGTATTTCCATCAAGTCTAACACTGTTGGGGCTAGATCCGCCAGACGTCCACTGCGCAATGCTGCACCGTCCGGTCCACCCGCCAGAATGACCGGCACGGGGTTGAGTGTATGCGCCGTGTGTGGCCCACCTGTTTCCGGATCGATCATCATTTCGCAATTGCCATGATCAGCGGTCACAATCATCGTGCCCCCTGCATGATCCAATGCGTCAAGCACCTGACCCAATCCCTGATCAACTGCTTCACAGGCCACAATGGCGGCAGCAATATCACCTGTGTGTCCGACCATGTCGGGATTGGCAAAGTTTACGATGATCAGGTCAAAACGTTTCTGGATTGCACCGATCAAATGTTCAGTCACCTCACCCGCGGACATTTCCGGCTGCAGATCATAAGTCGCAACTTTGGGCGAGGCCGCCATATAACGTTCTTCGCCTTTTACCGGGGCCTCGCGCCCGCCGTTAAGGAAGAAGGTGACATGTGGGTATTTTTCAGTTTCGGCGATATGAAATTGGGTCCGGCCATGCTGAGCGACCCACTCTGCCAAAGTGTTGTGCGGCGCTTTGTCAGGGAAAATACAATCCATATAGGAACTATGGTTGCGGGAATATTCGGTGAACCCGCTGACGATGGAAAATTTGGGGCGCTTACCAGTGTCAAAGGCATCAAAGCTGGGATCAGCAAAGGCGGCCAGAATTTCACGGGCGCGGTCGGCGCGGAAATTCAGGCTAAGAATGCCATCGCCGTCTTTCATGCCAGCGTAGTCACCCAGTACACGAGGTTTGATAAACTCGTCTGTGCGTCCCTTGCCATATGCGTTGTCAATGGCTGCGCTGGCATTTTCTGCAGTATAGCCTTTGGCCATGGCCAACGCCTGATATGCCAGCTCCACCCGCTCCCAGCGATTATCCCGGTCCATCGCGTAATAGCGGCCTGACACGGTAGCGATGTAGGCGCCTTCTGGCAGTTCATCGTGTAGGTCTTCGAGATAGTGCTTGGCTGAAACCGGTGCCACATCGCGCCCATCGGTAAAGGCATGAATGGCCACGCGCAGTCCTTTCTTCACAAGAACGCGCGCGGTTTCGATCATATGCTCGATGTGTGAATGCACCCCACCATCAGACAAAACACCCAAAACATGCGCGGTGCCACCAGTGGCCAGGACCGCGTTGGTGAAACGCTTTAATCCGGGCAGGTCAGCAAAGGTGCCAGTGTCGATTGCACGATCAATCCGGCGTAGGTCCATTTCGACAACCCGGCCTGCGCCAATATTCATATGCCCCACTTCGGAATTTCCCATCTGCCCTTTGGGCAAACCAACATCATGGCCATGGGTGATCAGTGTGTTGTTGGGGCAGTTATGCATCAGCCGGTCAAAATTCGGCGTATTAGCCAGCGCTGGCGCATTCCCTTCGGTCTTATCAGACAGCCCCCAACCATCAAGAATGCACAGGACAACAGGTTTGGGAATGCTCATGGGACCTCCGGGTGTTACGTGGTCCTTCTAACGGCAAGCTTGAGAGGTGGAAACTGCGTTTGCGTTAACAGTTTTAGCTTCTTGCCGCTTTTTTGTAGCCTGAGGTTGGATTGGTCGCTGCATGTCATAATTTCATGGAGTTTCTGGCAATGTAGCTGCGAAAGAGAATTACCTGGAATCAAGGGTACAACCGGCCCAAGGCCGGGTTTTGCCTTACGGTGCGGCGCTATTCAGACCCTGTGGTACGGAGTGCCGGCCAAAATAGATGCGGCGCGATAGAGTTGCTCAGACAGCATCACCCGTGCCAACATGTGGGGCCAGACCATGGTGCCAAAGGATAGTTTGAAATCCACCTTTGCGCGCAGTTCTGGCGCGATGCCATCTGCGCCACCGATGAGAAAGGCAATGTCAGAGCGACCCGCATCCCGTTGCCGTGCCAGAAGTTCAGAGAACTGAGGTGACGTTAGCAGCTTGCCGCGCTCGTCCATGGCAACAACATAGGCCCCTTTGGGAATCGCGCGCTCCAACAGCGGGGCCTCGGCCTGCATGCCGCCGCCCTTTTTGTCTTCGACTTCGGCCATGGCAGCCGGGCCAAGCCCGAGGGCACGACCAGTGCGGTCAAATCGTTTGAGGTAGTCGTCCAAAAGGTCCCGCTCGGGGCCGGGGCGCATACGCCCGACAGCACAGATATGGGCGCGCATTCAGCTGGGTGAACTTGCGGCCTGCGCATTGGGCAGCCACATTTTCTCAAGCTGATAGAATTCGCGGACTTCTGGGCGGAAGACATGCACGATGATATCGCCAGTGTCGATCAGAACCCAATCGCCAGCATCTTTGCCTTCTATTTTGCTAAAGACATTCAAATCACGTTTCAGGCGCGCTGTCAGCTTTTCAGCAATAGCCGCAACCTGACGTGAAGAGCGACCTGAGCAGATGATCATGTAATCACCCATAGGAGATTTGCCGCGCAAATCAATTTGCACGATGTCTTCGGCCTTATCATCGTCGAGTGAGGAAAGGATATGCGAGAGTTGGGTTTCGCTGCCTGCGCTCATGTCGGCCCCTGAATCCGAGGCTTCATGATCTGCGGTGTTGGCCGCATCAGTCGTATTAGACAGGACATTGTCCTCCTGGGTTGCACATCACTCCGGTCTGGATGCCGGAACATAATTTATAAAATAGCAATTCAGCGGGTCTTTTTCAATGTAAGCTATGCGCCGTCAATGCCGAAATGCGCAAAATGGCAACAATTATGGGTGAAGTCGTGTTTTTCGCAGGATTTCGCCGAACTTCTCTGAGGTCTGCGGCGTGACAACCGTATTATGCGGACATAGGGTGCCTCAAACTACTACGAGGACTCTCATGAAAACAGCGCTGATCACCCATTTAGAGTGCCTGAATCACGTTACCCCGCCGGGACATCCGGAATGTGTGGGCCGTTTGGAATCGATCCTGGCTGCATTGGAGGGCAAGGATGTGCGGCGTATCGATGCGCCTCTGGCCGTGGTTGAGGACATTTTGCTGGCGCACCCACAATCCCATTTGGATGAGATCGAACAGGCATTGCCTGAGTTGGGAATCAAGCCACTTGATAGCGACACATGGATGTCACCAGAGTCGTTGAATGCCGCCCTGCGGGCCGCCGGTGGGGCGGTCAAGGCGGTGGATATGGTTATGGCGGGTGAGGCGCAGAATGCCTTTGTCGCCTGTCGCCCACCGGGGCACCATGCCGAGTATGAATTGCCGATGGGTTTTTGCCTGTTTGGCAGCGTGTCGATTGCGGCGAAACATGCATTGGAGCGGCACGGATTGTCCCGCGTGGCGGTGGTGGATTTTGATGTGCATCACGGCAATGGCACGCAGGACCTGTTGCAAGATGATGCACGGGTGATGTTTGCCTCTTCCCATCAGATGCCCCTGTTTCCGGGTACGGGCGGGGCACATGAGACGGGCAAGCACGGCAATGTTTTGAATGTGCCTTTGCGTGATGGCATGGGCAGTACCGAATTTCGGCAGGTTTGGGGGCAGGAAATTTTACCTGCCGTAGCGGCGTTTGAACCAGAATTCATATTGGTGTCTGCCGGCTTTGATGCCCATGCCGCTGATCCGCTGGCCAGTCTGCGCCTGACCGAGGCGGATTTCGAGTGGGTGACCAGCGCGATCTGCGATCTGGCGGATGAATGCTGCCAAGGGCGAGTCGTGTCCAGCCTTGAGGGGGGGTATAACTTGCAGGCACTGGCGGCGAGTGCGGCGGCGCATGTGGATGCTTTGACGGCGAGGGAAGGCTAAAGCCATGAGAATTGACTACGATGAAGCGCAAAAGGTCATTGCTGCGCTCTGTGACGGCGAGGTCGATGAGGTGGCGTTGATGGCCACAGTCGCGTGTGAATTGCATCATGCAGACAATCGGTTTGATTGGACGGGATTCTACCGTGTCACTGCACCAGAGTTATTAAAAATCGGGCCTTATCAAGGCGGCCACGGTTGTCTGGTCATTCCGTTCGCACGCGGTGTTTGTGGTGCGGCGGCACGGACAGGTGAAGTTCAACTGGTCGATGATGTCGATGCTTTTGCGGGGCATATCGCCTGTTCGACCAGCACGCGGTCCGAAGTGGTTTTGCCGGTCTATAACCGCGCGGGCCGATTGCTGGGGGTTCTGGATATTGATAGCGATCAATCAAATGCCTTCACGCAGGCGGATGCCGATGGGTTGAAGGCCATATTGCAGACTGTGTTTGGCGCATTACAGGAGTGATTCGCATGGTCTGAAGGTGTAACAGAGGCATTCGAATGCGCTATTTAGGCCTGGTTCAGACCCTGTGAAAAATTATTTTACCCGTCTATAAAGGGTTGCTGCGCTGCGGCGTGAAAAAATGTTTGAAAATTTCACGAAAGCGACGCATCGTGAAATTCAAGTAAATTTTTTCACGAGGGCAACCATCATGCACCAACGCGAGATCAGCCGGACACAAACCCTTGGAGCTGATTTGCGTACGTTGCGAAAATCGCGTGGCGTTACACTCAGTGCGCTGGCCGAGACGTTGGGGCGTTCGGTCGGATGGCTGAGTCAGGTTGAGCGTGACAAGTCTGAACCCTCCATCGAAGACCTGCGCCAAATTGGTATTGCCTTGGACGTGCCGCTGTCGATGCTCTTTGGGCAGCCCACAGCCCCGGCTGAAGAGGCCGGATTTGTAGTGCGCGAAAGTGCCCGGCGGCAGATTGGCTCGGGTGAGGCCGGTCTGGTCGAAGAGCTTCTCTCGCCAGATCTGACCGATGATTTTGAGATGGTGCACTCCACTTTTGAGCCACACAGCCGGATCGCTGCACCAGTGCAGCGCCCGACGCAAGAGGTGGGCTATGTTCTTTCCGGCAAGCTGGACCTGGTGATTGAGGGCAAGCAATTCACCATCAACCCCGGTGACAGTTTCCGCATTCGCGGTGAATTGCACGAATGGATCAACCCTTACGATGAACCGGCTGTTGCGATCTGGGTGATCGCGCCGCCGGTGTATTGAGGCGTGAAATGAGTTTTGACGCCTGGATCATATTCACGCTGTTCTGGCTGGTCTTTGTGGTCACGCCGGGGCCGAATGCGGTGAACTGCATCACCAATGGCATGACGCTGGGCTTCCGCCGCAGCCTGCCGGGGGTTGCGGCGATCCTGACACAGGCGGCGTTATTTCTGAGCTTGTCGGCGGTTGGAGTGACGGCCTTGATCGCGGCCTCACCACTGGCGTTTCAAGTGTTGAAATTCATCGGCGCCGGGTTCCTGATCTATCTTGGTGTTCGCAGCTGGGTGACAGCCCGCCGCCCTGTCCAGGCTAATGGGCAAACAAGTGGCTCGATCTATTGGCGGGCTTTTGCGATTGCCGTGATTAATCCGAAAAGCGTGGCGGGATATCTGGCGGCCTTCAGTCAGTTCGTGCAACCCGGCGTGTCGATTGGCGCCCAGATGTGGGTTATATTTCCCACTGCGCTGAGCCTGACTGCACTCAGCTATCTGACCTACACGGCACTCGGCGCAGGGTTAGGGCGCGCGGCATTTGGGGCAGTGTTCAATGTTTGGCTGCGTCGCGGTTTGGCAGTTTGCTTCATCATCTATGGCGTGCTGTTGGGCGCCGCCGCCACACCGGGGAGAGCATAATGCAAAAGGGTAGCTGTCTGTGCGGAGCTGTGGCCTTTGAAATCACCGGGGATTTGCGACCAGCGATCGCCTGCCATTGCAGGCAATGCCGGACCACATCGGGGCACTTTTGGGCGGCGACATCTGCAACAGATGTTGCAATGAGATTTACACGTGATGACGGTTTGCGCTGGTATCAATCCAGCGACACGGCAAAACGTGGATTTTGTGATCAATGCGGATCGTCCCTGTTTTGGAAGCCCGAGGGGCAGGACCGAACTGCGATTGCGATGGGGATCTTGGAGGAGCCCAGCGGTTTGCATGTGGAAAGCCATGTCTTCGTCGAAGGCAAGGGCGCATATTATGAGATTGAAGACGGGCTGCCGCAACACCAACAATTCAGCGGGGCCGAAGATGCGTGAGGGGATGTGTCTTTGCGGTGGGGTCACCTTCGAGGTGTCTGGCAGATTGGCGGACCCGCGCGCCTGCCATTGCAAACAATGCCGTCGGCAGACTGGACACTATTTTGCTGCGGTGAGGGCACAGCAAACGGCTGTGCGGTTCACCAAAGACGAGGGGCTGACGTGGTATCGCCCAAGTAATGAAGGTTCGCTTGGGTTTTGCGTACAATGCGGCTCAACGTTGTTTTGGCGTGAGGATGAGAGCGACCATATTCGCATTGCCTTGGGTACGTTGGAGGTGACGGGAAATCTGTATCTGGATCGGCACATCCACGTTGAGACCAAGGGTGATTACTACAAGATTGCGGATACTTTACCACAGGTTAAAGGAGACGACATATGATGCAGGGACAATGTTTGTGCGGTGCGGTGTCTTACGAAGTAGAGGGCAAAGCACAGGGCGCATCGGTTTG
Organism: Roseovarius sp. EL26; assembly: GCF_900327775.1. Classification (NCBI taxonomy): domain Bacteria; kingdom Pseudomonadati; phylum Pseudomonadota; class Alphaproteobacteria; order Rhodobacterales; family Roseobacteraceae; genus Roseovarius; species Roseovarius sp. EL26. The sequence continues at coordinate 506,101 of NZ_OUMZ01000006.1, forward strand.
CCATTGCAGCCAATGCCGCCGACAATCCGGCCATCTATGGGCCTCAGCCTATGTGCTTGAGGATCTGATCGTCATCAAAGGCCCGGTGCGCTGGTTTGAGGCCAGTGAAGAGGCGCGTCGTGGATTTTGCCCGAAATGTGGATCGTCGCTGTTTTGGCAAGCGCATGACGAGGACACGATCAGTTTCTCGCTGGGTTCACTGAAAGACGATAGCGACATCAATCTGCAAAAACATATCTTCGTGGCCAGCAAGGGTGACTATTACGATATCGCGGATGGCCTGCCGATCATGGGAGAGTCATGATGTGGGAGGTTCTGACAGAGTTTGACCCAGCGGTTTTGCTGACCTTTATTGGCGCGGGAATTCTGCTGAACCTGACGCCGGGGGCAGATTTCATCTTTGTTTCGGCCAGCGGGATCAGTGGTGGTTCACGCATCGGCATGGCGGCCGCACTGGGAGTCAATCTGGGCGTCGCGCTTCATGTTGTGATGGCAGCGGCGGGCCTGTCGGCGCTTTTACTGGCCTGGCCGTTGGCTTATGATTTGATCCGCTATGCGGGGGCCGCTTATCTGCTGATTCTGGCCGTGCAAGCATGGCGTGCCAGTGGCGATCTGGGCGAGGGGCGCGCTGCTGTCAGCATTGGCCGCGCGATCCGACGCGGGTTTGTGACCAATGTTCTAAATCCTAAGACGGCGCTATTTGTCTTTGCCTTTATTCCGCAATTCACCGATCCGGCCATTGGCCCAATGTGGATGCAGATTGTGGTATTAGGGGCGATATTTTTGGTATTTGGCATGGTGTTTTCGCTGTCGCTTGGTGCCGCCGCCGGGGTGTTTGCGCATGTCTTGCGAGCGAAAACCAAACTGCTGAACCGTTTGTCTGCGATTATGTTCACTGGGCTTGCAGCCCGACTGGTTTGGGAGTGATGCAATGAAATGCACCGGATCCTGTGAATGTGGCGCTGTGACTTATGTGATCGAGGCTGAAATGCCAGATGTTACAATATGCCATTGCGGCCAATGCTTACGCACAAGCGGGCATGCTTGGGCTTCTGTTTCAGTGCCAGTTGATACAGTCGAAATTGCGGGCACAGAAAATTTGAAATGGTTTACGTCGTCCGACATTGCCCGCCGTGGATTTTGCACTGAATGCGGATCGAGCCTGTTTTTTGAACGTATCGGGAAAAACCGTATCGCGATTGGTGCGGGGACGTTGACCCAGCCGACTGAGTTGAAAACCGGAAAACACATCTTCATCGCGGACAAGGGAGATTACTACGATATCTCCTGCGACGCGCCACAATATGACTTCTATGAATAAGGAACTGAATCATGGCTGACATTCCAACCAAAGCAAAGGTTGTTATCATCGGGGGCGGCGTTATGGGCTGCTCTGCGTTGTACCATCTGGCCAAAAAGGGTTGGACGGATTGTGTGTTGCTGGAAAAGAACGAGCTGACGGCCGGCTCAACCTGGCATGCGGCGGGCAACGTGCCGACCTTTTCGACCAGCTGGGCGATTATGAACATGCAGCGCTATTCAACCGAGCTGTATTCGCGCTTGGGTGAAGAGGTTGATTACCCGATGAACTATCATCAATCGGGCTCTATCCGTCTGGCGCACAGCAAAGAGCGGATGCAGGAATTTGAACGCGCCCTTTCCATGGGCCGGTATCAGGGCATCGAGATGGAGATGTGGACGCCAGAAGAAACCAAAGAGCGTTATCCGTTTCTGGAGACCCATGATCTGGAAGGCGTTTTGTGGGATCCATCCGATGGCGATATCGATCCCGCACAGGTGACACAGGCGCTGGCCAAAGGCGCGCGCGACATGGGCCAGAAAATTATTCGGTTCTGCCCGGCCACTGGCGTGACACAGAATGACGATGGTAGCTGGGTTGTGCACACCGACAAAGGCGACATCGAATGCGAATATATTGTGAACGCTGCGGGCTATTATGCACAGCGCGTTGGTGAGTGGTTCAAACCCTACGGTGGGCGTACTGTGCCGATGATGGTGATGAGCCACCAATACCTACTAACCGAGCAGATTCCTGAGGTTGAGGCTTGGTCCAAAGAAAATGGCGGTAAGAAACTGCCACTGATCCGCGACGTTGATGTGTCTTATTATCTGCGTCAGGAAAAGAACGGCTATAACCTTGGCCCATATGAGCCGAACTGTAAGGCCCACTGGGAAACCGATGCAGACCCTATGCCAGAGGATTTCAGTTTCCAGCTGTGGCAGGACGATCTGGATCGGATCGAAGACATCGTTACTGATGCGATGGAGCGAGTGCCGCTGATGGCAACCTCGGGCGTGAGTAGCGTGATCAACGGACCAATTCCTTATGCACCTGATGGCCTGCCATTGATCGGCCCCATGCCGGGCGTGAAAAACGCCTTTGAAGCTTGCGTCTTCACCTTTGGTATCGCTCAAGGTGGCGGTGCTGGTAAGGTGTTGGCCGAATGGATTGTGGATGGTGCAACCGAGTGGGATATGTGGGCTGTCGATCCGCGTCGTTACACCGATTATACGGATCATGACTACTGCGTTAAAAAGGGCATGGAAGTTTACGGCAACGAATATGCAATGCACTTCCCGCAGCACGAATGGCCAGCAGCCCGCGACAAAAAACTGTCACCGGTTCACGCCAAGATCAAAGAGCTAGGCGGCGTAATGGGGGCCTACAATGGATGGGAACGAGCCAACTGGTTCGCACAGCCGGGCGACGACATATCACTTGAATCCACTCACACCTGGGGGCGCTCTGGCCCGTGGGAGCAACGCGTCAAAGAAGAGTGCGAAGCGGTGCGCGATCACTGTGGTGTTCTTGATCTTCCGGGCTTTACGCGTCTGTGGCTCCAGGGTGAGGGTGCGGATGATTGGCTGCGCGGATTCTGCACCGGTGGCATTCCCAAAGTTGGCCGGATGAACCTGATCTATGTGTCCGATGTGCGCGGTCGTATCCTGACCGAGATGTCTTGTATCCGTATTGGCGAAGACAACTTTGTCCTGATCACAGCAGCCACAGCGCAATGGCACGATGGTGATCTGGTACGCAATTCTGTACCAGATACTGTGACCGTTCGCGAAACCACGACCGAACGTGATACGTTGATCGTCACTGGCCCTAAGTCGCGCGAGATTTTGTCAGGCCTGACCGATGCAGATCTGGAACAGGGTTGGTTGACGCATCAGTTTGCCACCGTCGCTGGCCAAAAGGCGTTTCTGATCCGGGTGTCGTTCGCTGGCGAATTGGGTTGGGAAGTTCATGTTGAAGGCGATGCCATGGTGCCAGTCTATGATGCGATCATCGCGGCTGGCGCAAAGCCGTTTGGCATGTATGCACTGAACTCCTTGCGGATCGAAAAGGGTTACCGTGCTTGGAAGGGTGATCTAAGCACTGATTACTCCTTGCTTGAAGGGGGCCTTGGGCGGTTTGTGAAACTGGATAAACCGTTTGAGTTCATCGGCAAAGCCGCGATCCAAAACGAGCTGCAACAGGGCGTGAAGAAAAGCTTTGTTACGCTTGTCGTGGAAGCGGGTGATGCCGATGCGCCCTATATGTCGACCATCTGGCATGATGGACGAATCGTTGGTGAAACCACGTCTGGCGCGTGGGGCTACCGGGTCAATGCCAGCGTCGCGCTGGGCATGATCCGCACCGATCTGGCCGTCGCGGGCACAGAGCTGCAGGTGGAAATCTACGGTGTAAAATGCAAAGCGGTCGTGCAAAAGGACGAACCCCTGTGGGATCCTGAAAACGAGCGCCTGCGGGCGTGAATTGACGAAGGCCCCGGTAAGTTATTGGGGCCTTCGTTTATCACGGTTTCGGGGCTGAGTGCTTCGAGTCAATAGTGTTCACTAGTCATGTGTGAAATATTTGGTAATATTATATTTTTGCCGCTCAAAACTGGAGCCCGAATTTGTTCAAAGACGGAGACTGGCCGGTATTTGAAGATGCTTGGAACGCGTTCTTGCAAGCTGACACCCAATTTCTTGAAAAGCTGGCAAGTGAAAGCGATTTTCCGCATGGAGTGGACCCTTGGGGTGAGCAGCGGTGGCTTTCAAACGCGATTAGTACCGGCAGTACGAAATCAGTAGAATGGGTTCTTAGCAAAGGTGTGGAAGTTAATTATGTGGATGACGAAGGTTTCACAGTTCTAAAGACAGCGTTGCAGCTCGAAATTGACTGCAAAATATGGGTTTATGAGAAATTGGAGGCGCCCGAGGCTTCGACGCTGACGATCAAAATGATCGACATGCTCGTAAACGCAGGCGGAGATGTAAATCAGTGCCTCTCCTTGGACTACACTGCGTTACATACCGCTGCTGCTTGGTCGTCTGTGGAAGTCGTCCGGCATCTTTTATCTTTAAGCGCAGACCCTTTCGCAACGTCTTTAGATTACGATGGGGGTAGACCTGTGGATGACGCAAAGGAGCTCAAACGTTGGGATGTTCACGCGACGCTTTGCGAGGCAATGGGTTTATCACCAAGCAGACGTACTATCTGAAATTCGAACGGCAACTTTGTCCCGCGAAGCAGATGCCATTCGTGAAACTATGGCACGACCCTTAGATTTTTGTTTGGAGATATGATCCTTGGCTTGTTGCATCGGGCATGGAAAGATGAAGCCAAAGTGTAGACGGCTCAAAGGATAGCGAAATGATCCCCAGTACCATGTCAGGTGTTTATCTAATTGATCATGGTGGCCCCGAGATGCTCGAATGGCGAGGGGATATCCCGGTGCCGGTTCCCGGTGTGGACGAAGTATTGGTCAAGGTATTAGCCGCCGGGGTTAACAACACTGACATCAACACACGCATTGGCTGGTATGCCAAAGAGGTTACTGGTGCGACGGATGCTGTTGACGAAGATGTTGAGGTCGGGGGTTGGAGTGGTGCACTACAATTTCCGCTCATTCAGGGCGGCGATTTGTGTGGTGAAGTGGTTGTGCTTGGTGATGGCATCAGTCAGTTTGAGATTGGCCAAAGGGTGACTTGTCCTATCAATCAACCTGTGCCCACCCAGGATAATCCGTTCGGATTTCAGGCTTTGGGGTCGGAATATAACGGGGCTTTTGCGCAGTTTTGCTGTGTTCCAGCTGATCAGCTCTACGATGTCAGCGCCTCGCCACTCAGCGATATCGAGATCGGTGCGATGCCATGCGCCTTTGGTACGGCAATGGGTCTGCTTGAACGGGCTGGTCTTAAAAAAGGCGAAACGGTTCTGATTACCGGCGCGTCAGGTGGGGTCGGCATGGCCGCGGTGCAACTGGCCAGCCTGCGTGGGGCGCATGTATTTGCGCAAACCAGCGCTGCAAAGGCTGAGATGGTGCGTCAGGCTGGTGCGGATGAAATCCTAGGGCGTGGAGAGACGCCTGGCAGTCAAACAGTGCAAGTTGTGATCGACCTTGTTGGCGGACCCGCTTGGGGCGGGTTGATTGACGCGCTGCGTCCGGGCGGGCGCTACGCTACCTCTGGCGCGATTGCCGGACCTATTGTTGAGACGGACCTGAGGACAATCTACCTCAACGACCTAACAATCTTTGGATCAACCTATCAATCACCGCAGGTGTTTGGAAAACTGGTGGATCTGATCAATCAAGGTGCCATCCGCCCATTGGTGTCAAAAACCTATCCCTTGGATCAAATCGCCGAGGCTCAAGAAGAATTTGCGGCTAAACGCCTGCCAGGTAAGTTGGTGTTATTGCCATGGGCGGCAAAGGGCGTAAAAGCAACAGACTAAAGATAACAGGAGTGCCAAAGGTGAGTGAGATCACAATTCTCGATGGTGGTATGGGGCAAGAACTAATTGCCCGCTCTGGGCGCGCGACGTCTTTGTGGTCGGTGCAAGCCCTGCTGGATAATCCGGAACTGGTGCGCGCCGTGCATGATGATTTTTTTGCTGCGGGCGCGGAGGTTGCCACCACAAATAGCTATTCGGTGTTGCCTGATCGTTTGGAAAATCACGGCATGCCAGAGCGGCTGGAAGAGCTATCCCGCCTGTCATGTCAGATTGCCTCTGATGCGCGAGCTGCTGCGGGGCGTGGTTTGGTGGCTGGATCCCTTGGGCCCTTGGGCTTTTCCTATCAGCCAGACAAGGCACCACCAGCAGAACAAGCCGCCGAGGCCTATGCGCTACTGGCACGCATCCATGCAGAATATGCAGATGTGCACATTCTGGAAACCATGTCATCGGTGGATCAGGCACGCGGTGGGTTGATGGGCGCGAGCGTAACGGGAAAGCCTGTCTGGGTATCGGTCACTGTGGACGATCAGGACGGCACAAAGTTGCGATCAGGCGAGGCGTTAGCTGATTTGGCACCTTTGATTGCTGAGTTCAAACCCGCGGCATTGTTGGTCAATTGCTCTGTACCCGAGTCTGTTAGTGCGGCGATGCCGCTACTGGCAAAAATGGGGTTGCCCGTAGGAGGGTATGCGAATGGTTTCACGGGTATTTCCGAAGACTTTGATTCCATCGGGGCGACGGTTGATATTCTGAGCGCTCGCAAGGATCTGGATCCCATGCGCTATGCTGGTTTTGCAGAAGATTGGTGTGCTGCGGGGGCCACAATGGTTGGTGGCTGTTGTGAAGTTGGACCCGCACATATTGCTGAGCTGGCCCGCCGGTTTGGCTCTGATACGGCGCAGGCGTCCTGAATGAATACTTCAGCAGATGATAACGACCGATTGGTGACGGTTGATTTGCTGTTGGTCGACGGCTTTGTGTTGACGGAATATACAGCTGTCGTGGATCAGTTGCGGCTGGCTAACCGGGTGTCGTTACGCCCGGTATTCAAATGGCGATCTCTGTCCAAAGAAGGCGGCCCCATTTGGTGTCTATCCGATGCGATGGTGGAAACCGTTCCGTTTGAAACCCGCCCTGATGCTGATTACGTTTTTGTCTTGGGGAATACCGATCCAAATTGCGCCGGGCTGTCGGTGGGCCGGGTGATCGATGCCTATGTGGCGCGCAACAGTAAGGTGATTTTGCTGGCAGAAGCCGCCAGCCGCTTTATCGAAGAACGCGGCAGTACGGATTTAACTACGCACTGGGAGAACCGTGCCCTGTTGCAAGAGCAGATTGGGTTGAGTGATGGTAGCCAGGTTTTGGCAACAGAACGTGGCCAGATCATCACCAGTGCTGGAATGGGATCAACCGTTGATATGACCCTGACGATCATGGCGCGGCATCTCCCGTCGGCGACGGTGTCGACCGTAGCGGATATCTTGTTACATGATCAGATCCGGGATCTGGGTACGCTACAGCCCTATGGCGGTAAAAGTATTGTTCTGACCGGCGACAAAGAGCTGGATGAATGTGTCGAGTTGATGCAGGCAAATATCGAAGAGCCGCTCTCAATCGCCGAGCTTGTTGGTCTGATTGGTGTGTCCAGCCGATCGTTAGAGCGACGGTTTCGCGACAGATTGGGGACACGCCCGACAGAGTATTATCGGGCTCTACGTTTGAACCAGGCCAATAATTTGTTGCTGAACACCACGATGCCAATCAGTGAGATCGCACTGGCTTGTGGGTTTCCCAGCGGCTTTACTCGCCATTATCGGACGCTTTTCAATATCACACCACAGGCAGTTCGCAGGCAGCGTAAGGCTGCTGATCCTAAGTGAGACGATCCTGTGGTGGGGTGCGTTTTTGATTCAGCTGTGGCGATCTTAGTGCCATTTTGTGTTTTTTTGATAGTGCCAAGGGGGGTAATAATTTTCCTGCTGGGACTGGTATATTCCGAAGGTGATAACTTTAATGGCAAAACTTCGAAACTAGATTTCGTATTTTATCATTGAGCGAAATTTATCTTGACTGAAATGGGATAAAAACCGTTCGCTACATAGATGTTAAGCAAACGCATATGGTGCCAAACCAACGGCAATCGGACATGTCGCCCAGAGATATGCAATGCCGCCTTTGCCATGCATGGCGGGTTTGTTCATTCGAAATAGCCCACTAAAGCTTTAATGCTGTGACCCAAGTGTGAAACGCTACGGCATATTCCAGAGCTATGATGTGGAACCAGTAAATCATCATAATAATAAAAACTAGGGAGGACAGTGATGTCTCTACAACCACCACTCACGGATCTGCCGATTAAGACGGACAGTTCCGGGTATTACGAAGGCTTCAACCGCATGGTGACGATATGTGGTAAGGCAATCCTTGCCATTCTGGTCATCTGGGCGTTGGTGTTTCCATCGCATGCGGCCGCGGCGCTGGGCTCGCTCCAGGGGCTTGTGATGGCGAACTTCTCGGTCTGGTACATGATCGTGATGGGCGCATTCTTTATTGTTAGCTTTGGGCTAGCCGTTCTTCCTGCGTCGGGGCAACTCAAGCTGTCTTCGCATGGGGAAGATCCGGAATTTTCCAGCTTTTCATGGTTCTCGATGATGTTCTCAGCTGGCATCGGGGTTGGCATGCTGACCTACGCCACCGCTGAACCTTTGTATCACTTCCAGAACAACCCTGAAGTCATCCAAGGTTTGACAACTGGTGCGACTGTAGACAACGTCGCCAGTGGTGCGCCTGCGGATAACGTGCGCTCGGCCTACAAATGGTCGTTCCTGCACTGGGGTGTGACAGCGTGGTGCTGTTATTCCTTGATTGGTCTGTCACTGGCCTATTTCAGCTACCGTCGCGACCTGCCGCTGACAATCCGCTCTGGCATTACCTCGCTTTTCGGTAAATCCCTAAGCGGTACTTTCGGCAATATCGTGGATATCTCTGCGGTTGTAGCAACGATCCTTGGGGTCGCGGTGACGCTGGGTGTTGGTGTGAACCAGTTTGCCTCGGCAATCTATAAGATCACCGGTGCGGATTGGTTGCTGAACGATCTGGGGGAACCGATTGCACCCGTTATTATCGTTTCAATCATGGTCATCATGTTCCTGTCGACAATATCGGCCCTGTCCGGGGTTGGTAAAGGCATCAAATGGTTGTCGAACACCAACATGGCACTGTCGTGTTTTGTTTTGATCTTTCTGATGGTCTTTGGCTCAACCGCATTTGCCTTCAAGGCGTTCTTCTTTGGCCTTTGGGATTATATCATCAACTTCCCATCGATGATGCTGACCAAATGGACATCAGACGGCAATCCAGAGTCGGAAATTTCGAAACTGGCCGGATGGCAGAGTGGTTGGACCATTTTCTACTGGGCTTGGTGGGTTGCGTTTGCGCCGTTTGTTGGTCTGTTCTTGGCGCGCGTTTCACGTGGCCGGACCGTGCGTGAGTTCGTGATCGGTTCAGCGATTGTGCCCGGCGTCATGTGCTTCGTCTGGTTCACAGTTGCCGGTGGTACTGCGATCAATCTGGAACTGACCGGTGAAGCTGGTGGAGCCATCCTGAACGCGCCAGCTACACAGCAGCTGTTCGAGACCATGGGTGTGCTGCTATCACCAAACCTGGCTTGGTGCATGTGGGTGATCATTTTTGTTCTGCTGCTGACTTATCTGGTTACTACGGTGGACAGCGCAATCTTGATCGTGAACACCATTAACGCGGCAGGTGATGCGTCACCCAAGCGTCCGATCCATATCATTTCCTGGGGCATTGCCCTTGGTCTGGTGATGGCCTCGCTGCTGTTGTTGACGCAGACGGACGCAGATGGGAACACCATCAGTGGTCTGAAAGCCCTAACCTCGGCGATGATCGTTGGCGCCTTGCCGTTCTCGGCGGTGATGATGGCGATGTGCTTTGCTCTGGTCAAAGCGATCCTGCGTGACAGCAAGCGCCTGAAGGAAGGCGTGCCCAGCACCATTGGCGAAATGGGCGAAGAATCTAGCCACGCGACGACCTAAGGCATTAGCCTAAGACAAACGCATCGGGCCGCTCAGCTACAGAGCGGCCCGTTTGCATTTAAGGGAAGATGTTTGCCGTATTTGCGATAGGTTTCCGCCTCGGTGGCAAGACGCATCCGGAGGTCTGCCAGCACTTTCATCTCAGTTTCGCGGTCGCATTCATCTATAAAAAGTTTCAATCGCAATTAAGATTCTTAAACGTGCTTCTTGAGCGTGACGGCGGGAGACGTGCACGTGATTCGGTCAATGACCGGTTCATCACTGCATCGGCTGGCTCTGGTATGTTCTCTAGCGGCTTGGCTGTTCCCTTGAGGTTGTCAAAAGTGGCATCTTTTTTGGCACGCTTCATGACCTGAGTGATCAGAGCACTTAGAGGGCGTGAGATGGAGGAAAGCCTCTTATATATAAGGTTTTTACTTCGTTAATGTAGGGTCGTGACCATCATTGTTTAAGAGGATCACAGCGATGGTTTTCGAAATGGAATGCCCCGTTTTTCGACTGAAGCGTGTTGATGAACGTTGGCGAAATCATTGCGGCGCATGACGGTTCAAGCCGTATGACACGAGGCAGAACGTGACAGTCTAGGGAAAATTCATGGCCATGAGTCCAACCTCAACGAGGTGTGGCAGGCAGTGTCGGGATTAAGGAGAGAATGAGATGAGTCTTCCTCAAAAAGCGCGTGTGGTGATCATTGGTGGCGGTGTGATTGGCTGCTCTGTTGCGTACCACTTGGCCAAAAAAGGCTGGAAAGATGTTGTCTTGCTTGAGCGCAAGCAATTGACCAGTGGTACGACCTGGCACGCGGCCGGATTGATTGGACAACTGCGGGCAACTTCCAATATGACGAAATTGGCGCGTTACTCGGCAGAGCTGTATCTTGGCCTTGAGGAAGAAACGGGTGTGGCCACAGGTCTGCGTCAGGGGGGATCAGTTTCTGTTGCACTGACAGATGAACGTCGCGAAGAACTGTATCGTCAAGCTGCCATGGCCCGGGCCTTCGGTGTGCCGGTGGAAGAGTTGTCACCCAAAGAAGTTCTAGAGCGCTACGAGCACATCAATCTTGACGGAGTGACCGGAGGTGTCTGGCTACCAACCGATGGTCAGGCTGATCCTGCCAATATTGCGCTGGCGCTGGCCAAAGGCGCGCGCCAAAACGGGGCGTTGGTAAAAGAACGCATCAAGGTCACCGGCACCAGTACGAATGGTCGCCGCGTTACAGGTGTGGACTGGGTGACTGATGACGGGTCTGATCAAGGTCATATCGAATGCGATATGATTGTTAACTGCGCGGGCATGTGGGGCCACGAAGTGGGCAAGATGTCTGGTGTGAATGTACCTTTGCATGCTTGTGAGCACTTCTATATCGTGACCGAGAGCATTGAAGGTCTGACCCAGATGCCGGTTTTGCGCGTGCCGGATGAATGCGCGTATTACAAGGAAGACGCAGGTAAAATTCTGCTGGGCGCGTTTGAGCCAAACGCGAAACCTTGGGCGATGAACGGTATCCCGGACTCGTTTGAGTTTGACCAGCTACAAGAAGATTTCGATCATTTTGAGCCAATCCTCGAGGATGCCTGCAACCGGATGCCAATGCTGGCCGAGGCAGGAATTCACACGTTCTTCAATGGACCGGAATCGTTCACGCCGGATGATGCATACCACCTTGGTTTAGCACCTGAGATGGACAACGTTTGGGTTGCTGCGGGTTTCAACTCAATTGGGATCCAATCTGCTGGCGGAGCAGGGATGACATTGGCCGAATGGATGGACAGCGGTGAAAAACCGTTCGATCTGGGCGATGTGGATATCAGCCGGATGCAACCGTTTCAGGGCAACAAAACCTATCTTTATGAGCGCTCCAAGGAAACACTGGGTCTGCTTTACGCCGATCACTTCCCGTATCTACAAAAGGCGACCGCACGTGGTGTGCGCCGCACGCCGTTCCATCACCACTTGCTAGAACATGGCGCGGTCATGGGAGAGATCGCTGGTTGGGAGCGGGCCAACTGGTTTGCCAATGAAGGCCAGGAACGCGTGTACCAATACAGTTGGAAGCGTCAGAACTGGTTTGAGAATTCTGCGGCTGAACACCGCGCCGTGCGTGAAAATGTTGGCATGTATGACATGTCGTCTTTTGGTAAACTTCGGGTCGAAGGTCCGGATGCCGAGGCGTTTATGAACTACATCGGTGGTGGCGATTATTCTGTGCCTAATGGCAAGATCGTCTACACCCAGTTCTTGAACCGGACCGGCGGGATCGAGGCGGACGTGACCGTGACCCGCTTGACCGAAACGTCGTATCTGGTGGTGACACCTGCGGCGACCCGTCTGGCCGATCAGACATGGATGATGCGCAACAAAGGCAACTTCAATGTGGTGATCACCGATGTCACCGCGGGCGAAGGTGTTCTTGCCATCATGGGGCCGAATGCGCGCAAGCTGTTGGAAAAGGTTTCGCCTGCAGACTTCTCAAACGAGAACAACCCATTTGGTACTGCGCAAGAGATCGAGTTGGGTATGGGACTGGCACGGGCACACCGTGTGACTTACGTGGGTGAGTTGGGTTGGGAAATTTACGTTTCGTCTGACATGGCTGGCCATGCGTTCGAGACGCTGCACGATGCTGGGCAAGACATGGGTCTGAAGCTTTGCGGTATGCACATGATGGACAGCTGCCGGATCGAAAAGGGCTTTCGCCACTTTGGACACGATATCACCTGCGAAGACCATGTGGTCGATGCTGGACTGGGTTTTGCTGTGAAGGTTGATAAATCTTGTGATTTTATTGGTAAGCAAGCGGTGATTGAACGCAAAGAGAGCGGCCCCAAAAATCGGATGGTACAGTTTAAGTTGAGCGATTCAGATCCACTTTTGTTCCACAACGAACCGATCATTCGTGATGGCGAATATGTGGGGTACCTGAGTTCGGGCAACTATGGCCACACTCTGGGTGCTGCGATCGGTATGGGTTATGTGCCATGTGAAGGCGAAAAGCCGGCGGATGTTCTGGCCTCGACCTATGAGATTGACGTCTGCGGTGTGAGGGTCAAAGCCGAAGCGAGCCTGAAGCCGATGTACGACCCAAAAGGGGAACGCGCCAAAGCGTAAGCCGTAACCCAATACGTCCAAAGCGCGCGGGGTGTCCTCCCGCGCGCTTTTACTTTGTTCAGATAGCGGCGCGCAGGGCCTGCATCTTGCCAGCGATGGCTTTTTGGTAGCTCTCATTGGGCAGGTTGCCATCTGCATCGAATTCGTTCATTGCGGCAGCAATCAGAACCGCGGGGCCAGGGATTAACCGAACCTGAAATGATGCCAGACATTGTTGGGTCATGAATTGAGCAACTTCACCGCCGGTGCGGCCCGCGGCCGCAGACAATACCACAACTGGCTTTCCGGCAAGCGCACCACCGGGGACTCGGCTGACCCAGTCGAGAGCATTTTTCAAAACACCTGAGATGCCTTTGTTGTATTCAGGTGCGGAAATCACGATGGCGTCCGCTTGCGTGATCTGATCGGCGAGCACTTGTACTGCAGGGGGGATACCCTCGCGGGCCTCCAGGTCTCCGTCATAGAGCGGTAGATTCAGATCAGCATCTTCAACAGTTGCTTCGCCAAACGCAACGGCGGCCTGCTTCAGCAGCATGCGGTTAAAAGACCCTTTACGTAGGGAGCCCGAGATTGTCAAAAGTGTCGGGGTAGTCATTGGAAATTCCTTTCAATTGGCTTGGCTCTAAATGAAGGGAAAAACTGGCACGCTTCAACAGATATGGCCGCACAGGGTGTGTGCGGCCAGTGTGCAGATCCATAAAATTTTGTTTTACCAGTCGGTTGGACCTTTTTCGGCGAATGCATTGACCAGAAAATCAATGAACGCACGAACCTTGGGCTGGGTGAAACGACCCGGCGGATAAACCGCATAGATGCCCTGAATTTCCACTGGCAGATCAGGGATTACATCAACGATCTGACCATCGTCTAACGCTTTGGCATAAAGAAAGCTGGGCAGATAGGCGATGCCAAGGCCAGAAATTGCTGCATTTAGCAGGGATTGCCCATCATTAACTGACAATCCACCAGCGGTTCGAACTTGGCGCTTTTCACCCGAGGGGGCGGTTAATTTCCAGACAGATCCATTGGCTTGACTGGAGTAATGCAGCAGCTTGTGCTCGTTAAGATCATCAATTTTGGCAGGGCGACCGAATTTGTCCAGATATGCCGGGCTGGCAATCATGCGTTTGGTGGTTTCCGTCAACTTACGTGCACGCAGGGTACTGTCTTCAAGCTCACCGATGCGGATGGCCATATCAAAGCCTTCCGAAATTAGTTCAACATAGCGGTTGTTCAGAACCATATTGACGGTGATGTCGGGGAACTCATCCAGAAACTGACCTAAAACGGGGCTCAGATGGTTCACACCGAAATCGGTGGCGACAGAAATACGTAACAAGCCGGATGGGTCAGACTGCATCGAGCTGACCAAGGCATCTGCCTCACCTGCGTCATTAAGAACGCGCAAGGCGCGATCATAATAGGCCAGGCCAATTTCTGTCGGGCTGACCCGGCGGGTGGTGCGGTTCAACAGGCGCGCGCCAAGCCGCGCTTCAAGCGATGACACGTGTTTCGAGACAGCGGACTTTGATATCCCCATCTTACGAGCGGCATCGGTGAAGCCGCCCTGATCAACAACTGTGGCAAAAGCCTCCATTTCCGTAAGGCGGTCCATATACTAATACCTCTGCGTCTGGGCTTGAGGTTAGATATCGCGCCCAAATCAGGCACAACTGGGGCGTATGCCGGACAATATCTGGGTTTTGTGTGGGATCGTTCATGTCACGTAAACGATAGATGTCTCATATGGGCCGTGTTTTTAAACGTCGGAAAGCCCTGTACGAAAGCGTTTTGCTGCATCCTCCAGACTCGGCGCCCCCTGTGGACCAATCAACAAAACGCCATATCCATCTTCATTCCAGCTATACGCGCTCATACCTTCGAGAATCTCAGGCGTGATGTCTGCGCTGTCAGGTTTGCCGGTCTTGACAATGCACAGCGCAACGGGGCCACCGTCCGTGGTAAGAAAGGTCAGTTGCGCTAACGGTTTGCCGCGGAAGCCAAGTTGCTGCGCCCGGACATAAGACAAGCCATCAACCTCGGGCAGGTTAGTAAGGTCGAGTCCCATTGTTTCGGAGAGCTGCGCGAGCTTGGCGCGCGTTTTGATAGCATCGTTCTCTGCCCCAGCCAGGGTTTCTGTTACGTAAAGCGACTGATAACTTGCGACGACAGCCTTCCAGCCTGGCTGACTCTGGTCTTGCTGATAGGTGCCCCACATCAGGCCGATGCCGACAAGTGCCCCGGCGACCATGCTGCCTCCGCAAACCTGCCAGGCTGCTTGCCGCGAAATACCGCGTGTGGGCAATTTTGGTATGTCGGGGGCTGTGTCCAGCATGGCTTCGAATGATGCCGTCAGATCCTGTTGTGCCCCTTGCAATTCTGTAATGCGGGCCTGCAACGCTTGATCCGTTTGCAACGCCTGCTCAACACGCAAAACAAGATCGGCATCCGCCTCTTGATCAAGATAGAGACAGAGGTCTTCGTCCGAGATATTTGGCGTCGTTGTCATCCGTCTGTTCCTGTTGCCACATCAATCTGGGCGGCAAGTGTTTTACGCGCTGTTGAGATGCGGCTCATGATCGTTCCGGCCGGCACATCCAGAATTTCGGCCGCTTCAGCATATTTATACCCTTCGACAAATACCAAGAGCGCAGTCACACGTTGGGCCTCTGGCAAGGTCTGTATCTTACTAAACACTTCTCGCGCGAGAATATTCGTTTCGGTTGATGGTTTTTTATCCTCGACATCAAACTCTTCTGTGGGAACGAACCCTGCGGATTGGCGGATTGAGTTTTTCCGTATCTCGTTTAACCACAGTCGACGAGCCATAACGAAAAGCCAACGGTCCAGATGGGTGCCGGGTGTGAAATGTTCGGCCTTCTCAATGGCCCGTAAGCACGTCATCTGCGCCAAATCGTCGGCCAGATCTCTTTGTCCGGTGAGCGCTGCGCAGAAACGCCACAACCGTGGAAAGCAGCTTGGCAAACCTGCCCGGATTTCGCGCTCGGGGGCTTTATCGTTCAGGAACCGAATAATTCTGAGACCTCGTGTGTTCTAATAGTACCGCAGGCTTTGTGCTTGCAGGCCAGAGCATAGGAGATGGACATGAAGAATACTATTGCTGCATTTGCAGTCTTCACGACACTGTGTTTCCCCGCGATTGCAGGTGAAACACCATCATCGGATGGGGCCAGCCTCTATTTTGTGAATCTTGAGAATGGGGCAACCGTGTCGTCACCCGTGACGGTTGTTTTCGGGTTAAACGGGATGGGCGTTGCGCCAGCAGGAACGGAAAAGGAAAATACCGGGCATCATCACGTCTTGTTAGACCGGCCCCCATTGGGAGAGGGCGAAGACGGGGCGGAGGAACTGGAATACGGCCTGCCGTCAGATGAGCATCATATTCACTTTGGAGGCGGCCAGACCGAGGTGACGCTGGAGCTAACACCAGGGGATCACACGTTGCAGCTGGTGTTGGGCGATCTGAACCACGTGCCACATGATCCGCCAGTTACATCAGATGTGATTTCTATCACTGTTGAGTGAATATTTACCAAGTCGCTTTATGACTTAGGACAGAGTGCTGTTAAATGGTGTGCGGCGGGGTCTACACCCCGCCTTTTTTCTGATTAGAGCGAGGCGGCCAGCCGGGTGCCCTGATTGATGGCCCGTTTGGCGTCTAACTCCGAGGCAACATCGGCCCCACCAATTACATGAACTTGAATGCCTGAATTGATCAGTTGATCTGCCAATGTCCGCTCAGGTAACTGCCCGGCGCATAGAACAATAGTATCAGCATCGATCAACGTGGGGCGTTCGCGAGCTTCGCCAAAGGAAATATGCAAGCCTGCATCGGTGATTCTTTCGTAATTCACGCCACCGATCATTTGCACGTTCTTCATCCGCAATGCCATGCGGTGAATCCAGCCGGTGGTTTTGCCAAGACGTTTGCCGGGGCTTTCCGCCTTGCGTTGTAACAATGTGACCTCGCGATCTGGTGCTTCGGGTTGCGCGCCTTGTGGTGCCAGACCGCCGCGGTGTTCTGCAGGATCGGAAATTCCCCATTCGCGCATCCACTCGGGCAGGTTTTCCGTCAGGCTTTCTCCCTCGGCCACCAGATATTCGGCGACATCAAAGCCGATGCCACCTGCGCCGATCACAGCAACACGTTTGCCCACCGGGGCTTTGCCGCGCAGCACATCAATGTAGTTCAGGACGTTCGGGCCGTCTTGTCCGGGAATTTCAGGATCGCGCGGGCTGACACCAGTAGCGATGATAACCTCGTCAGATCCGCTCAGATCTGATGGCGTGGCGGTATGGCCCAACTTCAGCGTGATGCCGCTTTGGGAGACCATTTTTTCATACCAATCGACAAGGCCATGAAACTCTTCCTTGCCGGGGATCCGGCGTGCCATGTTGAGTTGCCCACCGATGCGATCAGCACGATCAAATAGAGTGACCTTGTGTCCGCGTTCTGAGGCCGTGATGGCAGCCGACAAGCCGGCCGGGCCAGCGCCAACGATGGCGATGGTTTTGGGGACTTGAGTGGGTTCGACCACCAGTTCAGTTTCATAGCAGGCGCGGGGATTGACCAGACAGGTCGACATCTTGCCGCTGAAGGTGTGATCAAGGCAGGCTTGGTTACAGGCAATGCAAGGCGCGATTGTCTCGGCTTTGCCAGCCTCGGCTTTGATGACAAAGTCTGGGTCTGCCAGAAACGGCCGGGCCATTGACACCATATCGGCACAACCCTGTTGCAGCACATCCTCGGCCACGTCAGGTGTGTTGATCCGATTTGAGGTTATTACTGGAATATCTACATGCCCCATCAGTTTTTTGGTCACCCAAGAAAACGCAGCCCGTGGCACAGAAGTGGCGATGGTAGGGATGCGCGCTTCGTGCCAGCCGATGCCGGTGTTTATGATTGAGGCCCCGGCCTGTTCAATCGCTTTCGCCAATGTGATGACCTCATCAAAGGTTGACCCATCTGGAACCAGATCAATCATCGACAGGCGATAAATCAGGATAAAATCCTTGCCCACGGCCTCGCGGGCTCGGCGCACAACTTCAAGCGCCAAGCGCATACGGTTTTCATAGGGGCCGCCCCAGCGATCGGTGCGTTTGTTGGTATGAGCGACAAGGAACTGATTGATAAAATAGCCCTCGGACCCCATGATTTCTACACCGTCATAACCAGCCTGTTGGGCGCGGGTCGCGGCAGTGGTGATATCACGGATCTGCTTTTCAATGCCCTCTTCATCCAGCTCCTTCGGAGGAAAAGGTGAGATCGGGGATTTGATCGGCGAAGGACCAACACACTCTGGGCTATAGGCGTAACGTCCGGCGTGTAAAATCTGCATGGCGATCCGTCCACCAGCCTCGTGTACGCGGTCTGTGACTACCTTGTGGTTGGTGATGTCTTCGTCAGTGAATAGTCCTGCCGCTCCGGGGAATACGCCGCCCTCGCGATTGGGGGCCATGCCGCCGGTGACCATTAGGCCAACGCCACCTCGTGCGCGGGTGGCATAGAATTCGGCAACGCGGTTCCAATCCTTCGTTTCCTCTAGCCCAGTGTGCATAGAGCCCATGAGAACACGATTTTTCAACGTGACATGGCCCAAGTTAAGAGGGGCTAGAAGGTGCGGGTATGCTGACATTGTTGGCCTCCGGCTGTTGTTTGGGCAAGATGCCTTGTGGCGCGTCACTTGTCACCCCGGACGCTGCGTTATGTCTGTCTTTGAAAACGCTGCTGTTTTCATTCACTTCGCAACGCTGAACAGACAACGATTTACTTTGTCGGTGATATGGATGAGGATCACGTAAAGACGTTAGCCAAGGGCCATACCTGCAGCCTATAGGCTTGCTGCCTGTCAAAGTTTCTGAAAATTGATTTAATGTGCAATGGAGGTAGTTGCGATGGATATGGTTTTGTTTTTCGGATTTCTAATGACAACACTTTTATTTGTCGTGGTGCCAGGTCCTTCGGTGGCATTCGCTGCGGCGCAGGCTGTGAAACATGGGCCACGCGCAGCACTGGTTGCAGTTGCGGGGGATGCACTGGGCACTGTTGTGCATATCGTGATCGCGGTCAGCAGCCTGACGGCCTTAATGTCTGTTTCCGGTCTTGTTTTGCCGTTTCTTCAGATCGCTGGCGGACTGTTCATTCTATGCATGGCGTATCAATCTTTTTTCATCCGCCATGACACCGCCAAAAGTGCAAAAAAGATATCTGGAAAAGTGACTTTCTGGGCTGGTTTTTTCGCCTGTGTTACCAACCCGAAGGCAATCGTATTTTTTGTTGCGCTGTTTCCGGCGTTCATTTCACCAGATCATAACGTGCTGTTGCAAAGTGTGATCTATGGTTCGGTTTTTCTGGTTTTGGATGCCATGTCTATACTCGGATATGCGCTGCTGACCCTGTACACCGTGAGACATACAACATCACGCTGGTTCAACGCTAATATCCTGAGTGGACTTGGGTTGTTTGGGGTGGGGATTGCGATGGTCGTGAAAGGGTATCGCGCTATACCGCAAAGGTAGCTGTTTGTAGGATCAAGCCTCGTTACGATTGGTCCAAAGTTCCCAACCAAAGCGGGCACGCACGCCGACATCAAGGAACGGACGGGGTGGTAGCATATCGGGCTGGCCCAGGCTTTGCATGTCAGAAATAAGAGGGTTTTCGCGCCCAGTGGCCATGTCAGCTGCCAAAATACCACCGAAAGTGCCTTTGGTTACGCCAACGGCGTTTTGGCAGACAGCGGACCAGATATTAGGCGTTAATTGGCCAAACCCCGGCGCACCGTTACGCGACAGACAAACAAAGCCGCTCCACGTGTGTTCCATGTCAACATTAGCAATCGATGGGAAACGATTCTTGAAGAGCGCAATATGATTTCTGCGAATTGCGGCTTGCTGTGAAGTCGCAACGCGCTGGCTTGGGCAATAGCTCAGGCCTTGACGGATCAGAATACGGTGATCGTTGGTGTAACGCATGGTTATTCCGGCAAATGCATTGGCGGGGGTCAGGCCCCATTGCTCCACCACACCAAAGTTCGCCCGTTCTTGCTCTGTCAGTGGGCGGGTAAGGCTGGCATGGGCAACCAGATGCAGAAAGCGGCGGTTGAAAAAACCGAACTGTTCGGAAAATCCGTTTGCCCCCATGACCATTTTGGGCGCGCGGACTGACCCTCGCGGCGTGGACAGTTTTATCCCGTTTTGAAAACTAGCCTCGACCACAGGTGAATTTTCAACAAGCGTCACATTGTCAGGCAAGTTATCGGCTAACCCGCGGACCAATGCGGCTGGATTCATCAGGGCGCAGCCCGGTGTGTAGATTGCAGCATTGAAATGCGGAGAGCCGAGGCGTTGCTCCAAGGTTGCACCCTCCACCCATTCAAAGGGTTCCTTCAGTGCCTCAAGTTCTTTGGCGAAGGGTTCTAGTACATTTTGCCGACCGCGTGACGAGACGGCGGTATGAAACTTGCCTGCACGCACCCAATCGCATGAGATGTTGTGCAATTTGACGGTGGATTCCAGTTGGTCGATTGCCATTCGTGCCAAACGCATGAAACGGTGAGATCCTTCCAGCTCCTCAAGTGATGAGCCAACGTTGTGCGGCAAATCAATAGCAAAGCCAGAATTGCGGCCCGAGGCATTTTCACCAACCTGACCCGCCTCAACAACAACGACTTTCTGATCGGGGCAGTTTTCAGCTAAGCGCCGCGCCGCGGCCAACCCGGCATAACCTGCCCCCAAAACAACCCAATCGGAGTTGATGTCATCTTTTAGGGCATAATGAGGCTTGCGTGCAGGAATGACTGCACTCCATCCGTTGGTATTATCATCCTTGGGGAGGCGATGGATTTTCATGCGGAGCCCTCAGCCCAATTGGAGGGTTCAATTGCGTAAAATACAAGAGCCTCTTCGGATTCGTATATTACCTCAGTGCCGTTTGGCAGCCAGATGCTGTCTTGTGGGCCAACGGTCATGCTATCCTGTGGGGTATGGACTGTCAGATTTCCACTGAGCACCAGAATGACCTCGTCATATTGAACAGTCCACGGAATGTGCGCCTGAGTAAAACGGGCAAAGCCTGTTCCCAGCCTGGTGCCCATTTCTGTACCGGAAACGATGCTCACCTGCGCCATTTCACCATGCTCAAATCGCGGAGCGAAGGTTAGGTCTTTAAAGCGAATGGTTTGAGCACGGGCTTTGGTCATCGAATGGTTCTCTCGTGGCGGCGCAAACAGTGATTGACGCAAAACATACATACCTGTATTGAAACATTCAACCCTGTATGGAATTTGATATGCCATTACTGTCCGCTCCTCACGCTACTGCTCGCCCACCTCGTTTGAATGGGGCCGATTGGGTCGAGGCGGCCCTAGGTGTTTTGCTTCAAAAGGGTGTCGATGCGGTTCAGATCACTACACTGGCGCGGCAGTTGAAGGTGACGCGTGGTAGCTTCTATTGGCACTTTGAAAACCGCGAGGCTTTGCTGGATGCATTGCTTGAAGAATGGCGAGCGCGCAATACTGGTGTGATAATCGAGGCAATCAAACAGACAGATTGTTTGGAGGACGGGATCTTTTCTTTGTTTTCAGTCTGGGTGGATCACACGCGGTTTGATCCTAGATTGGACCAGGCGATCCGGGATTGGGCGCGGCACTCAGATAAGCTGTGTTTGATCGTAAAAGCCGAAGACAATGCCCGAGTGATTGCGATCGCAGGATTTTACGAACGCCATGGATTTTCTGAACCCGAGGCTTTTATCAGGGCGCGGGTAATTTATTTCACCCAGATCAGTTTCTACGCGCTGAAGATCGAAGATGATGAGGATGTGCAGGAACGACTTGGCTACCTGAATGAGTATTTCAAATGCTTCACGGGCCGTGACATGGACCCTGCCCTTGGTGCAGAGCACACCGCGAAATATCTGAAAGGGATGTCCGATGACTAGCCAACGGTCTGGGGGGCGTCGAGGGCGTAATGCAAAACGTCAAAGCCAGGCTAAGACGCATTTTGATGCAGCTTGGAGGCATTGGCGTAATCCTTACCCACCGATAGAGCAATTCAGCACGGATGAGATTGAAGCCATTCACAATGCCACGCTAAAGGTGCTGTGCGACATCGGTATCAAGGTTCTAAGTGACGAAGCACGCGCGCATTATGTACAGGCGGGCATGCGTGCGGGTGAAGATCACGTGATCCATTTCGATCCAGACCTTGTGATGGAATTAATCGCCAAGGCCCCGTCGGAATTTACTCTGCATGGGCGCGGGGCAGACCGTGACGTGGTGATCGGTGGGCGCAACATCGGGATCTCAACGTCGGCAGGATCTCCGAATTGCTCCGATATTCAACACGGGCGCAGACCGGGGACGTTGAACGATTTTGAGGATTTCTGCCGTGTGGCGCAGTCGTTTGATGTGATCCATCTGTTTGGCCCTGTGGTGGAGCCGCAGGATATCGCAATGAATCTGCGTCACTTAAAAATGGCGCGGGCTATTTCAACCCTGACTGAAAAGGTGCCTTTTGTGTATTTTCGCGGCAGGCAGGCGGTGGCGGATTCCTATGAAATCCTGCGCATTGCTAATGGTCTGACCCAGGATGAGTTGTTGCATACGCCCGTGTGTTATTCAGTCGCCAATTCGAACTCTCCGTTACAGCTGGATGATCTGATGTGCAAAGGCATCATTGATGCGGCCAACGCTGGCCAGATGATGATCCTGACGCCGTTCACTTTGGCCGGTGCGATGGCACCTGTCACCATTCCGGGTGCGTTGGTGATGCAAAACGCTGAGGCGCTAGCGGGCCTGTGCTTGTCTCAGATTGTCAAGCCTGGGGCCAAGGTATGCTATGGCAGTTTCACTTCGAACGTCGACATGAAATCTGGGGCGCCCGCCTTTGGAACGCCTGAATATGTCAAAGCCGCCTTTGCTTCGGGGCAGTTGGCGCGGCGGTATGGATTGCCGTTGCGATCTTCGGGCCCAACCGCATCAAACGCGCCGGATGCGCAGGCCGCGTATGAGACCCAAATGTCACTTTGGGGTGCATTGATGGGCGGGGCCAATCTGGTCCTGCATGGTGCGGGTTGGCTGGAAGGCGGGTTAACGATCTCGGCAGAGAAATTCATAATTGATGTAGAAGTGCTGCAAATGTTCGCTGAGATCTTCAAGCCCCTAGAGGTAAACGAGGCGACATTGGGCTTGGACGCGATCGCTGATGTCGGGCACGGCGGGCATTTTTTCGGGACACAGCATACGTTGGACCGGTTCGAGACGGCATTCTATTCGCCGCTGCTTTCGGACTGGGACAATTTCGAGAACTGGACAGATCGTGGGTCGATTGACGCAACAACCCGCGCCAATCAGATTTTCCGAGAAACACTACGGAATTATGAGCCCCCCGCTCTGGACGTCGGCCGGTTAGAAGAAATTGACGCCTTCATTGCGCGCCGCACCGCTGAGGGCGGCGCGGACATCGAAGTATAGGCGGGGCTTTGTTGTTTATCCTGATGGCGGCCTATATTCGCCGACGATTTCCTTGGCACCTTCCATGGCCTGTACGCCAGTGTGCATCGTAAGTAGAACCGTGGTCTTGAAGGTTGAAAATGCCCCCGTTGACCCCACAGCCATAAGCGCAGAAGCAGCGGCGGCATCGTTGGGGAATTCGGCAATGACCACGCCGTCGTATTCGCCAAAGCACAAATACATTTCTATAATTGATCCGCCTGCGGCGGCGAAGATCCTTTGTGCCGCGGCGCGCCGGTCTTGTGGGCTATCAACCATACCTTTTATGGATTTGGTCGAATAGGTGAATTGAGTCATGTAAATTGGCATATTTTGCCCCCCGGTAAATGCGTAATATTGATGTAATAGAAGGGCATTGTAGCACGAAATGGGGAAGGCCGGGGATTTCCTCCAATCCCTATCTAGTAATTTGATTTAACTATAAAAACTCCATTTCGCTGTGTTGGCTTAGGAGAGAGGCTATTGTTTGGCTATGTCCGATTCGGGGCGGTATTCGAGAATATCCCCAGGCTGGCACTCAAGATATTCGCAGATCGCTTCGAGCGTTGCAAAACGAATGCCTTTAACCTTGCCGGATTTTAACAGGCTCAGGTTGGTTTCTGACAGGCCAATGGCATTAGACAGCTCGCGCGACGTCATTTTGCGCTTCACGAGTTCGAGGTCGAGATTGACGAATATCGGCATCTGCGCTCCTACAGGAATTGGTTGTTTTCTTCCTCGATCGCTTCGGCGCGTTCAAGGGTTTTGCCAACGGTCAGAAAGGTCAGCGCTAATACCAGAAATATGGTTTCGAACCCCAGTGGAAGGTGCTCAAGATGTGCGTTGCTCGCTGTAGGCCATATCCCGATGATCAACAGAGGGTAGACGGTGAACATTATGGTGCTACCTATCCAAAAACCTAGGCTGCCATAAGCACTGCGTTTCATCATCCGGCCGATGGCCGCAAAACTAAAGGCCTTCAATCGAATAATCTGATGTAAGGGCCAAAAGGCGCAGAGCAGGCAAAACCAAGTCATCAACGCTGTCGTGATAACACCAAATCCAACCCATGAAGGCAATGGAACTTCACTGTCGTACATCTCTAAAAAATCCAGAAGCACAATGTGATCAGCTTCCAAAATTCCAAAGAGGAGATCAATAACTTCAAGCCCAAGAGCGGCAAGAACGGCCAGCATGGCAAGGTCAACAAACAGCTTCATTATCAGTCCCTTTATCGTTTTGAGTTGTTTAAGTTAGTTTTGTTAATCATACAATGTTTTATGTTTTGCATAAAAAAATATTTGTATATCATCAATTATTGATCTAATCCTCACCCAAATGATAGGAGAATCAAAATGAAACCACTGATTGTTATTGGATTTACTGTCTTGAGTGTGACCGCATGCACGCAAGAACCTGTTTCACGCGATTTGGTTGTCGACGGGATACAGACTGCACAGTTCGATGCGGATCGCCAGGAATGCATCGAACTTGCGAGGAACTATGAGGATGAATCGGTAAAGCGCGGGGCACTTAGAACGGCGGCTGTCGGAGGATTAGTCGGTGCAGTCGAAGGGGGTGTTGGAGGCGCGGTTGTCGGGGCAGCCGTTGGTGGTGGACTTGGTGCTTGGGATGCAGCTCCTGAGCGGGACGATGATCGTCGCGAGGTTCTTATCCGCTGCATGCAGGGCCGAGGCCATGCGGTGATCGGTTGAGACCAGCGGAATAGTGAGGTGTGGGCAGATGGCGAATTTCAAAATTCTGTTGTTGGCGACTGCAATCGTTTTGGGGGCGTGTGCAAGTTACATGCCAGCAGTGTTTAAACCAGTTGGGAACGCCCTTGTCATCGAAGGCGTCATTGATGCGGATACTCTAGCTAATTTGCAGCAAACTTTGCGGGAAAACCCTGAAGTGAACAGGCTGATTCTGCAGAACGTTCCGGGCTCCGCGGATGATGAAAGCTCGTTAACCAGTTTAGGCCAGTTTATTCGCAAATCCGACCTAGCCACTTTTGTGCCGGCGAATGGTGTTGTGGCATCGGGCGGCACCGACATGGTCGCTATGGGCAAGGTCCGAATTATCGCACCAGGGGCCTGCGTCGGGGTGCATACTTGGGCCGAGGGCGGATTGCTGGGGGCTGACACAGGGGCAGATTTGCCACGTAACGACCCAAGGCATCAGATGTATTTGAGCTTTTATCAAGAGATGGGAATCCCTGAGGAATTCTATTGGTTCACGCTCAACGCAGCGGGAGCGGACGATGTGCATTGGATGACCAAAGAAGAGATCAATCGCTACCGCCTGAGTACCGTGCCGGTCAAAGGTGATTCGGCTGAAACGCGTGAGCAGCGCGAGCAAAGATGTTACGCGCGGCTTTAACAAAGAATGTATCGGATGGCATGAACGCAAAAAGCCCCGGATTACCCGGGGCTTTTTGTTTGTTCTAAATACGCTGTATTCAGAGCAGGGATGTAGGATCAACGTGATCCATACCCAATGCTTCTCCAACGGCAGCATATGTCAGCTGACCGGCATGAACATTCAAGCCGTTCAGCAGGTGACGATCGTCTGCGCAGGCTTGTTTCCAGCCTTTGTTGGCCAGTGACAGCATGAATGGCATTGTGGCGTTGCCCAATGCGATGGTCGAAGTACGTGCAACAGCACCCGGCATGTTGGCAACACAGTAGTGCATGACGCCATCAACTTCGTAGATCGGATCGGCGTGGGTGGTCGCCTTGGAGGTCTCAAAGCAGCCGCCTTGGTCGATGGCAACGTCAACCAGAACCGCGCCTGGTTTCATGGTCGAGAGCTGTGCACGTGAAATCAGTTTCGGAGCAGCAGCACCTGGGATCAGAACCGCGCCGATGACCATGTCAGCGTCTTGGATCAGCTCTGCAGTTGCGCCTGCGGTGGAATATTGATTCTTGAAGGTACCACCAAAGACGTCATCGAGATACCGAAGACGGGGGATAGAGCGGTCCAGAATGGTAACATCCGCGCCCATGCCTGCCGCGATTTTTGCCGCATGCGTGCCAACAACACCACCACCGATGACGATAACTTTCGCCGGGCCAACACCAGGAACGCCGCCCATCAGAACGCCGCGACCACCATTGGCTTTTTGCAGGGTGTAGGCACCAACCTGTGGCGCCAAACGACCGGCTACTTCGGACATTGGGGCCAGTAGGGGCAGGCCACCACGGTCATCGGTTACGGTTTCATAAGCGATGGCAGTACAGCCGCTTTCCAGCAAATCGTTGGTTTGCGCTGGATCGGGTGCCAGGTGCAGGTAAGTGAACAACAGCTGGTCTTGACGCAGCATTTTGCGCTCACCGGCCTGTGGCTCTTTTACTTTTACGATCATGTCCGCCGTGGCGAAGATTTCTTCGGCTGTGTCGATGATGGCAGCGCCTGCTGCAACATAATCGGCATCTTCAAAGCCTGCGCCTTTGCCGGCACCGGCTTGAATGATAACCTCGTGACCACGGGCAACGGCTTCTTGCGCTG
Source organism: Roseovarius sp. EL26 (assembly GCF_900327775.1). Taxonomy (NCBI): domain Bacteria; kingdom Pseudomonadati; phylum Pseudomonadota; class Alphaproteobacteria; order Rhodobacterales; family Roseobacteraceae; genus Roseovarius; species Roseovarius sp. EL26. Next base: position 533,037 of record NZ_OUMZ01000006.1, read on the forward strand.
CGTTCGGGGTCATGCCGACCCGGAATTCCTGTGGTTTGATTTCTGTGGGGCATCCGATTTTCATGGTGAACCTCATGTGTGACTTTCTGACAGAATGTCGCATGTTCAAAGAAATTGGCTTGATATTTGAGTTAAAAAATTGACATAATTGCGAAGAATATTCCAATAATTACAAATATAATCGAAGGAGATTGCTCACATGTCACTTGATGCGATGGATCGTCGTTTGCTGAACGTCTTGCAGCGGCGTGGTCGAATCTCCAATGCGGAACTGGCCGAAGCGGTAAATCTGTCTGCAAGCGCTTGCCATCGACGGGTGCAGAGGCTTGAGACGGATGGATACATCCGCGACTATGTGGCGTTGCTGGATGAACGAAAACTGGGGTTATCGGCTACTATTTTTGTCGAAATCACCTTGTCGACACAGGCGGATGAAGTTCTGGACGCATTTGAAAAGGCGGTAAAGCGTATCCCCGATGTGTTAGAGTGCCACCTGACTGCCGGGGCCGCCGATTATATCCTGAAGGTGGTGGCAGACAGCACTGAAGATTTTGCCCGTATTCACCGGCAATATTTGACGCGTTTGCCTGGGGTGGCGAAGATGCAAAGTAGTTTCACCCTACGGACAGTGTTTAACACAACCGCACTGCCAGTTGATTAACCGAACCAAACAGCAAGCAGGCCGCAAAACGTGAAAACCCCGGCATGGGGGAATGCCGGGGTCAGGCGCGCGGATCCGTGAGTGGCGCGCGCCGGAAAGGCTGACTAAAAACTAAACTATTGCCTTTCAGTGTGTCGACTTTAACGAGTGTCTTGCCGACATCTCTTCATATAGTGGTTGTTTTCTGCTTGTCGGGTCAGGAAAACCTTACCTTTGGTCACCTTTGCCGTGTTTTGACCGCAGGTGACGCTACGTCACAAAAAAGCCCCGGAAAAATCCGGGGCTTTTTCAGCAATCACCTGAGGGTTCAGGCGTCGTCTTTTTCTTTCGCTTCAGGCGCGGCTTCTTCGCCGGTTTCCTGATTCACGACTTTCATCGATAGGCGAACCTTTCCGCGGTCATCAAAGCCAAGCAACTTGACCCAAACTTCCTGACCTTCTTTCAGAACGTCGGAAGGGTGGTTCAGGCGGCGGTTTTCGATTTGGCTGACGTGCACCAGACCATCGCGTTTGCCGAAGAAGTTCACGAAGGCACCGAAGTCAACGATTTTGACAACTGTTCCTTTGTAGACATGGCCTTCTTCAGGCTCTGCCACGATCGAGTGGATCATGTCATAGGCTTTTTGGATCGATTCACCGTTTGGCGAGGCGATCTTGATCACACCTTCGTCGTTGATGTCGACCTTGGCACCGGACACTTCGACGATCTCGCGGATCACTTTACCACCCGAGCCGATCACTTCGCGGATCTTGTCGGTTGGAATGTTCATGGTCTCGATGCGTGGAGCGTGAACGCTGAACTCGGACGCTTCTGTCAGGGCTTTGGACATCTCGTTCAAGATGTGCACACGACCGTCTTTGGCCTGTGCCAGCGCTTGCTTCATGATGTCAGGCGTAATGCCTGCAACCTTGATGTCCATCTGCAGCGAGGTGATACCTTTTTCAGTACCAGCCACTTTGAAGTCCATGTCACCAAGGTGGTCTTCGTCACCCAGGATGTCGGTCAGGATCGCATAAGAACCATCGTCCTCAAGGATCAGGCCCATGGCCACACCGGCAACCGGTGCTTTCAGCGGAACGCCAGCATCCATCATTGACAAGGAGCCGCCACAAACAGACGCCATCGAAGATGAGCCATTTGACTCAGTGATCTCAGATACTACGCGAACGGTGTACGGGAAATCGGTTGGCGCAGGCAAAACGGCCTGAAGGGCGCGCCATGCCAGTTTACCGTGACCAACTTCGCGGCGGCCTGGAGGGCCCACGCGACCTGCTTCACCAACCGAATAGGGTGGGAAGTTATAGTGCAGCAGGAAGTTCGAGCGGAAGTTGCCGTGCAGCGCGTCGATGATTTGCTCATCGTCGCCGGTGCCCAGTGTGGTGACAACCAGACCTTGGGTTTCGCCGCGTGTGAACAGGGCAGAACCGTGTGTCCGTGGCAGCAGGCCGGTCTCAGATACGATTGGGCGCACAGTAGTTGTGTCACGACCATCGATACGTTTGCCGGTTTTGACAACGTCACCGCGTAGAACGCTAGCTTCGAGTTTTTTCAGTGCAGAGCCAAGGTTGGCGTCAGCCAGTTGCTCTTCAGTCAAGGCCGCTTTGATCGCAGCTTTGGCGTCTGCAACGGCACCGGTGCGCTCTTGCTTGTCGGTAATAGCATAAGCCGCACGGATCTTATCTTCACCCGCCGCTTTAACAGCAGCATACAGATCGGAATAATCTGCAGGCTGGAAGTCGAACGGCTCTTTCGCGGCGTCTTCGGCCAGATCGATGATCAGGTCGATAACCGGTTGGATCTGCTCGTGGGCAAATGTAACCGCACCTAGCATCTCTTCTTCGGTCAGCTCGTAGGCTTCTGACTCAACCATCATCACGGCGTTCTTGGTACCGGCAACAACCAGATCAAGACGCTGCTCTGGGTTCATGCGCAGATCCTGCATGTCATCCACGGTTGGGTTCAGAACGTATTCGCCATCTTCAAAGCCAACACGGGCACCCGCGATTGGGCCACGGAATGGCGCGCCGGAAATGGTCAGCGCAGCAGAGGCGGCTATCATCGCAACGATGTCAGGGTCGTTGACCAGATCGTGCGACAGCACGGTGCACATGACCAGAACTTCGTTTTTGAAACCGTCGACAAACAGCGGGCGGATCGGACGGTCGATCAGGCGGGCTGTCAGAGTTTCTTTTTCAGTTGGGCGCGCTTCGCGCTTGAAAAAGCCGCCGGGCACTTTGCCGGCTGCATAGTATTTCTCTTGGTAGTGAACGGTCAGAGGAAAGAAATCCTGGCCTTCACGTTGTGTCTTGGCAAATGTTACCGCGGCCATAACGGACGTCTCACCCAAAGTGGCGATGACGGTGCCGTCTGCCTGGCGGGCAACCTTACCGGTTTCCAGTGTTAGCGTTTCTTCGCCCCACTGAACTGATTTTTTAACTTCGTTAAACATCTTCGTTTCCTAGTTGGAAGCACTCCCGGCCCTCCGGGTCTTCCGTTTCAATGGTGGCCCCATTGCCACCGACCTCAATCTTTCTCATGTGCCCGAGGTCAAAGGCATCACGTCTCAGATGGCTGCGCCATATAGGAAAATGAAGGGGTTGGAAACTGTTTTTCGTATTGTTTGTTGTGCTGGGCGACCACTCGCCATGCGCTCCCCGGGCAAGCCGGGCAGAATACTTCAGGCAAAGGGTCTGCCTCTAAAACAACTGCTCCACCACCAACAGCGAAAGCGGCAATGTCAGAAATGCCAATGCTGTCTGAATTGTGGTGATCGCTGCCATCAATGGGGCGTCGCCGCCCATTTGGCGGGCCAATGTGTAGGACGCCGATGCCGTTGGCGATGCTGTGAACAGCAAGGCAACAAGGGTTTCAAGTTCAGACAGGCCCAAAAGCTTCGCCAGTATCACGGTGATCACCGGGAAAATCAGAAACTTACCAGTGATCGACAGTGCCAAAGGCAGAGCTGAGGTCTGCATCGCCCTAAGGCGCAGGTTTGCGCCCACACACATCAGCACGATCGGTAGGGCGGCATTGCCGATCAGCTTGGTTGTATCGTGCAAAACGGGGACTTCGCCAATGCCGGAGACATTGAACCCCACGCCGATCAGTACCGAGACCAACAAAGGATTGCGCGCGAGATCGCGCAGAACCATTGCAAACACACCGCTACCAGTATCCTTTTTGTTCATGATCACCATAAGTGGCACAACGGTCAAATTGGTTACCGGAATCAATAGAGCCATCGCCAGCGCCCCGAGTGAAAGGCCCTCGGCCCCAAACAGACCGCCCGCAATCGACAGCGCAATAAAGGCATTGTGTCGCGCGGCCCCCTGCATGACCGAACTTGCTTGATCATTGGGCAACTCAGCTAACCGTGCCGATCCAATGCCAAACGCCAGTGCCGCCAAAAAGCCACCGATGATCACCACCGAATAGGACCCAACCAATCCCGGTGTCAGCTCAATTGTTGAGGTTTTGTAGAACAGGAGCGCGGGCATCAGAACCCAATAAACCAGCCTGTCGTTCATGTTCCAAAACTCGATGTTCGGGATCCCATTGCGGCGCAATAGATGCCCTAGAATGATCAAAAGGAAAATTGGTGCGATCGCGATGAGTACAGGGGTCAAGGTCATGCTCACCTTCTATATAATTCAACGTACAGATGCCACGCTCAACGCGCGACTATAATACATCCAACAAGGCGACATGGCGAAGTTCGATTAATGTGAAATTGGTCAATAAGGATATGCTGGAACTTTCGCACACCGTCTGCTTTGACACTAAATATAAGACCTACGTAGAAGGCAGATAAGCTAATTTTCAAAACTTCGCTCAAACAACATCTGCGTTGTGACAAGACAAGTGTTGTGCACTTGTTTCTGCGGCCTCCAGCGCACCTTCAAGCAATCCACCAAATCCGTGGGCGGTTTCTGTTGAAGTGAGGTGTATCGCCCCTCCCCAAATATCTTTGAGGTGGTGTGGCAAGCCATAGGTGGGGTGGTTTTCGGGAGCTATTCGATCTTGGGAGGTCGCCACCTGAGGTGCCGTCGCCCAATCCTTAATCATGATATCTAGCGGATTTGCCAAAGCATTGCCAAAGAGTGCGGAGAACTGAGCCAGAGCAAGTTCAATCATCTCTTCTTTGTGTGCCTCGCGCGCGTCTGGTAGTATGCCAACGAAACCGAACAAGGCATAGGGCCCTCCCTCCATTGGCGATGCATCATGAATTTCTACCATTGGGCCACGACGGCTCATGGCGTCACCGGACAGGCCAGCATTGCGCCAGTAAGGTGCATCGTAGACCGCGATTATTTTGGCCTGCCCTGCCATCCATGTGGGGATTTTTTCCATGGCGCGAGTTTGCTCAGAACCCAACTTCGGTTCAAAAGTGATTGTCTTGGCCGCCACGCGCGGTGGCACAGCCAGAACAACGCGATTTGCATGTATCGTTGTGGGTTCGCCGTAATGGGTTAGGTTCGCCGTGATCTTCTTGCCGTCAAAACGTAAAGCTCGAACCGTGGTTTCCTGAAGTATCTTGCTCGCTTCAAGGGTATCAGCGAGCGCATTGATTAAGCGGATCATCCCGCCGTCAATACGATATGAACCTTGCATGGATGCATAACCATGACCGCGCTGGATCACTCCAGTCTGGTCTTGATACATCAGGTCGCCTTTTGTGTATTGCTCAAAGACCGGTAACGAAAACCTTTGTACCATTTGAGCCATTCGTGGTTGTCCGGGCCAGAACCAAGCTGGCCCGAGGTCGAACATTCCATCTGACAGGTTCTCGGATAGGATACGCCCTCCAAGGCGATCTTGTGCTTCAACAACGAGGAAGTCAGTACCTGCCTTTGTTAGCCGATCGGCCAGGGCCAAGCCAGATAAGCCGCCGCCGACAATGAGGACATCGGTTTTCATTGAATGGCACTCTCTTGTGGTCGTATCTTTCACCAAAGATATCTACTGATAGGTAGGCCTGATAGTTAAATGCCGTAACCTAAGCTGTCAATAATGATCCGCCCGTGACTATACGGGGTATTGCGAGCTGATGTGCGGTTTGATGGTACAGCTTGTCGGGGTCTGTAAGTGGGGCGCGGTGGGCATGACGTGGCCATTGGCTGTATCGCGGCAGGCTTGCAGTTTGTGTTCGTTCCTGCAGCTTACTGCACACATGTATCTTGATGGCCTTAATGCAAAAAAACGAAACCTAAACGATGGGCATAGCAAGACGTTGGCAAAATGATTTTTAAATCATGTTGGACCAGAGCATACCGACCCAACATAGATGTTGCTTCAGTCAGCGCTACCGTGGTCGTGTTCTTCGCCATGGGCCGGGCGGGCTTCGACGTTAAAGTTCACTTCGATCTCGCCAGCGTGTTCAAATACTAGCGTGGCAGGGATGACTTGGCCTTCTTCGAATCGATTTCCATCAAGCCCCATGAACATCACATGCATTCCACCGGGGGTTAGCTCAATGGTTTCACCAGCCGGGACTTCAATGCTGTCCATGGCGATCATCTTGGTCACGCCGTCTTCTTCTTCAACTGTGTGTAGGCCGACCTTGGGGTAATCTGCACGGACCTCAAGCAGGCGATCAGCTGTGTCGCCATTATTGGTTATGCTCAAATAGCCAGCCCCAGCACGGGCCGTGGGAATGGTTTCAAAGGCCATCGGGTGATCGATGCTCAGCTGGCCAATTTCAAATTCATGTGCGGTTACAGAGCCCGCGACAGAGGCAAGCATCAGCGCGGCGGCAGTGATAAAACGTTTCATTGTGTGCTCCGGCAGAGTGAGAGAAAAGAGAGCCGCGCCAAGGTTCAGAGCCCTGGCGCAGAAAATATTGCGGTGTCAGTGATCAGAAGGCGAGCTGCCAACCGGCATTCAACGTCCAGTCGGTTTCCATCTGAACCCCATTCAAGTTCTGATAGATAGGGTAACCTGCCTCAAGCGCAAGGCGATGTCCGCGCAAAGCGCCGCGTTGAGCGACAAAGTTCGCGCCAACGAACATGTTGACGGTTTCGCCCCCGTAGTTATCTGGGTCTGCGGTCTGAACCGGGCCCATGATGTTTGTGTCCATGCCTTCGATCCGGCCCAGTTTCTTAGCCTCAACCCGGCCAGACAGGCTGACCCATGGTTGTGGCTGGACGCTGGCCCATGCGGTGACTGCTGCCTCATCGCCCAGGGTATAGCTTTCGTCGTTTTCCCCTAGACGGATGGTGCCGCGCAGCTGACTACCCCAGTTGAACATACCGCTGTTGCCAGTATAGGTCACGCCTGGCAGCAGGTCATATGTGCCTGAACCCAACTGCATGGAGTAGGGCAAACGTACGTTTGTGGTCATGCCCATCGGGGTCAGCACATTGCCTCGTTCTGTGATCGATCCTGTGGGCAGGCTCATGCCAAGGTTCAGGTGTACTTTGTGGGCTTTGCTGTCCATCAGACCAACCAACGCGCCAGCTTTGATGTCACCAATACCTTCGGAACTGGTGCTGAAGTTGCCCAAACGATTGGTGCCCATACCGCCCTGATAAGTGGTCAGGGTCATATCTTTCTTGAGGTAAGGCAACATCGCCATCAGGGTGACGCGGTCGCTGGGCGCGTACATCGCGCCAAACATATGCATGTCCATGGTCATGTCTTGCGGCACGATGCGCAATGTGGGTGGTTGGCCCGGCATTCCAGCAAAACGATTGGGAATGCCGGTGGCGATGGCATCGTCTGAAATACTGTTGGTGCCTTGGCGATTACCTTGCATGTCCATCCGCATGAAGCGGTATGAAACCATGAATTCACCTTGCTTATGCAAGTGGTCGCCCATCACACCAATCGGTGCGTGGCCATTGGCATTGATTGGGGCGGTGGAGCCTTGGCTATGGTCGCCATCAGCATGACCAGAGGTTGCAAAAACGGAAGCGCTGAATGCCAGCGCGGCTATCACTGTTTTGTTCATTGTTTTGATCTTTTCGTGCGAGGCAGCCCCTACGGCCGCTCGGATTGCAGTTATGGAATGACTGGAACTGGAATCAGGTGAAAAGAGGGGGCGCGCGGGAGTGATACAGCGCTTGGTGTTTAACACTTTGAGCCTGCGTGGCCTCAATCTCGCGTGGGAGTGGCAGGGCCACTTGCAAAAGTGATGGAATGTCCGAGCGATCGCTGTCGATCGCGGCGGTGATGCCAAAGAAGGGGCAAGGGTCGCTGTGTTCGGTTTCCGAGCCGGGAACCGGTTCGCCACTTTCAAGCGAGACATAAATAATCTGCCCGCCAGAACACAGCGCAATCATCCCCGGCTGTGGGGCCGCCATGACGACAGGTGCTGCAACGATCCGCAGCGCTAGCACAAAAGCCAGCAGCACGGCCATAAAACCGCGTTTTTTGAAGGGCGTTGAGGTCAGGCGTGAACGGGTCATTGGCTTTGCTGTGGTGAATTTCTACCTGCTCACAATCATGTTATCGGATGTGATGCAACAAAATTCCCCGAACAAAATGACGCGTTGCCACGGGGGTTGCGTGATTATTTTGCGCGTCTTTCGCGCCACAAGGTAAAGAGGCCCGCCGCGATAATGACCGATGCCCCGATCACCGCATTAGTGCGAATTGTTTCTCCAAATACGAAAACGCCCAGGACCCCGGCAAAGGCGAGCTGGAAATAGGCAAAAGGCTGTACAGCGGAAGCTTCAGCAACTTCATAGCATTTTATCAAGGTGAAATGCCCTGCGGCCCCGGTAAGGCACAGCAACCCCATCCAAATCCAATCGCTGCCAACCATTGGCTCCCAAAACCAGATTCCAACGCAGGTCATTGCAACGGACCCCACAGTGCCGGTCCAAAACAAACTGGTGACGGCCGAATCGCGACGCGATGCATATCGCGTTAGCAACCCATAAAGTGCAAACATAAGTGCGGCGGTTAAGGATATCAGAGCTGCTGGTTGAAAGACGCCAGATCCGGGTTGGAGGATGACTAAAACGCCGATAAAACCCACTCCAATCGCGGCCCAACGGCGCCAACCGACCGTTTCGCCCAAAATGGGGCCAGATAGGGCGGCGACCAGCAATGGATAACAGATAAAGACAGAGTGCGCCTCGATCAGCCCGAGTAGGGTAAAGCTATAGATCATCACGCAAATTTCAGCCACTAAAAGTAAGGCGCGAAAGATTTGCAGATAAGGCTGTGTCGTTGACGCCGCGCCTCGAAGGCCTTTTGCACTGCGACTGGCGACAGCGGTGACAAAAGCGGCAAAGAACCAATAGCGGATCATCACTATCATCAGCACATTGTATTCCCCCGCCAAGTGGCGCGATATGCCGTCCTGAATGGAAAAAATGAAGGTGGTGAGGATCATCAACCAGATGCCAAGGCGGGTATTTTGTTCCATCAGTCCGCCCTCAGAACGCAGCGTGTCATATGACGTTTGCGGCCATAGCCCGGCGTGCGGGTGACTGTAAAACCGGCGGCCCCAAGCCCGCGGCGCACAAATCCGGCGGCGGTATACGTGGCAGCAGTGCCATCAGGCGCGGTATGACGCGTGACCTCGGCCATCAGATCCTCTTGCCACAGCTCGGGATTCTTTGCGGGGGAAAATCCGTCCAGATACCAAGCGTCAGCCTCACCGTTCCATATGCTCAGACGCTCGCGGGCGTCGCCTTCGATGATGTCGAGAGTGGCCGGGCCGATAGAGATCTTGTGCGCACCTGTGCCCCATTGTTGAACCAGTTCTGTTGCGAGACCTTCAAGTTCAGGAAAGGCCGACAGTGCGCGCTGCATTTCTTCGCCAGACATTGGGAAAGCTTCAAAACTGGTAAAGGTAAAAACGCCTTCGCATCCGCTGCGCTGCCAAGCTTGCAACGTGGTCAAAAAGTTTAATCCAGTGCCAAACCCGAGTTCTGCAATGTGAAACCCGTCCCGAAACCGCGCAGGTAGATCATTACCCGCCAGAAACACATGTCGTGTTTCATCCAATCCGCTTTCAAGACTGAAATACGGGTCATCAAACCGGGTCGAAACCGGAATATCCCCGTCGCGCCATTCCAGATCTGCGTGCGGGCACTGCATCTTTCATTCCATTCCCAAGCGTGTCATCAGCTGTGCGACAATGAAGAGAGGTGCAGGCTTTGGCAATGGCAGAAGTGACTATCATGGGGGCGGGGATTTTCGGTCTGTCTGTGGCCTGGGCTTGCCTGCAAAAAGGCGCGCGCGTCACGGTGATTGATCCCAATGGCGTAGGGGCTGGCGCCTCAGGCGGTGTGGTTGGCGCATTGGCCCCACATGTGCCGGAAAACTGGAATGAGAAAAAGGCGTTTCAATTCGAAAGCTTGATCATGGCCGAAACATTCTGGGCTGAAGTGTCAGAGGCTGCGGGCCAATCCCCCGGATATGCCCGGCTGGGCCGGTTGCAGCCTTTGCCGGATGATCATGCGGTGGCACTGGCGCAAGGGCGTGGGGTGAACGCCCAAACGCTTTGGCAGGAGAAGGCTGTTTGGGAGGTGGTCTCCTCTGATGCGTTGGATTGGGCCCCCCCTTCGCCAACCGGTCTTCTGGCCCGCGATACATTGAGCGCGCGACTGCATCCGCGCCAAGCCTGCGCCGCATTGGCAGCGGCAATTCAGGCCAAGGGTGGGGTGATTGCTACGGACGGTGTGCCGCATGGGCGGATCATCTGGTGTATCGGTATTACCGGGCTTGAGGAATTGACCGCAGCACATACCCGAATTGTGGGGAATGGAGTCAAAGGGCAGGGGGCAGTGCTGGATTTCAGTGCGGCCAACCAACCGCAGCTCTTCACCGATGCCCTACACATCATCCCGCACGAGGATGGCACCACAGCCATCGGTTCCACCAGTGAACGCGACTATGATGACCCAGCTAGCACTGACGCGCAGTTGGATGAGATCATCACTCGCGCTCGCCAATTGGTGCCCGCTTTACAAGAAGCCCCTGTCATCAAGCGCTGGGCCGGGGTGCGCCCGCGCACAAGATCCCGCGCGCCGATGCTGGGCGTGCATCCGCTCAAGGCAGGGGAATTTATTGCAAATGGTGGCTTCAAGATCGGCTTTGGCATGGCGCCCAAGGTGGGGCAGGTCATGGCTGATCTTATGTTGGACGGTGTCGACATGATCCCGGATGGGTTCAGACCTGGGGCATCCTATTAACCTATTGGGGTAAGGGCGGCCCGTTTCGGCCGCCCTAAATTGTTTACTGTTCTTTGCCTTTTGCAAGGGTGATGCGCAGGGCATCCCACAATGAGGGCAACAAGATCAACGATACGGGCACAGCCGTGATTACGATGAAGCTTTGCAGCTTTGAGACGCCACCAGATCCGACTGAGATCAAGATGATCGCCATCAGGCCCATGGCAACACCCCAGAAGATGCGGATCGGCATCGAGGGTTGATCATTCTGGCTCATGGTGACGGAAATCACGTAAGTCATCGAGTCGCCAGTTGTAGCCACAAAGATCGTCGTCAAGATCAGGAACAGCGCGGAAACGATAAAGCCCATCGGCAATTGTTGGGTGATCGCCAGTAGGGCCGCGGGCAGGTTGAAGCCTTCGAACGGCCCCGAGATGGCACCCGGATCGGCAAGTTCAAAGGCGATGCCCGAGCCACCGACAATCGTGAACCAGAAGCTGGTCACAATTGGCGCCACAATCGACAGCATGATGATGATCGAACGGATCGAGCGGCCACGTGAAATACGCGCGATGAACATGGCCATCAATGGGCCGTATCCCATGAACCATCCCCAAAAGAACACGGTCCACCAGCCCAGCCAACCGGGTTCGCCGAACAGGCCCGCGTCACCACGGTAAAGTGCCATATCAAAGAAGCTGCCGAGATAGGTAGTGAAGCCTCCAAAGAAGCTTTTGAAGATGAACAGCGTTGGGCCCATGATCAACATGAACAACAGCAGACCAGCCGCCAGAATCACGTTCACCCGGCTGAGGATTTGGATGCCCCGGGACACTCCCGTCATCGCGGAAATTGTATAGAGTGCAACAAGACCCACAATCACCGCTGCGCGTGTGCTAAAGCTATCTGGAATGCCAAGCAGATCGTCCAAACCATAGCTGACCTGAAGGCCAAGAAAGCCGATTGGACCAACGGTGCCTGCAACAACCGCAATGATCGAAGATGCATCAGCAAACAGGCCGATTGGGCCGTTGATAGCTTTGTCGCCAAAGACCGGGTAAAGCAGAGTGCGCGGGGCCAGTGGCAGACCTTTTTCATAGTGATAGTGCATTAGCATGACGGTTGTCAGGGATCCCAGAATCGCCCAGGCCAGAAAGCCCCAGTGCATGAAGCTTTGGGCCAGCGCAGGGTTCACTGCATCCATGGTTCCGGCTTCGGCACCAAAGACTGGCGGCGATGACAGAAAATGCGCCATGGGCTCGCCCGCCGCCCAGAACACACCACCACCCGCAAGCAGCGTACACATGATCATCGCGCCCCATTGGAACATGGTGAATTCGGGGGCGGTTAAGCCACCCATAATCGCCTTGCCACCGGGCAGGATGCACAGGACCAGTCCGATCAGGAAGGTCGCCAGCAGCAGTACCTGCCAGTAGAGACCGAAATACGTAGCCGAGACATTGAAGCCCCAATCCACGAAGGCTGAAAGCGCATCCAGATTAACCAGCGCGACGATACAGAAAAGAGCGATGAAGCCCCCCGAAACCGCAAAGAGCGGCTTATTGATAGAGCCCTTGCTCTTTTGCGAAATGTGCGCGTCCGTCATTGTCCCCTCCGTGGTGACGTGAATATGCCCGTCTGGGCAGTCTTGGGATTCGTGTGTGAATCGCGCTCATTTGGAGTGAGAGTTGATTTCAGTCAATCGTAATTTAGTGAAGGAAATTTCAACATTATTGAAATTTATGCAAGAGAGGTCAAATGCGCGCCTTTGCCTTAAAATTAAGGCCGGTTTGGAGCGTGTTAGCGTCGGTTTTAGGCTGAGTGGTGCTCTCGGCGCCTCAATCTTCCAGTGTTGAATTCTTAAGATTCCACAGCGCTTAATGCCACATCCAGAACATTTTTGAGCTGTGTGATATCGACGACATCATCGAGTTTGGAAAACAGCTCTCTATCGTAGGTCATTACCTCGGTCATTGCGCTTTCGACCAGTGTTTCACCGGAAGCAGTTAGGCACACGATCTTGCTGCGCCCGTCCATCGGGTTAGAGGCGCGTTCGATCAGTCCTCGACTCTCCAATTGAATGAGGATTTTTGTTGTACCGCCTGATGACAAAAGGGCCGACCGATATAGCTCGGTTGGGGTCAGCTGCCGCGGGTTTGGCTGCGCACGCAACGCCACGAGGATCTCAAAAGATGCATGGGACAGGTTGAATTTACCCAAGACCTCTTCTGTGTTCATTCTAATCAGATCCTGAAATCTCAAGATCATAAATACAATGTCTGTTTCCGGGGCGTCGGCCGCAGGCCAATTCGTTTTGATGCGCGCCAAAAGGTCTTGGATTGGGATTCTGTCTGCCATGCAAAAGGGTCCTCTGTTCTGGTGTACTTTATTTTATCTTTCTCGGAAGGCAACTTTGCATTATACCTTTCTAGAAAGATACCTTTCCATAAAGAGAGATCCAGATGTCAAATCTATCCCATATGTTGATCAATCATCTGCCAAAAGCCGAGCTACACCTGCATATCGAAGGCACGTTAGAGCCCGAGATGATGCTTGAGTTGGCCAAGCGGAATGGCATCACCCTTCCTTATGCGACCGTCGAAGAGGTTGCCAAAGCCTATCAGTTCGACTGCCTGCAGGACTTTCTGGATCTCTATTATCAAGGCATGTCCGTTCTTTTGACAGAACGTGACTTTTATGACCTGACTTGGGCCTATCTTGTCCGGGTGCATGCCGATAGGTTGACCCATGTTGAGCTATTCTTTGACCCGCAAGCGCATACCGACCGTGGCGTTGCCTTTGAAACCGTTTTGGTGGGCATCACACAGGCGTTGGAAGCTGCCAAAAAAGAACTTGGCATCACCTCCAAATTGATCATGTGTTTCCTGCGGCACCTGCCTGAAGACGAGGCCTTTGAAGCATTGGAGTGTGCTTGTAAACATAAGGACCACATCTTTGGCGTTGGTCTGGACAGCAGCGAGCAGGGCCACCCCCCCGAGAAATTCGCCCGCGTTTTCGAAGCCGCCCGTAAGGAAGGCTTCACTCCAGTGGCCCATGTTGGCGAAGAGGGCACGGCGGAGAACGTCCGCACCGCGCTTGATGTGCTTAAGATTGACCGCGTTGATCACGGCAACCATGCGCTAGATGACCCGGCTTTGGTTAGACGACTGGCGGATCAACAGACACCTCTGACCATGTGTCCAATTTCCAATTTACGCCTTAAAGGGATACCAACTTTATCTGCCAGCCCAGTGAAGAAAGCACTGGATGCGGGCTTGTTGGTGACAGTGAATTCAGACGATCCATCCTATTTTGGTGGCTATCTTAATGACAATTACCATGCTGTGGTCGATCATCTTGACCTGAGGGAACAAGACGTGGTGACACTGGCTAAAAACTCGTTCGCAGGTTCATTCATGAGCGATTCTGAGAAACAACAGCAATTGGATGCGATTGATCGGCAAATTGAGACATTGCACAAAGCATAGTCCATTAGGCAAGTTTAACTTTTGACCAAGACTTGAGCGTGATGGCAGGCAATTCGTTTCTGATCATGTGCTGTTTTGAGTAAAGCGTATCGGGACACACTGCGCATTTCACGGTCTGTTTTGCTGCTATCGCTTGAGACCAGAGGTTCGTGCAATAGAAATGCCATTGATTTGTGCCGAAAAACAAAAGCCCCCGGTGCCGTTAGGGTGCCGGGGGCTTTTATAAACTTTGAAAGTTTCTTAACCCAGTGCGGCGGCTTTTACGTCGTCGTCGATATGGGGCAGGTATTGTGCGAAGTTATCGGCAAACATCTTTACCAGTTTGCCAGCCTGCGCGTCGTAGGCTGCGGTATCGGCCCAGGTCGAGCGCGGATCAAGCAAGCCAGCATCGACACCCGAAACAGTGACCGGCACATCAAAGCCAAAGTTGGAATCCTTGCGGAAGGTGGCCTCGTTCAGGGAGCCGTCAAGTGCAGCAGTCAGCAGGGCGCGGGTGGCTTTGATCGGCATGCGCGATCCGGTGCCATAACCGCCACCAGTCCAGCCGGTGTTGACCAGCCAGCAGGTGGCACCATGTTTGGCAATTTTGCTGCGCAGCAGATCGCCATAAGCCTCTGGGCGGCGAGGCATGAACGGCGCGCCAAAGCAGGTCGAGAATGTGGGTTCAGGTTCTGTTACGCCACGCTCAGTTCCGGCTACCTTGGAGGTGAAACCAGACAGGAAGTGATACATTGCTTGTGCCGGGGTCAGCCGTGCGATGGGGGGCAGTACACCAAAGGCATCACAAGTCAGCATGATCACGTTCTTGGGATGGCTACCAATAGCAGTTTCTGAAGCGTTCGAGATATATTCCAGCGGATAGGCGCAGCGCATGTTGGCGGTCAGGCTATCGTCGTTGAAATCCAGTTCCAGCGTTTCCTCATCAAACACCATGTTTTCGATTACGGTGCCAGATTTTGACGTAGTGGCATAAATCTCTGGCTCTGCCTCGGCATTCAGGTTGATGGTCTTGGCATAGCAGCCGCCTTCAAAATTGAAGGTGCCCGTGTCAGACCAGCCATGTTCATCATCACCGATCAATGTACGTGCAGGGTCGGCTGACAGGGTGGTCTTACCCGTGCCCGACAGGCCGAAAAACACAGCGGTATCAACTGGGTTGTCTTTGGCGTGGTTGGCAGAGCAGTGCATCGGCATGATGCCCTTTTCAGGGAGAAGGTAATTCAGCAAGCTGAAGACGGACTTTTTGTTTTCACCGGCATATTCGGTACCACCGATTAGGATCATCTTGCGTTCAAAGTTCATCGCGATCACGGTTTCAGAGCGGCAGTTGTGCTTTTCCGGTGTCGCCTGAAAGCTGGGGCAGTTTATGACGGTGAAGTCAGAAGTGAAATTGTCCAGTGCGGCGCGTTCTGGACGGCGAAGCAAGTGACGAATGAACAGGTTGTGCCATGCCAACTCTGTTACCATGCGAACGTTGATGGCATGGGTCGGGTCAGCGCCACCGGTCAGGTCTTGCACGTAATAGTCGCGACCCTTCATGTGCTCGAGCATGTCATTGTAGAGGGCGTCAAAGCCTTCTGGTGACATCTCAGCGTTGTTTTCCCACCAGATGTGATCTGCGACATCAGGGGTTTTAACAATGTGTTTGTCTTTTGGGGATCGGCCGGTGAATTTTCCTGTGGTCACCAGAAAAGCCCCGCCAAGGCCAAGGGTGCCTTCGTTGTTTTTCAGCGCCTGTTCGATCAGGGCTGGCTCGATCAGGTTGTAATAGACATTGCCCAGCCCGATGATTCCCTGATCTTCGAGTTGGAACTGCGGGTTTACCCGTCCAAATGTCATGATATGCGCGCTCCTGTTCGCGATAATCGCCAATAGCTGGCGTGGAAATCGACTGGGCCCTACGAAAGGGCTCTGGCGATCTATTGATAGTGGTTCGCCGCCTCATAACATGACGTTTCTGGAAAAGAACAGGACGCTTTTGAGGCGTTAGCGCAATCAAATACAAGTTAGCGCAACCAACGGCGAATTGATGCAGATCAAGCCCGAGATCAGTGAACTGACCAAGTCGAATTAGCGATTTCTAAGACATTTATGTCAAAAATGGGACACGATGTTGTCTGATTCGTAAATTTCCGTTGATTGCGAGGGGCTAAGGTGCACATAGTGGGCTTAAAAAATAAGGCAGAGTAGTGGAAGGGAATTTGTAATGTCGAGAATCGCCCTAGTGGACGATGACAGGAATATTCTGACATCTGTTTCGATGACCCTTGAGGCTGAGGGTTTCGAAGTTGAAACATATAACGACGGGCAGCAGGCATTTGATGCGTTCAGTAAGAAATTGCCGGATATGGCTGTGCTGGATATCAAGATGCCACGCATGGATGGCATGGACTTGCTGCAACGCCTACGACAAAAATCATCGATGCCGGTCATTTTCCTGACCTCAAAAGATGATGAGATCGACGAAGTTCTTGGGCTTCGAATGGGTGCTGACGATTACGTGAAAAAACCTTTCTCACAACGACTTTTGGTCGAACGCATCCGTGCCCTTTTGCGCCGACAGGAAGCCGTCGAAGGCAATCTGGTCGGCGATACAGAAGAAACCAAGATGATCGAACGTGGCGAACTGCGGATGGATCCGTTGCGACATGCAGTGTCTTGGAAGGGCCGGGATGTTTCGTTGACCGTAACCGAATTCCTGTTGCTGCAGGCGTTAGCCCAACGTCCGGGTTTCGTGAAGAGTCGGGACCAACTGATGGACGTCGCCTATGATGATCAGGTCTATGTTGATGACCGCACTATTGACAGTCATATTAAGCGACTACGCAAAAAACTGCGTATGGTAGATGGCGAATTTTCAGCGATCGAAACGCTTTATGGAATCGGCTATCGGTATAATGAGGAATAATGGCGCTGGCCGAACCAATGGATTCTCGAGAAAGCCCTTCGAAAAGTGATAACGTCCTGCTGGGCGACGAATTTGTAGCGCCAGACAATCTTGTCGAAGCTGAAATGCGAATGAATCGTGCCCAGCGCGGTTTTGTATCACTGCGCAATTCGCCTCTGACGCGGAAAATTGTGACGTTCAACCTGATTGCGCTGAACGTGTTGGTGGCGGGGATTCTGTATCTCAATGCGTCTCGTGATGGTCTCGCTGAACAGCGTGCGAACGGCCTTGTCGGTGATGTCGAGTTGATCGCAGATGTGTTTGAGGCGCAACTGCCCGCGGGGGTGCCGGTTAGCTTGGCCAGCGGCGATGGAATCAATGTTCATGCTACGTTAAGCGGTTTGGATATCCAGGAAGGTATCGAAGTTTATTTCTTTGATGTCAAAGGTCAGCTGATTGGTCAGATGGCTGGTGCTGCTTCTACTATTTCTGAGGCCGATGACCATAGTCCAACCTGGATTACGGATATGTTGAGCAATTTATGGGCTACACTGTCTTCCCCGTTTTCCACGCAAGAGGTGCGTGACCCGTATGCTGATGTCGAAGAACAACTGCGCGCGATGGTTGCGCCGACGGTGAATCAGGGTCTGCAGGTTTCGACTGGGCAAACCTCAAATAGCGGCGTTTTTTCCGTCTCAACCCCGGTTATGCATAATGGCGCGCCGATTGCTGTTATTGCCTTGGCCAGCGCCACAGGTGAAATTGACCGACTTGTTCGGGTTGAGCGAGAGCGTGTCTTGCAAATGTTCTTGGTGGCGACGCTGGTCTCGATCGGGTTGAGTTTGTTGCTTGCGTCAACCATCGCGAACCCGCTAGCGGATCTAGCGTCAGCTGCGGAACTTGGTGGCGCAAAGGACAGGAATCAGAGATCGAATGGGCGGATTCGTATCCCAGATCTTACGGCTAGGCCCGATGAGATTGGCCGTCTCAGCGGTGCTTTGCGGGGCATGGTGGCCGCACTCTATCACCGGATTGACGCCAATGAACAGTTCGCAGCGGATGTGGCGCATGAAATCAAAAACCCGCTGGCTTCTTTGCGTTCGGCGGTGGGTACGATGCGCGTGGCCAAACGAGATGATCAGCGCGAAAAACTGCTGCAGGTAATTGAACATGATGTGCGTCGGCTTGATCGTTTGGTGAGCGATATCTCGGATGCATCACGGCTTGATAGTGAGCTGGTCAAAGAAACCCAAGAAGAATTCGACCTTGTCTCAATGCTAAGCAATCTCGGACAGTATCTTGGTGCGCAAGCAGAAAAAAAAGGTATCGAGTTCATTACCGATTTCCCCCAACACCCGGTTAAATTAACTGGGCTTGAAGGGCGGCTTGCGCAAGTGTTTGTTAATCTGATTACCAATGCGATCAGTTTTTGCGAAGATGGTGATGCGATTCGCCTGTGGGTACGCCAGCGTGAAAATCGGGTTGTGATTGTCGTCGAAGACACAGGCCCGGGCATTCCCGAACAGGCCCTGACCAAGATTTTTCAACGCTTCTATTCGCAGCGCAACGAAAACGATTTCGGGAATAACTCGGGCTTGGGCTTGTCTATCTCCAAACAGATTGTTGAGGCACATGATGGCGTGATTTGGGCTGAAAATATTCGCCCAACGGATGCTGATGTGACCTCTGACCCCCTTGGTGCGCGCTTTGTGGTCGGTTTGCCGACCTGATGTCATGAAATCGGACTGCCGAAATAGGCCACCCCATGCCTGACATTACCGTATATAGTGAAGAATACACGGTGCACGCAACGACGGTTGCGCATTCTGGTCATGCGGTGTTGATCCGGGGCGCATCGGGGCAGGGAAAGTCTGGGCTTGCTTTGCAGCTTTTAGCATTGGGTGCAGAGCTGGTCTCGGATGACAGAACCCGGATTTGGTCACAGGGTGATACCTTGATGTCAGATGCGCCAGATACAATACGTGATCAGATTGAGGCCCGCGGTGTAGGGATAATGACGTCCCCCAGTTGTGGGCCGAGACCGGTCTCTTTAATCGTGGACCTTGATCACGCGGAACAAGACCGTTTGCCAAAATGGCATCAAGACACGTTGCAGGGCATTTGCCTTCCAGTGTTGTATCACGCTGATTTTGTGCATTTTCCGGCGGCGATTTTACTCTATCTTAAATATGGTCGAGTGGGCTGAGGATACGAACATATGGCAGAGCTTTCAAAAGCTGGGGAAGACCTGATCAAAGCACGTCTTGTGCTTGTGACCGGACCGTCCGGTGCGGGGCGCACCACTGCCATCCGTGCGCTCGAGGATATGGGGTATGAGGCCATTGACAATGTGCCATTGTCCCTATTGCCGCGCTTGCTGGATGGACCCGCGCCGGACCGACCGATTGTTCTCGGCATTGATACCCGAAATCGAGATTTTTCCACCAGCGCGCTCATCGAAGCAATCGATAATGTCGGGCGTATGGCCGATGCCGCGATGCAGGTGCTGTATCTGGATTGCACGGCTGAGGTGCTGCTGCGCCGGTTTTCCGAAACGCGTCGCCGTCACCCTTTGGCTCCGGCGGAGCGTCCCGAAGCGGGGATCGCCAAGGAGTTCGACCTACTAGGGCCAATTCGGGCCCGCGCCGATTTGTTGATGGAGACATCAGAGATGTCACCGCGCGACTTACGAGCAGAACTTGAACTGTGGTTTGCACCCAGAGTGGCCGGAAGACGTCTGGCGGTATCGGTACATTCGTTTTCTTATAAACGGGGCCTGCCGCGTGGGTTGGACATGATGTATGACTGCCGATTTTTGCGCAATCCGTATTGGGATGAGGAACTGCGTGACGGAGATGGTCGAGATGTCAATGTGCAATCTTATATTGCGCAGGATGCGCGATTTGAGGATTTCTGCACACGGGTCAGTGAAATGGCTAAGTTTCTGTTGCCAGCCTACGAGGCTGAGGGCAAAGCCTACCTTTCCATCGGGTTTGGCTGTACAGGCGGGCAACACCGCAGTGTCACAATGGCAGAAACTTTGGCTCAAACCCTTGCAGAAGGGGGCTGGCAAGTGTCAATTAGACATCGCGAACTGGAACGGCGCGGCCTGACCTGAAATGAACAGGCCACCTGATCCAATTGAATGGACTCTGGGAGCAGATAACAGTGATCGGAATTGTGATCGTTGCACATGGTGGATTAGCAGGGGAATATCTGCGGGCGATAGAACACGTCGTTGGTCAGCAGCCGGGTATCCAGGCCATCACTATTGAAAAAGATCACGACCGTAGTGCCAAACAAACTGAAATCAGTCGGGCGGCAGATGCGGTAGACACCGGAGACGGCGTTGTGGTCGCGACAGACATTTTTGGCGGCTCACCCTCCAATCTGTCGCTGTCAGCCTGTCAGGCGAAAAACCGTTGTGTAGTCTATGGCGTCAACCTGCCCTTGTTGATCAAGCTGGCAAAGTCCCGCCATCGCCCCTTGCCCGACGCGGTTAGTTCTGCTTTGGAAGCGGGACGTAAGTATATGAACAGCTATAATGTTTCAGCCAAATAAGACGGAAAGATTACACCCTGATGACTGAAATGAATTCAAGACAATTGGATATTGTGAATGAAAAAGGCCTGCATGCACGGGCCGCTGCCAAATTCGTGGAAGTGGTCGAAGGTTTTGATGCCTATGCGACTGTGTCTTTGAACGGACAGTCGACCGGTGGCGATAGCATAATGGGGCTTTTGATGTTGGCAGCCTCCAGAGGAACCACTATTGACGTGCAAACTTCGGGCCCGGATGCGGTGCCGCTCGCAGATGCGGTGCAGGCTTTGGTGGCGGACAGGTTCGGCGAAGACATGTAAAGTGCGATAGTGCTGTAGGACGGGGACAGACCAAGTGACGGAAAACGGAAAGGATCAGATTGCTGATGCGCAGATGGGCGCCTCTGAAAATGTGACCTTTACGCAGTATGATCGTCGTAGTCTGACCTATGCAAATTCGTTCGACACGCCAGTGACCGCTTTTGTCATTCGCGTGATCGAATGGTTCACCGGAAAATTATCAATTCTGCGCATGATCCGCGTGTTTGAAAAACGCGGTGCCCCTAGTGGGCAGGCATTTTGGCGCGCGACATTGGATACCATGGGCATTGATCTTCTGACACCACAGGATCAGCTGGATCACATTCCTTTGGACGGCCCGGTTGTCGTGGTCGCGAACCATCCGCACGGTCTGGTCGATGGAATGATTTTGGCCGATCTGATTGGTCGTCGCCGCAGTGATTACAAGATCCTGACCCGTGCCTTGCTGACCGGGCTTGATGAAGTCGCCGCGTCTTACATGATTCCAGTCCCATTCCCGCATGAACCTGACGTGCAACGCAAGTCAGTGGAAATGCGCGCCAAATCCATGGCACATCTGAAAGAGGGGGGATTGATCAGCGTCTTTCCGTCTGGTGTCGTCTCCTCTTCTGATAGCATGTTCGGCCCTGTGATCGAGCGCGACTGGAACGTCTTTACTGCACAGATGATCCGCCGTTCAGGCGCAAGAATCGTACCGATCTATTTCCCGGGTTCCAATTCGCGCATCTACCAGATGGCCAACCGGATCTCAGCCACGTTACGCCAAAGCCTTTTGCTGCACGAGGTGGTAAAAAGTTGCAATAAACCGCAAAAACCTGTGGTTGGTCCGCCGATCACAGACGAGCAGATGAAGCTGCTGGAAAGTGATCCACGCGGTTTTATGGCATGGCTTCGTGACCACACACTGGCGCTGGGTGAAGGTGCTGCTCCTTAAAGCCAATCGCAGCGAACGGCGGTAAAGAGCCCAGAAATACTGATGCTGCACAACGTGCAAATAGCTTCAAAGTGCGCCAAAGCAGATAAAAGTGGCTATTGAGAGTTTTTCAAGATGGACCTACAGGAGCCGAATAGCTGATTGGCGAAGGGTCGCATGTCGCAGCGCGAATCCCGGGGTCAAAGGCAGCACTTGTTTTGGTGTTGAGCGCCAGAACGTATCGCGTTCCGATGTTAAAGTTGCTGACCTCGTGGATACTTTGAACCAGTTCTCACACCCATCGATACTAAAACTCGTCCCTTTCATTCTATCAAGTTGAACACAATTCGCAGATTTTTTGCGGATTGCCATTCAACTAGTCGGACGATCTTTGTCGATACCCAATTTTTACGTGCGTTTCGTCACATCGGATGACGGTTTCACGTTGGTTAGCGTTCGGCGAAAGGCAACTCTGCCCGCATTGCAGACTCCAGATATTTTGCGCTGTAAGGGATCGGTGGGATAATACTTTGACGTCCCTGCTCTTCGTGGTTCTTGCTCCTGCAGGTCGCTTTCCTTATGACCTCAGTGAAGCAGTGGAGATATCAAATGACCGGACAGATGCCAAAGGTGGCGTTTCTGAAGTACGGAGACAAGCTGGGCCTGAGACCGGGGAATTTCCCGTTGGAGCGGCTGGAATGGCCATTAGGGGAGCCTGAGGATATCTCGGGCAAGACACTATGCGATCTGGGGGCTGATGACCATCTATTGATGCTGCCACAGGATCTGGTGCATTTTCGCCCTGGCTTCGGGATCAGGGCGAAGGTGTCGCTGTTGGTGATGGAACCTAAGGCAATCCATAGCAAACACATGACCATGCTGCGGTGGTCGCATCGACGGTTTTATAAGGTGCTGAGCTGTAACGAGGATCTTTTGGCGCGCATCCCCAATGGCGTGTTCTTTCCGGCTGGGGATACATGGGCTGAAAATTGGCGCACCGTGGATTGTACCAAGACGCGGATGTGTTCACTGATTGCCTCTGACAAGCGTTCTCAAGAAGGTCACAAGCTGCGCCATGAGACGGTGGAGTGGATTCAGGAACAGGGGCTGGACGTGGACGTGATGGGGCGCGGTTATACGCCTTTTTATCACAAGTCGGATGGGCTTGCCCCTTACCACTTCTCAGTCGTGATCGAAAATGTGCGTGAGCGGAATTACTTCACGGAAAAACTCATCGACGCGATCTTGTGCAAAACCGTACCGATCTATTGGGGCTGCCCAAATATCGAAGACTTCTTTGACCCCGCGGCGATGATCATTTGCCAGACGGCGGCTGAGGTTCGCAATGCTGTACAAAGCATGTCATCCGAGCGCTATGACCAGATCCGCCCCGCGCTGGAGGCTTGTCATGCCCCGGCCGTGGAATTTGCGCAATTCAAACGCCGTGCGGCTGAAATTGTTTTGGCGTCGTAGCTACATCATCCGGATGACAGTTTTATCGATCGCAAGAACATAGCCGCGGCGGGCGATGTTTTTCACGAGAAGTTCGCTGATCATCTGGTTGCCCAATGTGTCCCGCAGGCGTTTGATGCGGGTGGCGCCGGCGGCTTCTTCGCAGTCTTCCGTTTTACGGCCGGAAATTATCGCTTCGATCTGCGCACCGGTGAGAACGTCATCATCCATTCTTGCCTCGGCTAGGATCGACAATGTCTCAATCGCAGCATCGGTCAGTTTGAAACCCATGTCGTTGAGGTAGGCTGTTTTTTCATCGCGGCTGATCAGCAGAGAATTGACCTGAATGCCCGAGCGCTCAATCTGTGCCATGCGGCGGTTCATGGTGACAAGCATGATCAAAAATACCAACGTGGCGATCAGCAAGGCGGCAGAAAACACGAGCAGGACGAAGATGACCATGCGATAGCTGGTCAGGGTTTCGGCAAAGGCGGTGCCAGAAAGCGCCAAAATTTCTAGCAATTTGATATCCGTGTCTGAGGTCAGCGCATCGTTTTCAACAAAGATCCGTTCAACCCGTGCGTTAAAGGCGTTGGCGTCGGGTAAGGTCAGGAAAAGGAATATCGCCGCCAGCGCAAGAATAGCGATGATGGCGGCAACGCCGAAGGTGACAACGCGATTTCCCGTGCGACGGGCATCTACGACGGAGGCAGCAAAGGGGTTCATGGGCATAGGTTGTTATTGCTCCGAAACCGAGACGATCTTGAGCAAGATCAGCCCCTGCTCTGCCAGTTGTTCCTTGAGCTCAGCTGCGGCGTTTTCTTTGGTGCAAGTGCCGCTGATCTGGGCTGTTTCAAAGAAGAGCTCAAGCGGGTTGTCGCGCTTGGCCTTGTATTCGACGGTACAATCGGCGTGGGCCGGAAGGACCAGAGCCAGCAGGATGGCGAGGGAAAGAAGGATCTGTTTCATGCCGCCAACATGCGCAAAGCCGTGGGGCTATTCAATAACAACCGGGTGAGGCGGCGCTTATCGGCCACGTTATTGGATTACATTCGCACGATATTGCCTGTCTTGCAGGGGAAGCCCCAGTTTTATCCTGAACCCAGCGCATCTTGCTTGGGCACATCAAGATATCTGCAAGAGGAATGCAAAATGACCTATCAGGGTTTTATCGGAATGATCTTGTCAACGGGGGTGATTGTGGCAGGCTTTAACGTGGCACCGGCAAGAGCGGGCGACGATGATGTCGCCAAAGTGGTGGTGGGGGGTGCAGCGCTGGTTATCTTGGGGGCTCCGATCATATCCGCACAGGATGATGACGATGATGATTATTATTATTATGTCACCACAAAACAGAGTCACTCTTAGCAACCCGTGGCACGCCCGCATTTGCCAGATGCCTGTCGCATCTACCGCGACACTCATAATGGTAGACGTTTCGGCTACAATGGGCAGTGTTTGAAGCGCAATTATTCGGGCTTTGATCATTTGCCGAAACACAGCGCAAAAAACGTAGAAGGCTAGGGTTCCTGTCTAACGTCCGCGCCTATCTTGCGCAAAGCTGACTGTGAGGACTCTCCGCAGCATCCGGTAGTTTGGGCTCGGAGCAGATCTGCGCTGCAATGGGCTTTCAATGTCTGCTTTGAGTAACTTCCCTGTAAAGTTTTGAATGCTCACACATCTAATTCTGCTCCTACACTTGACGTCCGAAATGCGTTGAATTAGGTGGTAGTTCTGTTGAGCGGGCGTTGTGTAGTGGTAAGACCTTAGCCTTCCAAGCAATGTACATGAATTTCATTTGGTCACATGTACTTGCTATATATTTCATTTAATTGAATAATGTTTGGCAACTAGCCACACCACATATCATGTATTTGCATACAGTTACCGACAAAAAACAGACAAAATGCCGAAGCTCACTGAGACCTACGCCCGTAAGATACAACAGACAAAATCCGGCACCAGTAAACACTGGGATAGCGAGATCAAAGGGCTTGTTCTCTTTGTGGGGAAGAAGGCCAAGACCTGGTACTTCCAAAAAGATGTGGGAGGCCAAACTCGCCGCGTATTGATTGGCCGATTTCCAGTAATATCAGCGAACGCGGCGCGTCAGACGGCCCTTGGTTTTGCGCTTGAATGGGGGAGGGGGGCAGGAAAGAAAATCCAAATTGGGCCGCCCAAGCTTATCGATGCGCTCAAGGCCTATCTTTCGAGACCAAAGCTTCGCTCCGAAACCCATAAAGACGGTATGCGGAAACTCTTTGAAAATCATTTAAAAGATTGGCTTCATCTGCCTCTAGATGAGTTGACTAAAAGCATGGTGGTCGAGCGGCATCGGTCACTCGCAAAAACGCCGTCAACAGCAAACCACACACTTCGATACTTCAGGTCTGTCTGGAACCACGCCAGGCGAACGTCAGATCTCCCTGAAGCGCCCACCATGGCAATTGAGTGGTTCGATGAAGCTCCACCTGGAACAATCATTAGTGACTTAAAGCTTTGGCGTCAGACCACGAGTGACTTGTACAATCCAATCCATACGGTGTTCTACGAATTGCTTCTGTTTACAGGTTTGCGCAAAACAGAGGCTCTTACGCTGGAGTGGAAAAACGTACATGAAGGCCATATCCACCTGCCGGTCACTAAAAACGGTCGGAGTTTTGATCTACCCATTTTACAACGCCATCATGAGATACTAGCCCCTGTTCGAGGCCTCCACCGTCGTTGGGTTTTCCCTTCTCCGAAAGGTCCAGAAGGTCGTCTTGGTGCACCAAGACGACTGCAATGGAGCCCACATGCGCATCGGCGCACCTTTGCGACAGTTGCAATGGAGGCGGGGGTGCTGGAAGAGGTTGTGGGGCGATTGCTCAATCATACACCACTTTCAATCACCGGGCAGAGATATGCTCGCCCGTCGCTTGACGCATTGCGACCTGCAATGGAGACTGTTTGCAAAGAGCTGCAGCTCAGGACACATCACGGGTATTCAAGTGAAGATTAAGGAATGGAACCGGAGAACTCCGCTCGACTTTAAGGGAGTGAGATTGCTCGGAGCAGCGCTCTATCTGAGATCGCATAAGTTGCATGACTGGACGCAAAAGCAATTGCTTGAGCAGCAAGAAGCTGAGAAGGATCTCGCTAATTTTAATGAACTCGAGTTTCCACACGGCGTCGATCATTGGCAGAACGAATGCGGACGAGGACGGCGGACGCTGGATGAACTGGAATGGCGGCTACAGGTACTCGGAGCATCGCAAACTGATTACGAAAAAGGGAAGTCTATGCGCGCCATGGACTTTCAGTTTCGTTGGGATTTGTTAATCAATCATAAATTCTTAATGGCGTATCTGTCTGATGATCAACCTGATTGGGCAATTGGCTGGGACCGGGAAACTCCAATTAGTGAGCGTTGGGGGGATGATCCGGCAGAGGCCCTGCAATCTATTTTCTTCAAAGAGTTTGAACGAGTAACCGGGCCTGAGCCAGAATTCTTGCCTTATCTACGCGAGCCAGAGGAATTTGAATTTCATTTGGCTGCTTGGAAGCTCTGTGAACCTGAAAGAGGCATAGGTCAGCCCAAGGGGCGCAGATGGCCAGATGGATTGAATAATGCGGCCTCGTATACCTATTCTATTCGTAGAAAAACGATGGAAAAGGGATCTCCGATAACGATTGAGAAGGCGATCGAGAGGGCGCTGGAAGAGTACACCATAATTGGGTCCGAAGAATTCGAGTGCTTTCCTAATAAAACTTCCGCGATTGTGAGTGATGCCGCCAGCGAAGGAGGGCGTCTCGAGGGAGCAAAGAAAGCTATTCGCAAGCTTTTGTCAAAGTGGGAAAAGGAAGAGAAAGACTTCTGGTAATCATTAACTTATGGGTGCTGCCAATTTTACCCTAGAAATAGCGGAATACTCGGGAAAAGACAGTCGCCAACAATTGTGCTGTGCTTGCTGTAGTTCAAATGGAGCAGGAGTAACACAATGCTAAGCGAAACAAGTGAGGACCGTTTGCTCAACCGAGAGGAAGTTGAAGAACGGTTCGGCATTCCAAAACGTTTTCTGGAAACTGCGATTACCCGTGACAATGGCCCACGCCGCGTCCGGATCGGCCGTTTGGTCAAATACCGTGTAAAAGATGTCAGTGATTGGATTGAAGCCAATACTTCTCCGGGGGTGGATCAATGACTGCGACTTCCGGTAAAAGCGACTATAACAAGCTAAGGTTCGATTGGAAAAAGGAGGTTAATGCTTCAGCAAACTTGAGCAGAGGCGCCAAACATATGGCAGCGTATCTGTGTGATACCTTTGTGAACAAAGAGAACGGATGTTGTTGGCCAAAAAACAAAACATTGGCGAGAAAACTCTCCCTGAGTACGCGTACTGTTCAGCGCCATATCAAAGAACTATTGGAACGAGGTTGGTTACGACACGCCAAAATTAAAAACACCCGTCGCGCCCTTCAGATTGCTTTTCCAAGTAAGAATAAAGGTGACACTGAACATGGCATTTTGTCACCTACAAGGATGACAAAAATGTCGCGCAGAGATGACACGACTGTCACCCCCTATAAGAACCAAGAAAATAACCTAAGAATATGCAATACCTCTTCACTGACGATTTCGACCGTTACGATTGGTGAGCAAGAAGAGCTGGCCCTCGCAACGTGGGAGACATGGGTGAAAGACAACACTACGTTGGATATTGAGGATGTCTTTGGATTGCTGAGAAGGAATGGTGGCTTTGTATTTCCAGTCCGCTTTCCAAAAGACGAGGATGCATGCCAATACAAAATGTTTTTCCAAGACCTTGTCGCATCTAACGGAGCCAATATTGCGAGAAGATGAGATGATTCAAACTGGCTCTGAAAGAAATAGTTCTTCAATCCCATGCAGAGAGGGGGGGCGGTCAAAAGTCTGGTACCTTTTGATGGCTAGACCCGCATCCCTCTCATGGGGGGATTTTTTTCCTAAGTTGGTGAATTTTAGACGATTTTTAGTTGTTGGTTCTCGTGATGGGGAAATAAATTCAATAAAAACAATGCATTAAATCTTTTTGTGTGTTTCGGATGGTCCAATAAATTAGTTTTTTTCCCGTTAAAGATCCGCATTCGAATATCGGCTCAAAATCTAGGTTTAGAATGAGTGGCTGGAATGTAAGCAGTTTCTGAGCTTTTTTGGCAGTAAAGGGCGGAAAACGGACCTTCGCTGCGGGTATATTGGCCCATCCCTTTCCAAGAGAAAGCGGACGTTCTAACAGCCGGATTTATGTACGAAATGCGAATAACTACTCAGAGTTCTTAAACTCATAGCAATGCGTAGATATTGGCAGTGATAATGTCTAGGATTGATTAATTACTATGCCTGTGTTGTTGCTAAAAAATACAGCCCATGGTTTAAGTGGAAAAAAGTTACGAAAATTTACTACATGGCTGAAGAAGCTCCGACACTAGTTACTCCGACAGATTCAGCCACGCTGTGCGACAATCCTGAACTGGACATTATCTTTGTGCATGGGCTTGCGGGAGACCGCTTTGGCACGTGGACCAATGCGGCCAAGGAACTTTGGCCTCGACTAATCGCGGATACATTCATGACCTGCCGTGTTTATACCTGTGGATTCAAATCCTCCCGAACGGCAGGTATCACGGCCGGAGAGGGGACCTCAATCATGGATCTGGGGATCCTTGTTGCAGATGGTTTGATTTGTCGCGAGCCCTCAGCACCCAAGACGCTGTTCATCTGTCACAGCCTTGGAGGTCTTGTGGTCAAACAGATGCTTCGCAAATGCAGCGATTCAGCGGATAGCGATTTCAATGAGCTTGGCCGATCATGCGTCGGTGTCGCGTTCCTTGCCACGCCGCACCAGGGGTCCAAATTCGCGTCAACGCTCAACACTATCTTGTCAAACGGGGCGAGCAAGCAACTGTCTCAGCTGACCGACAGAGAAGAGGAACTCACCAGTCTGAATGAGTACTTCCGCGCACATGTTGGCCGAAAATGCATTGCAGTGAAGTCATTCTACGAAACGGAAAAGACGTGGGGTGTCCAGATCGTCGACAAGGTGAGCGGAAACCCAGGTGTTTACGGAAGTGATCCTATCCCGGTTGAAGCAGACCATATCGGTATCTGTAAACCAGAGACGAGCGAAGCCCCTGTTCACAAGTCCATTTGTAAGTTCATTCGGGATCATCTCGCAAAAAAGATCACGGGCGCCGATGGTCCAACTAGGGATGAGGAGAACAAAAGTCTGGAGGGCGCGGTTGCTGGTGGTGAGGCTGGGTCTTCCTCAAATTTGGATTTGCTATCAGATTTCGAGATTTTCACGCAAATGTCGGAAGATGACAGGCGTGACTTGGAAACCAAGTTGAGTGTTGCTGATCGCGACTATCTGGTGCGGACCGCCAAGCGCAAGAAAGAGCGCTTTCATACGGAACTCAGGCGCCATATTGAGCAGCCGTCTGCAGTCGCGCGCTATGCGAAATTGATGGCGGATGTGGAATCGCGTTTCAATCGCCACGTTGCGCGTGTTATTGCTGATGGCGGTGGGCTTTCTGATGTAGATTGTGCAATCCAGGAATATGTTTTGGATCCCTGCATCGAGGTTCATTCGACATCGGATCAAGCAATTTCTGCAAATGTTGTCGACGGTGCACTCTATTATTTGGCTGGCAATTGCCACATTGCGTGGGACAATGACTGAGTTACGAATCTGGCATTCCTCACGGGATCCGTATCATTGTGTCTTTCGGATGCTCCGACTGTTGATGGCAACCCAGGAGGGACTGCCTTTAGAACGGCTTCGCATCTTGGACATGTATCTGCTGTATCCGCCGTTACTTCATCGTCTGTCGTTGCCTAAGGCGATAAAGGAAAAATTCCGTGAGCTCAAAATTGAGAACCCAAAGTCGACCTTTGTGAAGCTGCCCAGCAACGCATCGGTTTGGCAAAATTTGCAAGTATATCAATCTGCGAGCCTTAAGCAGCTGATAGGGCGTGGTCTCCTAGATCAGTCGGCCTTTCAAAACAAGATCGCGCGTTTGCTTAGTGAAAATCTCCCGACCGAGCTTGCTGAACGAGTAGCCATTGAGAACGCCGAAGACAGCCAGCTGATATCGCTGCTGGTTGAGGGTATGAGTGTCCTTTCGATGAGCGGGCCAGCTGGTCTCATTCGTCGTTCGGGAATCCCTGCGCGGGGACCTGTTCTATGACAGCGGCTTTGAAAGTTGATCGACTACTCGTCACAAAGGGATCGCACATATTTTTCGATGAGCCTTTCAATGCGGGCGTTAACATCATTCATGGATCTAACGGGTCTGGTAAATCGACGATTACTGACTTTATTTTTTTTGGTCTGGGTGGAGATCTGACCAAGTGGAAGCCTGACGCTGCGAAGGCAGAGACGGTTTTTCTACAAATCACAACGCCGTCCGGCGTCTTGACATTAAAACGAGAAGTGTCTGTGAAAAGTGGTCGGCCGATGGCGATCTTCTTTGGCACCATCGCAGATGCGCTGGCGACACCGGTGGAGGGTTGGCAGATACATCCTTACCGCCGGGCCGAGCATGGATTCAGTTTTAGTCAGATTGTTTTTGAATCCCTTGGACTGCCAGAATCCATCAGTGATGGCGCAAGCAATATCACGATGCATCAACTGCTTAGGCTGCTGTATGTCGATCAAATGACCCCCGTTCAGCGGCTCTTTCGTGTGGAAAGCTTTGATACGTGGCAAACGAGACAGGCCGTTGGGGATTTACTTGCTGGTGTGGGTGGCTATGAACTGTTTGATCGCCAAATCGAGTTGCGTGACACGAACAAGCTCTATGAGGCCGCAAACGCGACGTATCGAAGCCTCGTGTCTGTTGCCACAGGTTACGGTGAGAACATTCTGCTTGAACACATCCAAACCGCAATAAATCAGGCGCAAAAGACGCGAGATGACAATCTGCGTAATCTCAAACAATTGGTTGAGGCAACGGAGACGGATGAAACCTCGAATTCGCTGAAGGAAGTGCGCAAAGAAGCCATGAAGACGTTGCATGCAAAGCGTTCAGAAGTGCAGCGTCTTCAATCGGAAATTGAAGTTTTGAATTATGAAATTGATGACGCTGATGCGTTCATCAATCATCTTAGGCATGCCTTACATGATTTCGAGGCTGCTGCGGATACTTTTGCGGCTTTGGGGCATTTAGAATTTGAGTTCTGCCCAGCCTGCTTTTCAAAGGTGAAAGATAAGGCTTCAGGTCATTGCCAGTTATGCGGCGAGCCTGATGCGCACGATGATGGTGGATCCAGAACTCTTGCAGTCAAGCTTGATTTGCAGATGCAACTGCGGGAGTCTTTGGCCATTCAGAAAGAGCGCTCTGATGAGAAAAAAGCCAAGTCTTCGCGCCTACGCGTGGCGCGTAGCGAACTCAGAAAAGCGTCTGCCTCTGCTGATATGGCAAGTGTGGAAGGGGCCACTGGTCGCGAGACTGCTGTTGCCGAGCTCAGTCGCAAAGTTGGATTCCTTGATAGTGAGTTAGAAGGGTTGCAAAAACGCCTAGAGATCGCGGCACGCATTGATGCAGCGTCACGAACAAAGGAAGAGCTAAACGATCGGATCACGCGTTTAAAGCAAGAGATTAAACGTATCGAACAAGACCAAAACAAGCGCAAGAGGGTGGCTTACTCACGCATATCTAATTGTGCAAAAGATCTGCTGGATCAAGACCTTGAAGAGCACAGTGACTTCGGGCAAATCGATCATGTCGGGTTTGAATTCTCAGGTGACTGGGTTGCTATCAATGGCGAGAAAAACCGAGGCGGCAGTGCGAGTGGGATGGTTGTTCTCAAAAACAGCGTCACCGCTGCCATGCTACAAGCGTCGTTCCAAGATCCTTTGTTCAATCTACCAAGGTGGATGATGTTTGATAACATTGAGGACAAGGGGATGGTTCAGGAGCGGTCTTGGAACTTCCAACGACTGCTGGTTGGAATGTCGAAATCTACGCCAAGTGAACATCAGATCATTTTCACTACCTCGAAAATAGCACCGGAGCTTGAAGGGTCAGAGTTCGTTGTGGGCAGAAAGTACACAAAAAGCTCTCCCTCTTTGAACCTTTCGTCAGACGGATAAAACAACTTCAGGTGAGAGGTACCGAGTCAGCAAACTTTGTGTTCGGCCATCGCTGATTGTGCGCGTGCGGCGAAAGTCCGGTCTGACAGGCCGCATTGCAGCAACTGAAGCTGGAAATGAGAGGCCGGTTTGGGCCGTCTGTTTACCAAGGGTAAAATCTTACCACTGCCGCCAACTTAGCCCCATTGTTGCGGCGATAGCTTCAGGACACCCTGCCTGAACACGGCTGCGATATGCGCGAACAGATAGCCCGTTTTCCAGCGCGAATACCTCCCATTCATCATCCGGATCATGAGCCATTTCCCGCACACCTTCAGTTGCTGCCCTTTCGCCCGACCAGCCTCGTTTGATCCGTTGTCTGAATGTCTGGAATGCAATCCCATTTTCTTCTGCAACCGGCCAAGCTGGAAGGCCGTTCTCTAATGTAGCCAAACCATCACGGCGCCGATTTTCGAAGGCTCCACGGTCATACGGATATTGTGTATGTTCGCAGGGAACCGTCCAAACCTTTGCTCCACTCTCAGCGTCCTCTTCTAAACTCACTGCTGAGGCATCATTCAAAGGAAATGGCTTCAGGCCATAGCGGTAACATAGCCACCAGGCATCTTCGCGACTTACCGCTTTGCCGATTGTCTGGCCGCCCACTGGGGCAACAGAATTGATCATAAATTTTTCCGTTTCAAAATGGTGTGAGAAGTTCGCGTTGAGTAATCCTTGATCACATGTAAGCACTCGAGACCATGAGGCAAGCAATGTGCGCCGTCATTTATTCAAAATCGAAATTGGCTTCTGCATCTCAGATCTGTTGGTTTAACCGAGCAAAGATTTCAGGCGTGCGGCTAACGTCCGGAAAGGGGTTGCAAACGCAGAAACCGAACGACGATCTCAAAGTCGGCTATGGGCCGGATGAGGCTTTCTGCCAGCGTCATTGGGCAGGAGCTGGGTGAGCAGTTGAGGCATGAACTTGAGACGCGCTTTTTACAGCCTCCCACCGAGTCGAGCCTGAGATTGGCCGTACCCAAGCGGATTACGATTGCAATGTCTATCATTTGCTGCTGGCAAAGACAATTTTCCCAGGGTTCGTCTATCAGCCATTTAGCGTGTAGGTTTTGATCACGTACCTCGATAAAGGATAGCGATACCAGACTTGCGACGGTTGTTGGTTTCAAGCGTTAAACCAGCACTTAGTGAGAAGTCTGGGTATCTCCCTTTGCCTTCTTTCGGACATCAGGTCTGGCAGATTGCTCAAATGAGCGCATGTCATGGCACCTCTCTGCTTGCGAAAGTAAGATCCCGATGAGCCTCACCTTCATCTCAGCGTCTATTGCTGCCCCTTTTATCGGGTCGTTGTTGCAAACACCAACGACCCACCGACCTAGTCCGGGGTTTGCATGGACACAGTTGAAAATAGGCCCAAAGTTTGTACGTACACCGTCCGTCGAGACCCGATCCGAGCCTTCGGCTATCCAAGACTCAAGCCATGTCACGGCAAGCGTCGCCTCAGACAGTCTCATTGGAGCTCTTCCCTCTTGACTGGATCCAATATGGACAAGACCGCGAGTTAGGGCCCGGTAGTAGCCGCCAAGGCTCTGAACCCAACCATGCTTTCCCGGTCCAAGACTTGGTGACATTGGAATCAGTGGTTCCAAACGCGTTAGCTCACCAAAGTCCTGACGTCTCCGCTCGGCAAGATGCGTGAACATGGCAGCATCAATCAAACGAACAATCGCGCGGCGTGAAGGTCCAGAGTTAAAGATCGGACCGAGACACCTGTGCTCTGCTACATCCGGTAGCAGCAAGTTATCCAAATCTGCAGGTCTTTGCATCGTGTCATAGCCAGGAGCAAAGATACTACAGACCACATCAACATGCATGTCATCAAATAGTCGCGCAGGTCTTCCTGTATGGACCTCTCCGATTGAGAGGGTCCCCGCGCCTAGGTCCAAGCTCACAGCAGGATACGGCACCTCCCTCTCGTGATCACGGGCGTCATCCAAGATTTTCTTGGTCACATTCTTGGCCGTCTTCACAACAGAGGCTTTGCGCAACGCACGTATGGAATTCCACTCGCCACGGTCAACGGGAGTCGCAGCTTCCGTGCCGCGCATCATTCGCGCACTCAAACGCTGTTCACCGACGTCCGGTGCACTGATCGCACGCAGTGCGCGGCGCTTTAATGCAATATCTTTGAAACTAGTCATCGCAAGATGGCCCTTCGCCAATCTGCTTATCGAATACTTCCCCCGAAGCGCCAAGCGACGCGCGCATAATAACGTCTAGGCGGGGTTGCACTTCGATGCTGAATAAATTCGAGCGGACCTCGACGGCCTTCACGAGCCCAAAGACCTCCATTGCGGCAAGTAGTCTCGTTATATGAATCGTGATCCGCTTGACGTCTGCACCGCTTTCCTGGCCAAGATCCTTGCATACAGCATTGCACAACGCGCTCTTATTTGGTGCCTCGCCGCCACATCCGAAGCACTTTTGGTGGCCTGCGAGTTCGACTCCCTCAACTGAGACAAACGGTGAATCGATCCATAGCCGGTAGATGATATCCTGTGACAACAGCTGCATCACTTTGTCTATGGCTGAATCCAAGCTGGAGGCGTGACCTTTCTCAATCGCAACATCGAGCGCATTGAGCCCATCGTCATCAAGCTCGATCAGCGATAGCTCTCTTGCAAATGTACCGTTGTAAGCTCGGCTTGAGGTGTCCATCAAATCGCGGGTCTGGATGAGATATGCGTCTTCGACGGCTTTCGCAGAAGGTTCGATATCGCCAATAGCCTTCACGGAGGACCCACCATCCGGTGTCCTCGTCTCTGGAACGTCAAGGTTCTCGTCTGGTATTTCCGAGTCTCGCACGCGCTTCCTCTGCCGTCTCAGTCCCTATTTGGACAGCTGGCCGGTGTTCTGTCCACCCTACAATCTGTGGGGACAGCCTGTTGCAACACTCAGGCCGACCGTATCGTTGGGTCGATTCGTACCGACGGATTGGGGCCGTCGAAAACCCTCAGCACGCGCCATAGGTCACTGGGAGAAAAGGAGATTTTCCCATGGAATGGCTGCAATTGATCCCAGAAATTACCGACGCTCTTGTGAGCGCAGGGACCCTTCTTCTTGGTGTTCTTGTCTATCGCCGGAACAACGACAAAGATGACGATGGCGAAAGCAAGCATGACGCCAAGATCAACCAACCTGTCGACGACCAGTATAAGCAAGGGAAAGACGAGGATGACACAGGGTAAAGCTGAGACTGCAATAGAAATGCATCTCGTCCGCTCAGAGATAAAGGCGCCTTTTCTCTCTTGATCTGTGACTGATGGGCTAGTCGTCTTGGGATGGTTGTGAGGTCGCTTTGCGGCGACCCCGGCGACTTACTCGGTCACTACTTTGGTGCCAAAATGCTGCGCTACCGATGAATGGCAGCAATGCGAAAGCTGCACTGCGGCGTTAGACATCGTGATGGAGGTCTGGAATGGGCCGTCCTTACTGGGAGCGGCGGCACCTGACGGGCAAAATGCTACGACCGACCTAATGGCGGCAGAGAGCCCAACCTGTGAATTCACTTTTTGTGCTGCGTGCGCGCGCAGCGGAGGTTTTGCCGCATGAGCAAGAAGTCTGGTGCCGCGTTGCAGCCGATAAAGCCGCCATTCATGCTAGTCGCAGCATGGAGTCCCAATGGCCAGGCACGGCGCGATCCTCGATCTCGGCCGGGCGTTCACTGATCAGTACCGCATCCTTGATCTTGCGTAGCTTCAGGCCCTTTTGAGTTGCGTGCAGGGACCTGCAGATGGCGCGGGGTGGCTTAGGTTTGCGACCGGCATCTCTAGTCTTCATCTTTCAGCGGCGTGCCAATACGCCAACAGGGCTGGTCACCGCGCGCTGCGTCCGTGTCCACGGGCCGGAACGAGTTGACTTTCAAATTCGCTGGGTTGGTCGCGCCTTCGCTGGTCCAGACCTGCACTTGCCGAAGCTCGGTATAAAGCTCGTCGGCATTAGGATCGGGCCGGGTTTGCGCCCAAAAGAGCATTTCATCTTCTGGTTTGCGGCCCCGATTAAAGTCGCGCAGCAACTGTGGCAAGTGCCGCCTATCCACCATTTTCCGTCCTGGTCGCCGGATTGGGTCAAGACATTTAAACGTTGCCAAAATGCCTTGCATATCCGGCAAGACCTGCACCTCATCATGCCATTGCTCTCCCAATCGCACGCGCGGGTTCTTCCAAAGGCGCTTGCCTGTCAGGCGCAATTGAACCTCGCGCCCGGTTTCAAGCGAGACGGTATTGGCCTCAAAATTATCTAGATAGGGGTAGCGCACGATGAAAAAACCCAGTTTGGGTAACACATCATCCAAGTCATGCGGCAACGGCAAAATCAGAGAGCTTTCGATCCGCCCGCGCGCCTTTGCCTGTCTTATCCGGTTGTCAAAAATAGTCAAAAGCTCGACCGATTCGCTCTTGGGCGTGTCCTGACACAGCCCCTTGCTAGTATCATTCCCGATCCATCGAGGCCTGACCCAACAGGTTTCAATCACCATCTCCACTCCTGGCCACCAGCTTGGGATCGACACGAGGGCCGAGAGCGGTTCGTTTTTCAACTCATGCCGCATGCCCCGCCCGTTCGTGTCCAAGGGCTGTACGATCCACGACACCGTGGTTTCACGCTGACGCAGATGTCGTACGGCCGATGTAAGATGGTAAATGTCAAATTCGGGAGCATCTTTATGGACAGGAGGGTTTTTTCCTAGGCAAGCTTCTCGTGCTATTTTCAAGTCGTTTGGTCTACTTGAGTCCACTTCTGCATGAAGTAAACATTTTCCAACTACGAGCCAGTGCGGCTCCAAGCCCGCTGCGCCATCGTTCATACTCGTCCGAATGAAACCCACAATATCATCCGTCGGCTCAAGGTTGTTGAGGATGTACAGAAAAGACGGTCCGCACTCCAACTCTTTGTCACGCTGGTCATCGCCAGAGTCGCCAATACCAAAAATAGAATTGCGCCGACTGCGCTCGGATTGTGTGTTGCCATCGGACACGGATAGGTTCGCCGCGCCAAACAAACTCCACAGCGTGCGCTGTTCGCTTTGCGTGTGCTGCACATTCCGACCCGCCCCTTTGCGTGGATAAACCGTGTAACTGCGTGCGTTTGAAAAACAGGAAAGCTCAGCAAACAGCCGTAAGGCTTCATTGTTGCCAGTGCGTTGTACTGTTTCCCTGTCTCCTTTGATTATGGCGTCGAACTCTACTTTGGTTGGCGATTTGTAGCGTTTATATTTGATACGTTGCTGCGCCAGCTTTTCGCGTTCCTGTTCGGCCTTGGTCATAACGGCTATCTGACAATTCCGAATGTCACAGTCCCGAGTGTCGAGGTGAAAATAGTCCTCCAGTTGTTTGACCCGACCTACGGTGTCTATCGGCGTATTTTCAAGCTCCGCTTTGACCAAATGCACTACGCCGATATTGATCAAATTTTGCCGCATTCCTTGGCACAACAAGGCCAAATTTGGTCCCACGTTTTTTGATAGGGTTTTTATCTCTGATTTTGCGATATCCTCAGGTTTCTTAAAGCAAAGCGCGGCCCATTCCGGAACCTTTCCCTTGTTCTCCTCAACTTCCCTCATCGTAAGATAACCCAAAGCGCTCAGCATGGCCGTGCTGCCAATTAGTTTGGGAACCATACATGGCGCTTGAACGGGAACATTAAAGAGCACTTCACGCGCGATACGATCTACGTTCGCTTCGTTAAGAGCCCCGGCTTCCTTAGGGAAAATGTCCCATCTCGCCCTGACTTCTTGTTTGAGTTTAGCGTAATCCAACGAATCTTCGAAGAATTTTGGTGGCATGAGTTGAAGCAGCGATACATATTGACCGCATTGAGAAGACAAACGGTTAATAGCCGCGTTCAAGCGCAGCGCTCCCTTGGGTGGCGCGCCCGAATTGCCATCGGAGCCGGCTTTTTTATTTTCAGCACTGGCCCGGCCTTGCGCTGAAGCAGTCTGCGTCTCCTTCAAGTTATCGGATGTATCTTTTTGCTGTGAGGCCTGGTTCCCTTCAGAAAAATACCCAAACAAAATTGGGCCAATTTTTGTTCCGGGCGCCATTTCTGTAATTTGCCTGATGAGTTCGGCGGATGCCTGAGCGTTCATATCCGCGCGCAGAAGCCAGCTTGTATCTTCAATGAGTTTAGCCGCTAGTACGTCATTTCCGTTTACCAAGTGCGTGATTTCGCGGCGCAGAAGCTTGTCAACCTCTGCTGGAAAACCGCTATAGTTATCCTGAGCTAAAATAGTTGCACGATCCTGGATCAGCTTTTGCGCGGTCTCGGACAGCTCCTCTCGGATATCCAACAACAGCGCGCCGTACTTGTGCAGCAACCATTGCGGGTCGGTGGGTTGTTGAAGGCGCACCGAGACGGCGGCGATGGAGGAGCTATAGGCACGGCTAGGCGAGACAAAGAGGTTGAAGTTCAACCGGTGCAGCGTGTTGGAATGGGTGTCGTGGATGTCATCCAGAACGTATTCATATTTTTTTTGCACAAGGAACTGGCGGTATTCATGCGCGTCCTGAAACTCTAGATGCGGGCCCACATTGATGTTCGGCGCGGATGTGGCGGCGGTATCTTGTGCATCCGTGACTTCGGAGCCGTCTTCATCGGCTTGAGATGCGCCTAGTTTGAGGCGCTGCTTCAAGAAATCCTCGCGAACGTTGTCGGGCAGTCCAAAGCGATCCGCTTCGATCATTTTGTCTACCACCGCAATCCGGCCGTCAATCCACCGACTGTCCGCGAGTCGCTGGTTGATCAACCGCTCGCGCGTGAAAAGCTGCGGGGATTCAACAATGATCGCGCCCTCATGCTTTGGATCAAAGAACAACCCGCGATCCCAAAACCAGTCCTGCACAACGCGCCCGAAATAAGGTAGGGGCAGGTAAAACATGAAAATGATAATCAGCAGATAAACCGAGCGTTGTTGCACCACTGGTTTGCCCAGCCATGCCCACATCACCTCCCAATAATGGCGAAACGAGTTTCTGCGATCCCCTTCAGTTGCGGTATTTGAGTCATCAGCCATGAGAGTGGTCTTTCAAATGGAAGGAACGTTGCTTTTGATGGGTCATCAGCGTATCCAGCACTGTTTTCACGGCGATTTTGCAAAATTGCGTTTCAGTGCAGTCGAGCCGCCCTGTTTCGCCAAATTTATTGGCCGGTGCGCCGCCGCCGCATAAGGCAAAATGGCCGCAAGTTTTCTTGCAGCGAGCAACCCCTGCCGCCACTGCAGATTGGCATTTCAGAAAAGTGCGACTGAAGAAAATATCAGCGATGTCCGAAATCTCTTTAACGTTGCCGAACAGAAAATCGGAATAGTCTTCAGACTCTATACCTAGTAATTCAGGCGAGTAGGTCGAGATATTGCCCTTGGTATCCACGGACAGGATCGCGCCCGGCACGTTCTCTTGATTGCGCGCGGGCAGACCACGCCGAGCACCGTCAAGCAAGCTGGTCAAGACCATAGCCTCGCGTAAACGCGGTGGGTCTTCATAGGTCTCAAGCGTGTTAACAAACTCGCTGATGAACGCTTTGATTCGATCTTGGGCGGAGGCCTCGAACAGGGTCGAACGTGCGTTGATCCCATCAATCTCTTCTATGTTAAGGCCAATATACGCAGGCCCCGCATCAACAAGTGCACCGGCTATCTCTCGCGGGCGATCCAGCGCGGCTTCGGTAATCACGGCAATGATGTGAAACGGCACGTCCGCGAGGCGCAACTTTTCGATCCCGCCCATAGTGCTGTGCCAGGTACCTCGCCCGCGCCGGTCGGTACGAAACAGGTCATTCAGATCTTCCGGGCCGTCAAGGCTGACTCCAACGGACACGGTAGGGTCTTTTAGGTACTCAATCCACGCGTCCGTAATCAGCGTTGCATTGGTTTGGAAGCTCTGCCGCGGGATGCCTCTGCCCGAGGCGGTTTGCAAAATCTTAACCGCATTTCGATACCAGTCTGGCGACAGAACCAGCGGCTCGCCCGCGTGCCAGATCAGCGTCGTGTCATCTTGAAAGGCAGCGCTGGCGACGATGTGCGCACCAATTGCTTGCAGCACGTCGTCCCCCATGCGGGCATTATTCGCCCGATCCGGTAAATAGCAATAGCTGCAGTCGAGGTTACAGAAGGTCGTCGGCTGCAGCACTAAAAGCTGCGTTCGCGCTAAGCCACCAATATACACGGATTTGCTCTACCAATTGACCCAGTTGCGCCAGTTAGGCCAATTGGACCAATTGCCCCAATTGTACCATTGCGCGAAGCGGTTCGGCTGAGTTGCCCCGTCTTGCACATCGACGCCCAAAATTTGAGCCGATGCATCGGCAATTCTCTGAGCAATTTCAGAGCGTTTCTCGCTGTCTTGCGCGTCAATCTTCGCGTGCAAAGCACTTCCCCAAAGGCTGGAAAGGATTACGCAAATTGCCGCCGATCGAAACTTTATTTGCTTCATGCGACTATCCAATTTTCTCAAATTAATGTTTAAATTGTAATGATTTCCTCTGATTCGCGCAAGTTAGGGTAGAATTGTCACCCGAATAGGTTCGTTTGGAGTTTGAGTTTCGCGAGCGGTCGGGCGCAGTGACCCCCAAGTTTTGCCTCAACAAATAGAAATGAACATAATCTCAGGAAATGTTCACTTTAGCACATGCTGCTTTTCATCGTTTTTGCAAAGCCTACAAAGCTGCCATTCGGAACCAAAACGCCATTGGTGGGTTTGTCCCGCTCCTCGATGGTCGAAGCCACTCGCAGCGAAAGAGTGGTTTGGATTTTTGAATTCGGTATCGGAGAGTGACCGCAATCGGGAAGTATTCTGAGATGAAACAAATAATGTGCCGCTCCCGCGAAAAAATGCTGCGCCAGCGAGTCCCGAAATACCAAGGCCTGCATTGTCCCGCGTTGTGTGAGTTCACCATGCATTGGAATTCGCAGGTGCAGCGAAAGTCTGCAATGACGGGCGGCAACGCAGCATCGCCGAGGGTGGCTGGATGTCGGCTCTGGGCCGAAAGGGAGGGGGAGGGTTCAAACTTTTCACCTTTTGCCGAGGACCTGAGGAGGAGCCTTTTCTTGCAGAAAGTTAGACTTGAATTGAAGAATCCACTGGCGGGAATGCG
Organism: Roseovarius sp. EL26; assembly: GCF_900327775.1. Taxonomy (NCBI): domain Bacteria; kingdom Pseudomonadati; phylum Pseudomonadota; class Alphaproteobacteria; order Rhodobacterales; family Roseobacteraceae; genus Roseovarius; species Roseovarius sp. EL26. The sequence goes on from NZ_OUMZ01000006.1 coordinate 574,685, forward strand.
GCTAATGATGAACCAGAGCCTCGGTTAGCAAATACGCTCAGTTCTCCAGAACGTTTTGAATACGGACACTCTTCTAAAACTGTAACATCGGCGCCAAATTCTTTGTGCTCAAGATTTTGCTCAGTCGTTGATGTTCTGCGACACCCATATTTTGTCATTGGTGCTTACTCTCCTATTTGTCCTGAAATATAAGTAGGAAACGATGTTCTCAAATTGAAATGGAGCCAAATGAGAAAGCTCTAGTTATGTTTTTCTGAAACCTGAAAATTCGCGCTAGGGCCTACTCAAATGAGAATGAGTGCTAAACGTATTGATCGTTTTGAAGGCGGCCTGCGACTTGGCCGATTGTGTTCAGCGGATAAAAGGTTGAACATTCCTATCTGTGCTCTTTCCTAGAGCAACAATCACTTCTATAGGTTGCATGAAGTGGAGCGGGCTATGCTTTGTTCGGTTTAACAGTGGCTGAAAATACAAGTGATAAGTAGCAAGATATCTCAACTAAGCTATGGCGGACCCGCCACCATGCTCTCTTTACTAGCCTTGCTTTCAGGCGCTTGCGGTCTGGCTTATGAGATCATCTTATCTCGGTTATTTTCCAACTACTTTGGTGACAACTTCCTGATGAGCGGCATCGTCCTATGCGGTGTGTTTTTTGGAATTGCCTGTGGCGCTTTATTGAGCTGGAAATTTCTGCGCGCCTTGGCCTGGATCGAGATTGCAATTGGGCTCTATGCCGTATTGGTGATTACGCTCTTTTCGAATTGGGGTTTTGATATCGTCGCCTATGCCGGATCACCTTTGATTAATGCGCTCAAACTGACTTTGTTTTTGATTATACCCGCTTTTTTGATAGGCACCTGTGTACCCTTATTTACGCATTATGCGCAGGCCAATTCGGGAGAATATCGAAACGTGTTTTCACACGTCTATGGCCTTTATAATGTTGGGGCTCTGCTGAGCGTCTGCGCGATTGAGTTTTGGTTGTTTCGCAGCTTCGGCTTGCAGATCACAGGCTATAGTATCGCAGTGTTGAACTTCATGATTGGCGTAAACCTCTTGTGGCTCAAACCTTGGAAGCGGCTAAGTGAGAGTTCCACCAGAGAAGTTGCCTGGCCTGAGCGCAAAATCGGTTGCGTACTTTTCTCAGCAAGCCTCGCAAGTGGGGTGTTTCAGCTGTTTGTCTTGCGCTTTTCATTTTCAATTTTCGGGCCGTTGCAAGAGAATTTCGCCATCATTCTGATATCGGCTATTGCTGGTCTAGCGATTGGATCCTGGATGGCACTGCGCAATTTGTTAAGCTTTCAGCAGGCTGTCATTGGGGCAGCGATTGCTATTCTCATGCTGTTTGTCCTGGCCTCTGGCGTTATCGATTTTTGGATACTTATGCTGAACTGGGCGCAGAGCGACTTTCAAGAACTGATACTAAAAATTCTCCTATTGGTTGGGTTGAGTTTGCCGGTGTTCTTGTGTTTTGGAGCATTGGTCCCGCTCGCCGTGCAACAAAATGAATCAAGACAGGCTGTTGCAGGAACGCTTTTGGCGATTTCAAGCTTTGGCAATGGAGTTGGGGTCTTACTGATGTACTGCTTACTGTACCCCCATCTGAACCTACCGACTATTGCACTGATATTGGTCGCTATGCTGATGGCTGCTTGGGCGTTTATAGGTGGCAGAGTCGGCTCTTGGGCAAGTGGCTTAGCCATCGCTGCTACCAGCGCTGTATTGGTTTTTTCGGGGCTAAAGCTTTGGCCTCAAGCTGAATTGACACTTGGCTATCGGACGATGTCTTCGGCGGATCAGATTGAATACAGCCGTCGGTCGTTCATAACAGCGAAGCAGTATAAACATTATGACCAAAGTGCTGCATTGGTCTCTTTATCAGACGGGAGTCGGTCATTGGTGTTCAATGGCTATCGTAGCTTGACCTTTGGGCCGAATAGCCGAGCCGATCTACATGAAGCTGTTGTTGGCATGTTGCCTGCAGTGTTCACACAGAGCACAAGTAACGCGCTTGTGCTGGGTTTAGGAACTGGGATTTCTGCTGGTTCAACGGCTTTGATCTATGACCACACAGATGTAGTGGAAATTAATCCGGCGATTTTGGAAATCCCGCACCATTTTCCAACCGCCAATCACAACATAATGCAACGTGATTCAGTTGACGTGATTTTAGATGATGGCATCAGCAGACTATTGCGCGATGAACAGAGCTATGACGCAATCATCAACACAGTGACCAGTCCGAATTACTATGCTGCATCCAAGCTATACACGCAGGACTTCTATGACATCGTTAAGACACGCCTCAATGATCGGGGGATGTATTCGACTTGGTTTGACCTGACGATCTCAGAAGACGGTATTGCTATATTGCTCAACACGTTGGACGAGAGTTTCTCTCACTGCCGCTATTTTGTCCTGAATGCGGCGTACTTCAATGCGCTCTGCAGCGAGCAACCGATTATCTACCGATCCACCTCAGAGGTGCAGAACCGGCTTCGCGCGGATCCACTCAAAGCGCTATTTAAAAGGCATGGCTTGGTTCCAAACTTTGGCACCTTTTTTGCAGCTTTGGAGGTGCGCTTTGATGCATCATTCATGACGCGCAGTTCTGCCGCGATAAACACGTTGGATCTGCCTGCCATCGAGTTTGTGGTGTCTCGAGCCTCTGATCAAGAGCGGGCATCAGATCGTCTTGGCCATCTCATAGCTAGCAATGTCGACGCGCAAAGGCGTGCAGCTTTGGGGAAAGTGCAGTGGCGAGAAAACTGCCGTCTCATCATGAAAATGACCCGGCTGGAGTTCGAAGGATGCTGAATAAATTTGTGGCAGATTTCCATTATCGGGGAATGCAGAGTAAAGCCGACGCGTCACGTGCTACTGGGAAAAAAATGGGAACCGTTTATAATGCATGAAAGATCTGATGACGCCGATCATGCGCAGTTCCTCAAAGATTGCTACGACGTTACTTCGCGCGAAGAATTAACGCAGATCTATGACGAATGGGCTGATTCTTATGATGCAGATGCAAAGACTCGTCATTCGGCACAGCCAAGAGCCGTGGCGACAGTATTTTGCAGTCTGAACCTGAATAAAGCCACACGCATTCTTGATATTGGTGCCGGTACTGGGTTGATTGGAGAAGGTTTGAAAAAGCACGGGTATTTAGATATTTCGGCTCTGGATCCGTCTGTCAAAATGCTGGAAATGGCCAGATGCAAGGGCATCTATAAATCTTATTATCCGATATACCTTGGCGAAAAGCTTTCTTTTTCCGATGAGAGCTTTGATGCGATTGTTGCCTCAGGTATTTTTACGCCAGGCCATGTTGGGGCTGCTGTTTTTCCAGAACTTAATCGTATTCTGACCACTTCTGGAACAATGGTGTTTTCTATGAATACGAAACTTTTGAAGGACCCAGAGTTCGAAACGATTCTTCACCAAGGAGAATGTTTGGGCTGGCAGTTGGAGAACGTGGCGGAGCCATTTTCCATGATGGATCACGAGTATTCTGGGGCGCAAGCTGTGGTCGTGACTTTGTGTAAGTGTGGCTGAAACTTGATGGAAAGCAGTGTTATATGAATAAGTTTTTTTCTGTTATATTTTGTGCCTGCCTTCTGACTTGCGGACTGGTTGCAGCTTCAAATCTGTCTGCTCAAGAGCATAGCAATGCTGACACCTTGCGACGATATGTACGTTTGGCGCAGGTGGATCCGCTCTATGCTTGGCCGGTTGTCGATCTGACGCAAATGGAAGTTGCGATTGAAGCGTTAAACGCCTCTCGCGCAGAGATTTTGACCTATGCCAAAGAGCAATATACAGCTGAGCAACAGGCCCGAATTGCAATCGCTCTTTATCCAACGTCATACTTGAGTGAAATGATCGAACTGGAGCGTTTACGCCGGGCTCTTTCTATGGCCTCTGGCCCGACAGACACTGAGGCTTATCACCAGCAATTGCTGGCTACGATTGAGGCGCATCAAAATTATTTAGGTGTCTTGAAAGCCGCGCTTGCCGCCACTTCCAATGGACAAACCTATAAAGGATTGGAATTCCATTTCGGTCGTAGCAGTTTTGCGCATTTTATCGAGGGTGTGGAGGGCTATCAGGCAGATACTGAAGTCATGCTTAAGCGTGCAAAGGCGCGTTGGCAGTGTACGCAAACGGGGGAGCAAGATTGCGAGGAGCCGGACTGGCAGGTCACATCAGAGCCCGAAATAAAAGAATATTCAAAAGAGGTTTTTCAGCAGGCTCCAGCCAAAATCACCCGAGCGATCCGGGAAGAGGGAAAGCTGGGTGGGCAAATCGTTGGAACAGGTTGGGCGATCTTAAACAATGCTGACTGCTATTTGAACAAAGGGCCGATACCGTTTTTAACATGGCAATTTCCGACAGCATCAGGTGTGCCGATATTCAGGCCTGAGGTGGTTAGCGATGTGTATGTGCATGATCATCGGGCTGATGATAGCAGCAACGATTATGAACGCATTTTGCAAACGTTGGGTATGCAGGGATTATTATTTCAACCCCATACCAACCTGTATGCCTGCCCAGACGCATCACGGGATGCCGCTCAGTTGAGAGCTATGGTGTTTATTCACAAGTTTGCCCAAGAGTTTGAAGCGCCGTCAGACACGATAGGAAACGTATCGCTTACAACGGCGTTGGCACAGCTGAAGGCAACCAGTGAGCAGCTAAGTGATGCATCTGTATTGGTCGAGAATGACGTGCAGGCGTTTGTGGTAGCGTTGTCTCATCTGTTAACCGAGTATGAAATCGAAGAATTAGATGCCGTTTTGGGTTCGGATGTACGCCTGGACTTGGAAAACGTGGCTTTGGCTTATCGACTGAAAACACCGTTTCTAAGTCATGAGATCATGAATTTGGTGTATAGCAATACCGCCATTGCAGACTATGTGCCTTACGCGCCGTGGGGATTTCTCGAGGAGTTGTTGTTTACACGTAATGGCGTAGAGCTATTGGCCGGAGGCAATAATCCAAGCATTGTGCTTAGGGATTATAATCAGGTGGAGCGACTACGGGATGGTGTGTCTCCCCGGTTGCTCAGCTATACGCGAGATTTGGCGCGTGAGTTCGGCATTGATGAAATGATTGCGATTTTGTTGAAAGGCTTGGACGCCGAATATCGTCTCGCGAGTTACCAATATCGTCCGCACCTATTTGGGAAGTAGAGGGAATTGTCGTGAATGTGGTCATCTATTTACTTTTGATTGTTGTGGCCGCTGGTTTTGCCACTACGTTTGTACGCCTTTTTATGTTTTTCGGATCTTTTTCGAGTTTGATTTTTACCTCGCAGGAAACGGGTCGCGACAAGCCTCGGGTAGATGTTCTAACCTATGCCTATGTCTTCGCCTCTGTATGGTATACGATTCAGCAAAATTCTATTGTTGACGCAATATCCCTGATGGAGGGAAATCTACTTACCATTTTCGCAGGTTTGTATTCCCAAGAAATGGGAAAAATATGCGCCTGAAGAAATTTCTTGCTCCTATCGCAGCACGGCTCATTCAATGGTACGATGCGCGGCCCTTTTTGTTCTTTCTGGGTAGCTTGTGCGTTTGCATTTTTATAGGCATTCTCGCAGTTGAAACTTTAGGTGCGGCGGTAGAATCTGCTTGGTGGATCGTAACCCTTTTGCTCTTCCCAGTCGGTATTATTTTAGCACTAGTTTATGGGGTTATTGGTTGCTTCCTAGGGCTGGAATATATCCGAATAGTAATAGGATTTGGGCAAATCTTCCCCAAAATTGCTGAATATGAAAACTACGTCATTTGGCAATTGCGTAAACTTTGAGTTAAAAGCGAGTGATAAACTTTTATAAGTAAGAAGGTTACGTTGTTGGAGTCTTCATCTTAAGTCCAATAAATAGCAGGCATCTATAAATTTCCACACCCTAGCGTTCTACCAGTCTAATGCCTGGTGCCTTGGTGCTAACTGGCAATTCGGGTAAGAACTTGACCTTTGGCGACGTAAAATAACGAGCATCGATCATATCTTTCAGACGTGTTGTTGCTGACAGTTTGAGGTTTTGTGAAACTACCCCGCATATTTGTTCCGCGAGCTGTTCGGTGCCGAGTGTAGCTGCGCCTTTTGCAACGATTTTGAGGATGAGCGTAACTTGTTGCTTAGCGTCTGATATATGCTCGGAGACCTCGACCGCTAGATAGGGCTCTAGTGCGTCGTCGAATTGTGTGAGCAGGCCGGCGATTTCATCATATCGGAGCTCAACGCCGGCGATACGGACAAAATCAACATTGGAGCGACCGGAAAGCTCAAAGGAAATGCCTTCATGGCCACATTGGCAACGGTCGTGTCGCAGCCAATTGATACGATCACCGGTCTTGTACCGAATGAGCGGGAAAGCCGTGGGAGTATTCAGGTGCGTGAGCAGGAGTTCACCTTTGTGTTCTTCGGCAAAGATCCCTTCGGGATTGAGGTGAAAATACCCGCTGTCCTGACGATCACATTTTGGCGTGCGTATCCCAGTTTCAAGGCCCATTTCCCCCATGGCATAGTGGTGATAGATTTTTGCGAGTGGGAAAACCTGTCTCAAGGCCATCATGGTTTGGGGCCGCCCTGGCTCGCCTGTGAGCTCTAGAAAGCGAATGCGTAAGCGGTCATCAATGTTGTCGAGCAGTTGCCCAAAGAGCAACAGCAAAGAGGGGGTGCCTGCAAGAGTGTCTGCCTTCATGGCCGACACTAATGGGACATGTTGAGGCAATTGTTGAGGGTCACAGATGACAGTTTGGAGGCCTTCCAATCGATCATTTTCAACATGGGTGATGACGTGTTGATATCCCCAAAGGTAAATCTTTCGCCGTGCGCCCGCCTGAACCAAGACGCGCGCCATATGGCGATACCCCGTTGTTCTGAAGTAAAACAGTGGCATCTGCCCAGAGGTGCCGCTGGTGGAGCGAATGTCATCCACAGCTGAGATAGGCGTACAAAGTCGATCAACTGGTGAGAACTGGTTTAATGTAGCTCGGTCAAGAATGGGCAGTTTTTGAAATTCGTCATATGTTGAAACATTGGGAGATGACGTCAATCCGTGCGCTAAGCATACGTTTCTGTACCAACTTGAATACGCATTTTTATATGCGAATTCGACGACATTCTGAAGGCGTTGCAATGCGGTCATTTGGAGAGCTCTTCCACAGGATTGGGCAAGATATGTATATCCAGATGAGCATGCCTGGCACTTAGGGTTTCAAGGGCATGATCAGATGCCGTGCCGATGATTGCGAGTTGTTTGAAATCGGGGAGTATCTGTTCAAAAAGCGGGCTTTGAATAAGGTAGGAAGAAAGGCTTGCTGAAATCACCAGACAATCATGTTTGATGGTTTTGATGAACAACTGCGACCAGCTTGGATTGAAGACTGTTCCAAGACTGATGGGCATTGCGGCGGCTTTGCAGGCATAAGAAAAAAAGACATCGAGCTTTTCTTCCGGTGGGGCAAAGCAGAAGGGGCGTTCTATACTTGCCTTGGCCCAGATTTCTCTCATCTCCGGCCAATTCAGATGATCTTGTTCGATCTCGTAGATACAAAAATCCCCGCTCGGTTTACGAACGGGGACGAGCACTTTGGTTGTGGCCATGAATTAGATGGCGCTGCCGCAGCCGCTGAACTTGTATTCAGCCGCGCTCTCATCGTTGAAAGCTGAGAGGACAGTATGATAATCCCGGTTGGCTGGTTGCTCGCAACCAGTATGGAGTGCTTGATCAGTGAGACTTAAGTGCTTTTCTGTTAGCGCAGTGTCAACATCAGACGCTGCAGCCAGAGCGGGAGCACTACTCAATGCGAGTGTCGAAAGTCCGGTGGCTGCAATTGAAAGAGATTTGAGCGTAGTCATAATGCACCTCAAGTGTTTACTCGTGAAATCGATTCATGTTGTGATTGTTTTCTCCAATTTCAGCCTATGTGTCAATATCTGGGTTAATTGCCACCTCAAAAACCGCGCAGGCGCCTACACACGTCTGTTTTCTGTAGATTGTTTTGGTAGAGATCAGATTGATACGACTGGAATTAAAAACTCTACTAACGGTTAGTCCCTATTTTGGGGTTATGATCCGCCAGACCTTAGATTGATCTCTTACCACACAGCTTTGCTTCGTGATTTTTGGCACTTGAACATTGCCTGGAAACTTGTGGCCACGGGATACGTTTTCTTCGCACCGAGGCAGGCTGATTTGGCCATAGCCCTTTGATAGCATGCATTGGCGGGTGGCGGAGGCCCGCAAGCCTGAATTTGCATCATACTGCTCCCAGCGAGCAGGTATCACCAAAATCTGGCGATTATAACAAGAGGTGCCGTTGCAGACCGGCTCGTAACGATAAACTGCAGGAACATAACGGCTTTGTATGTTGGCAGGAACTTCGTTTGCCGCCTGCAGTGCGCAAGTTTTTGTATCTGTATCTTGCTGTGCGTTTGTGACAGTCGGCTTATAGAGTAAATCAACCGGTGCGCAGCTGCACATGATCAACGTTAGTATGAGAGCTTTGAAAGAGTGGTGCATGCTTAATCTCACTTACGCAAATTGGATAAATCCGTTAGGGGAAACATCAATATGTGCGCAAGCATTGTTATGCATGCGACAGGCGCATTGGATGCGATATGGGTCCATGTCATTTCAACGCTTCATAGGCTTTTGTGAACCCGGTGAGAGAAATCACGGGCTCTACTTTGGCGTTACCCGCATCACGAAATATGATGTTGAGGCTGTTGCCACGTTTGAGGCGTTTGACCAGGTTAGGGGTAAGTTTCACACCAACATGGCAACCATCGATATTACAGATCTCGAAGGGCAACAGAGTGGCATTGCCACCATCAACCTGATACTGCCAACCTGTGCTGAGCAAAATGCCAAGTGGGAACGTCAGCAAGAGCGTCGGCGCCTCTCCTTGGAATATCTTAGCTTGTAAAATGAGGCGTTTTTCCGGGAGCTGCACAACGGTTTGCGCCATTCGACAGGTTTGCTCTGGCTCGCACGCAACACGCCAATCATCAAAGACCTGAATATTTGAAGTCTCTGTTGTTTCTTGGGCGTTCAGAACTGCATTGTGGGACAAAACTGCAGCACAGAATAAAATTGCTGTTACTCGTAAATTTTTCATCTTTTGCGCCGGTGTGATTCTGTTTAGTTGACCATTGGTTGAGTAAAACTTTTGCGAGTGTTTATCCAGATGCGCTGGTTTGAAAATTTAATATTCGGGTATTGGTTGCAAAAAAGCTCTTTCCAGGTAGTGAGCTTTGGATGTATTGCGGTCACTGTATGCACCCCTGCAAGCATAGTGTATTCCGAGCAGTTTGTTGTACCCGATGGTGGGACGGCAACCACGCTAAGCCCAAGCTCTGGCCAGATCACGGTGAACATTGCGCCTGCGGATAGCTCTTCTATCAGCCATAATACCTATACAAAGTTTTCAGTCCCGAACGCTGGTGTGACTTTAGATAATTCGGTTGTTGGTGCTGGAATTATTTTGAATGAAGTTACATCGGCCAATATCACCACCATTGAAGGCACGCTGAGTGTTCAAGGGGACAAGGCTGATATTATCGTGGCCAACCCGAATGGCATCACGGTGAACGGCGGGCGTTTCCACAACACGGGCAATGTTGCGCTGACCACAGGCAGTCTTGGGCGCAATAGCTCGGGGCAAATCACCTCAACAGTTGACGCAGGCCATATTGAAATTGGCCCTGGCGGGCTCAGTGGTACGATGGAAGAACTGGCGCTGATCTCGCGGTCCCTGCGGATCGATGGAGCGATTGAACAAGATGCATCAGATACCGCAAGCCGGTTGAACCTCATCACGGGCGAAAGCGTTGTGAGCTTTGATCGCGACCGTCCAGGAGGCGGTATCTTACCTTGGGCGCTGGCGACAAGCCACGGTGAAGACTCAACGGATGCAATTTTGGTTGATATCACGCGCCGAAGCGCTTTATCGTCCGGCCGGATCAGCGTTACTGTTACTGACAAGGGGGCTGGGGTTCGCATTGCGGGCAATCACATGGCAGGTGCCGGTGGGTTTCGCCTGGGGGCAAATGGGCATCTCGAAATTAATGGTGTGACGCTGAGCTCAAAAGGGTCCGTGAATATAAAAAGCGGATCAGCTGAGCTCAAGTCTACGAGAGATAACCGCACCGAATTGAGCTCGTCTGATAGCGGTGTGGTTTTGCAAACCGAAACGGGGGATCTCCATTTAGGCTTCGCCAAAATCGAAGGTGCGATCATTGCTTCTGATAATCTGGCGTCCTCGGGTGGTGTGACTTTGCTATCGATGGGCCGATTGACGTCCAATCAATCTGATACTGGCCAGAAAGCTGAGCTGATCGCGACTGACAGTCATGTGATTTCGAATGGCGTTGGTGGAATTGATTTCGACGGTCTAGTGGTCACATCAGCAGGGGATCTACGCACGGGCTCGACGACTCAAATCGGGTTTTCTGATGTTTCAGCCGAGGTCGCAGAAGACTTTCGGGCCTTGACCAACGGAGCGCTTAGTTTCGATGCATCGGTTATCTCAGCGCGAAACGAAATCCGATTGGATGCAAGCAGTATCAGATTTGGTGCCAACAATGTGAGCCAGGCTCGCACCGAATTGGTTGCAAAAGAGGGAAGCTTTTTTGCCAAAACAACTGAAGGCGACATATTGAACTACGGCAGTTTGCTGCAGGGCCGCGTTGCATCACTCATAGATTTGGACACCAAGGGTGGGATGACGCTTATATCGGCCAGAAAACTTTTAAATCAAAGTCTGTCAGTTAAACGCCTGGCGGTTGCTTTTGGGCAAATTGAGGATCTTTACGTTCGGGCGAAGGGCGATGTCATCAATTCAACGGGGCGTCTCTTTTCCAATGCAAACATTAGCATCGAGACAGAAGGTGACATACGGAATGAAACGGCATTTACCGACATTCGAAATCGATACAGCCAAAACCGTTATAAGGGCGGGCGTCGTGCAAGCAGCCTGTTTCTCCGTAGGTCTCGCCATTTGGACATCTTTGCAGATTACGGGCAGCAGAAGATTAACGGCGAACGGTCCTTTATTTTGGGGGCAGGGGATGTGACCTTGAAGGCCGCAAACGTGCGCAATGTGGGGGCTGATATCACTGGTGCGAATGTTGATATTCAGGCCGAGAGAACGTTTCTTAATGAAGCGCGCCAAATTGGCAAACTTCAATTTTCTCAAAAATGCCGTTTCTTTTGTAAAACACGAGGCTCATCGACACTCAGCACATTTGACAGCTCTTTGACGGCTTCCGGCCAGTTGAGCATTAAGGCGGGAGAGAGGATCACCAGTATTGGCGGGAGAATGAATGCAATATCGGGTATTTCGTTCAACGCACCTTTGACTGAATTCCTACCGACACTTTCTGCCTCTCTGGTAGAGCTGCGTTCAGGCCTTTTCCAAGGTCGCGGCGGTCGGGGCGGATATCTTATTTTGCAAAATGAATTTGGCAGGTTGCGTTCTTTCTTAGGGAAAATTGAATTCGGAGGTGATGTCGTGTTGGGAGACACGGATATTCAGTCACCTTTCGCGCTTGAGGTGGACGGCACTCAGATCCGTTCCAAACATGGAAGTGCACCTGCAGCGTTTGGCCAAAAGACGATTGGTCTCTTTTGGAATGTGTTCTAAGCGCTCATGGCACTTTTGCGTCTTTCCATCATCCTTGTACTGTTTGTATTGCAAACTTCTATCGTGAGGGCGCAAGAACAAGATGCGGGACGCCGCATTTTGGAGGAACAGCAAAGACGTGAACGCTTCGAAGAATTGGAGCGCGCAACAACTGGACAAGAAATCACCACTCAGGAAACGGGTGGCGTTGTTGTTGAGGCGGTCTGCTTTCCAATTGAAGATATCAAACTGACAGGTGTGACGCTGTTTAGCGACAGTGATTTTGCACCCATCATAAACCGTTACAATAAACAATGTTTGGGACAAGCGAGTATAAGTAATCTGCTGCAAGATCTCTCAGCTTACTATGCTGACCGTGGTTACATCACGACACGAGCTTATGTGCCGGCTCAGGATGTTAGCCAGAAAAAGCTAAAGATTGATGTGCTGGAGGGGCGGATCGAGGCTTTCGTTTACAATCGTGTTGATAAAGATGGGAAGCCTATTAAAGCGCCTGTTCGGAAATTGAAGTTCGCCTTTCCAGCAAAAGAAGGCGATGTTTTTCAATTGCGCGACATTGAGCACGGTTTAGAGCAAATCAACCGCCTGAGTTCTTCACGGGCAAGTGCCAATTTGAGCGCAGGTGAAGAGCCCGGAACCAGCCAGGTTGTTGTAACCGAGCAAAAAGTCGACACGGTACGTGCCTCGATTGGGATTGATAATCAGGGGACTGAAGAGGGGGCCGAGGCACAGCTGCGGTTAAACTTGGCTGTTGACGATCTGTTGCGAGTCAATGACACATTCAATTTGTCGTACTCAGGATCGCGCAATAGCAATGCCATCGCTTTCAGCGGATCTGTACCCTACCGAAAATGGCTATTTTCAGCCAGTGCTTCCTATTCGGAATCATTGGAGAGCTTGTCACTATTTTCTGATCTCTTCACGCAAACTGCCAGTGCGAATTTAAGAGCCGAACGGTTATTGTTTCGAAATGAGCGTTCAAAGTACTATGCCTATGGGGCTGTCAGCCGCTACTGGAATGAGCGCTTTGTCAACATTGCTGCTTTGATTCCGCAGAACCGATCTGCATTCAGTGTTGGGTTTCGCAATGAACATAGGTTGGAGAAATCTTTGATTGCGGCTGATACATCACTAACCTTTGGGTCGAGTGCGTTCGGATCGGATAGAGATCCAGAAAATCCGGTCTTTGGAACGCCTAGGGTGGAATATACTAAGTTAGAGACAAGCTTAAACTACATTCGCCCCTTTGAAAAAGGTCATCAATTGGTTGTCAGCTTTACTGGTCAGATGTCAGACCAGCCGCTGTTTTCTGAAGAACAAATTTCAATTGGCGGCTGGAACTCAGTTCGTGGTTACAATGGGTTTAGCATTTCGGGGGATACAGGTTTCTATATCCGAACTGAACTGCAATCTAAGGCGAGCTCGATTGATATCAGAAAGTGGGGGAAACCATTAGAGGATGCAAAACTTTGGAGTCCTGTGGGAAAAGCTCAGGGCGGAGCAAGATCCTTTATATTTATGGACTTAGGGTATGTATTTTCAAAACCGTTACGCAGAGAGTTTAAAATGGCTAGCGTCGGGGCGGGGATGAATTTGGAAGTGGGGCGTTGGACCATTGGCGGCACGCTTGCAGCACCTTTAGTAGATCAAGGTGGCCAGCGATATGGAGAGTTTCAGGCATTGCTGTCTGCCTCATATGATTTGTTTTAATTCTTCTGAAATTGCTCATTTATTGTATTCTCACGCGTGAAGTTTGTGCCATCAGAGATCCCCGATATACTCATTTCCTAACAAAATCTTAATAAACTTCCCAATCCGCAAAAAATGACTCGATTTTGAAGTGAGCTCTGGTTTAAGTAGAGTTTACACGCGTGTCTTGTACGTAATATATCAGTGAATGAGGGTGTGAGTGATGATTTCAGCGATACGGTTTGGCGTGCAAGCAGCGGCAGTTATGTCTGTGGTGACTTTTGCATCCGGTGCCTGTGCTCAGACATCTGAAGTTTTGGATTCTGAAGAAAACGCTGTTGTATCACCGCAATTGATTGAGATTTCATTAGCCGCACTTGAGGCCCAAGACTATGAGGCGGCATCCGAAGGGCTTGCGCAGGCGTTTAAGGACGGTGAGGCCGATGGCGCCTTTTATCTGGGTCGCATGGTTGAGCTTGGTCTTGGTAGTGCGCCTGATATGAAAGCGGCGATTGCGCTTTATTTGGCTGGCAGTTCGAGAGGTTCGGCACCTGCCAAAAATCGCTTGGGTGTATTGCATATCCAAGGGCAGGGCGTTTTGCAGGACTTTGAGCGGGGGGCGCAGCTAGTGTGCGAGGCGGCAGAACTTGGTGACCCCAATGGCGCCTTCAACTGCGGCAGCCTGCTACGTGAGGGCAAAGGTACAGCCCAGGATGAAGTGGCCGCCTATGATATGTTTAGGATGGCTGCCGAGCAGGGGCATTTGGGTGCAAAGAATGAATATGCCAATGGCCTGCTCGAGGGTAAATACCTCGCGCAGGACGTTGATGGTGCGGTTCAGCTGTTTCAACAAACTGCTGCAGAGGGCAATCCAATTGGCCTCTACGCCTTGGGTCAAGCTTTTGCGACGGGCCTGAGCGTTGAACAGGACATCGTGAAAGCGCATTCTTATTTCAATATTGCAGCTGCGCTGGATCATCCACTAGCAGGTGAGGCGCGGGCGGGAATTGAGCTGGCGATGTCGGCTGAGGAAATCACATCAGCGCAAAAACTGGCGAAGGCCTGGCGGCCGCAGCAACCGCAATAACAACATAAATCAGAAAGAAATATGGAATGAAAAGCTTGAAATGCACAATGGCTTTGCTGGTGGGGGCTGCGTTTCTGAGTGCTTGCACTGAGACGCCTCAAACATCGGAGAAACCGACCCAGACGAGTTCTGCTGCTGCGATCGACACAAATTCAGCGCAGCCTGACGACGTGAAACCTGCAGCACCTCTGGCCTCAGATGGTGAAACAAAAATTGTGATTTATCGCACATCTTATGGTGGATTTGCGGTTCAGCCAAAGGTTTTTGTTGATGGCAAAGAAGCTGCTCAATGTACACCCGGCCGCGCGACAACACTTAAAGTGAGCCCTGGAACGCATAAGCTGACAGCGAAAACTCTTTCCGAAAAAGCTTTGACTGTTTCTGTTCCAAAAGGTGGAACAGCTTACGTGCGCTGCTCGATTAGTGTGGGCCTTGTCGTGGGTGGGGCGAAGCTTGTCTCTGTTTCTGCCAATGAGGCGGCCCCAAAGGCTGCAAAACTTAATCAGATAGCAGCAAATTAACGACCCACCACAAAAATATGCATTTCCCAGGATGATGGGGAATGCAGCAATACCAAAACTAATTGATCACTTCCTCCGTCGTTTGATTGCAAGACAAAGTACAGGGTACGGCATGTTTAACATCACAAGCAAAACCAAAAAGAGAATTGCAAAGATCGGCCACGGGGCGGTGACACTTGTGTCGTCTTTCTCAATCGTGGTGAGCAGTTTTACGCAGGTTTATGCTGAAGCCCTGCTCATTGGCGATGCGTCCGCTCCGGGGACGGGTTTTATAACGTCTTCCGGCAATGGCACACCGGTGATTAACATTGCCCCGCCGCAAAGCGGCGTTTCGGTCAACACATACGATGATTTCAACGTCGATGACAAAGGTTTGATCCTGAATAATTCTGGTGTTGATGGCGTCAGTGTGATCGGAGCAGGCGTGACGGCGAACCAAAGGTTTGTTTCTGAGGCCGCGAATTCAGGCGGTATTGTCACGACAGCCAAAACGATTGTGAATGAAGTTACATCTGCTTCGCGCTCGCAAATTAATGGCCAGGTCGAAGTGTTCGGCGATAAAGCCGCCGTGATCATTGCCAACCCGAATGGTATCACCTGTAATGGCTGTGATTTCATCAACACATCCAGTTCAATCCTGACCACGGGCAAACCTACCATAAATGGATCTCAGGTGGGTCTTGGGGTTTCCAAGGGTACGATCACAATTGGTCCTGATGGCTTTAAAGCCGGTGAGCAGGGTGGTGTTTTTGGCCGACATGTCAACATAAATGGGGCTGTTTCGACCAATGAGCAGAACCCGGAAAACACCCTGGTGATTTCTGGAGGTGTACAACGGGCAGGCAGTTTGAATTTTGATAAGCTGTCAGACACCGACATTGTCGCGGGGGTTTGGACTGATGCAAAGACATCTCCGTTCGCCGTAGATGCCAGTGAAGCTGGAACACTGACCTCAGGCGAGGTTCGCGTTGTGAACGTGGACGCAGAAAAGCTGGGCGTGAACCTTTATGGTGAGATCAATGCGCAATCTGTCGAGGCGCATTCTACGGGGCACCTGTTTTACCGCGATATTACTGTCACGGAAGGGGTCACTCTTTATGGTGGGGACATCCGCCAATATGGAGATCTCACGGCTGGTGGTGATGTCATCATCAATGGCGATAGCTTCACGCTTTATGACGGCCGTACTTTGGTTACGGGCCAAGGTGAAGGCGTTGATGGGAACGTCGCAATTACGGTCAAAGATTTTGCTGTCATTGCGGGTGAAATCTCCGGATCCACAATCACGCTCAAAGCGCTTGAGCGGGCTGAAGGGTCAGACGCTCCGGTGAGTTCGATCACAAACAACGGTTTCTTGCTGGCTGATGGTGACTTTGTTGCCGTTGCAGGCGTCTTCAAGCAGGAACGCAAAATCGCGACAGAGTATGACATTTATACTGACCCGGTGCTTAAAAGCTATCTGCAAACCTATTATGCGCAACTGGCAGCAGGTGGCGAGCAGGCGGATATTGCCGCAACTTTGATCGCGCGCGCAGGTGCCCATGAAATCATCGCCGAATATATCGATGATGGGGCGACAACCAGCGGCACGAATGTGAGTATCGAAGCGACGGATGGCGATATTTTAAACAAAGGCGGCGTGATTGCCGCCACCAATAATGTTGTTCTCAAAGCAAGCGAAAACGTAATCAATGAGTTTCTGGCACTGCGCAGCCGCCTAACAGCCGCTGAGGGGTGTGCCGGGCAAAACTGTGGCTACAAAACTGACTTCCACGCGGCCGAGATTCTGGCAGGCAATGATCTTACGATTACGGCCATCAACGGGAATATTGAAAACCGCGGCAGCAATATGGCTGCTGCAAATAACATCAGCCTGACCGCTGGTAATGATATCATCAACTCGTTGAAAAGATCGAACTACTCGACGCAGCAAAATGTTGCAGTCAACATTCGATATAATGTTCCGATCCAGTCTTGCCACACAGGCGGGAAACACGATCATGTGACAACCTGTACGACCATCGGCTACCAGACACTTCAAGATTGGCAGTTGCACGGTACTGAGGACAACATCCTTGCTCCGGGTCGGATCGTATCACTGTATGGCAATGTGACTGTCGATGCTGACCGCGATTTTGTCTCACAGGGGTCGGAAATTTCCGCAGGCCGCGACATTGATATTGATGCGGATGGTCAGGCGCTTTTCTTCAGTTACACTGATGATGAGCGGAACTTTGTCCGTTATGACAAGACAATAAATACGAATTGTAACGCAAAATGGGGAGGATGCACGCAGACAACCGTCCAGCAAACAGATAACACTTATAATCTGGCTGTTCAAAACACAGATTTAATTGCTGAAACCATTGATGTTGATGCGAAGGAAGATGTCGTCATCATCGGATCACGCTTTCTGGCGTCGGAAGATCTGGACCTGACATCGGCCACCGGGAATGTTCTGGTCGGCAACACTGATTACATTTCCTCCAATGATATCGCGGAAAATCAGATCATCCCTGTCGGTACCGTTGATGTTCCCTCCACGGTCAAAACGCAGCGCGGTGATGTGATCACGTTCACCAAGCTGGAAGACGCGGCCGATATTGAGGATTTCCAAGGGCAGTTCGTCAATGAAACGGCTGATTACGCGACCTTCCTAGAAGAAGACAACCTGCTGACCGCAGTGGAAGCCCTGCGCCGTGCTGAAAGTGGCGCTGATATCAAAGATGCGGCGCGCTCTGTTGGGGTGCAATCCTTTGTGTCGCTTATCGACAGTGGGGCACTTGCCGATCTGACGACTGAGGCCAACGAGGCCTACACTACTTTGCAGACAACGCTTGAGACAGGTTTGGGGTCCTTGTGGGATGAAATCTCGGGTTACAATGTCCAGGTTAAAACGCAGACTGAGGCTCTAGAGGCTTTGGTTGCGGACACTGTTGTAGGTAACGCGGCCCAACAAGCAGCTATAGATGCCGCACTTGTGGTTGTGGCAGGAGATTATGCCGCAGCAAAGGCAAGCCACGAGCAAGCCTATCAAAACCGTCTTGCTGCTATTCGCGCCAGTTATGATCATTTGCTGACACATCAGGTGCTTAGGCATAGGCAGCAATGGTTTGGGGGGAAACAGCCTGGTTATCGTACAGTTGCGTACTGGGCCACAGTTCCCAATGCTCACTATGTGAATTTGAAAAATGCGGCTAATCAAGTAGCATTGAACAACCGGACTGCAGCTCTGCAAACAGCTGCAACACAAAACGCTTTAGACGTTGCTGCGGCTACGGCATTGTACTCAGACGAAGCATTGCGAAACCAGATTGCCGCGCTGCAGGCGGCTTTTGCAACACAAACTGCCGAATATGCGGCGCAGATAGAGACAGTTCACACCACCTTTGAAACGCAACTTGTTGACGCCACAAATGTCGTACAAAACTTGCGTGACCAAGAGGCGCTGGAGGCAGAGCTGGGCAGCTCATTTGTGGCAAAAGGTACAGTCAACGCTGGCGCCCCAAGCTTGGCAGCCGCGCTGACTGCAGACGCATTCAAAGCCAATGAGTGGTATAAGGGCACGCCGAAGCTTCCCGAGATTCAAGCGACCTATGATGCGCGTGTGGCTGCGAATGAGCAAGCATATCAGCAACTCACTGCTTATATCCGTGCCTGGCATGCGCCGCATCTGGCGGCGGCGGTCCAAGGTGGCTTGGTTGCAATTCACACTCAATTTGCAAACTCGCAGACCAGCCAGCTCAATGATGCTGCTCAAGCCAGAGCAAACACACTGCAGTCCGCTGTCGAACAGAAAAATGCAGCTGAGGCAGTTGCCAAGTCGCTGGCCGTCAATTCGGATGGAATATTAGAGTTTACTGCGTTTACAGAGGAGGGAACCTCCAAGGCCCTGATCTCAGATGACAAGGCGACGCAAGATAAATTCTTGGACGCCACAGCCTGGCGCTATGCCACGGCCACGGGGCGAAAATCCAGATCGCCCTTCAATCGCCTGACAGCGCAGGAAGACCTGACCATTTGGGCCAAAAACAACGCTTTGGTCGCGGCTTCGGATATTGATGCAAAAGATCAGGTCACAGTTACAGGTCTGGGGGGGATCACTGCAGGGGATGCCGCCATTCGTGGCACAGATATTGATCTTACCAGTGGGGGTAATTTTACTGCTGGCGATCTTCTGATCAACAGCTCAGGTGATACCAGCATCACCTCGTTTGGTGCGACGAAGATTTCCACGATTGCGCGCAATTATACCATTGGGACGCCTGCAGCGAACAACATCCTTGGCACCTTGTCAGCGAAGAACTGGGAGCTGCGCAATGGCCAAAATGTGACCTCACACGAGCTGTCACGCATTAACACAGGCGGGGATCTGAAAATCACTTCGCTGGGCAACCTGTCCCTTGACGGTGTTCAGACGACGGCCGGCGGTAATGTGTCCCTCACGACCAACCAAAATCTGAACCTGACTGCACCGGTGTCAACGATTACCTTCAAAGAAGGCGATGTGAACAATGGAACTGATACAGTTCAGATCATCTCGACCCCGACGTACATCAACAGCGGTGGCGACTTTGAGGCCTACGCAGGGAACAATGCTGTGCTGCTTGGCGCGGTTATCAACGCAGATGGTGCGCTGGACCTGGGAGCCAAAAACAACGTCCAACTGGGTGCACGCCAGAATGTGTATCGCTATGATTACCGCTATTACAAAAGTAGCTTGCTGAGCACCAAAAGCTCGCGCATCTCGCAAACCCATGTCACCAACATTGGCACCACACTGACCGCCAAGGGTGACGTTAAGGTCGAAGCTGAAACCGGCAACCTGACAACGGCAGGCACCCGATTCACCAGTACCGAGGGCAGCGTCAATCTTTCGGCCACGCAGGGCAACATCTATGCTGGCACCTACACGGACACCCACGATGAGCAGTATATCAACAGCTCCTCCAGCTGGGGTGGCCTGATCAATTCCAGCAGCAACACGCTGATCAACTACACCACTCAGACTGGCACTGCGGCCCTGGCCGCGCTGAACCTCAGCCTTCAATCGGGTGGGAACACCACCCTGATCGGCACACAGCTGTCAGCAGGGCAGGATCTCAACATCAACGTTGGCGGTGATCTGCGGATTGAAGCGGCAATCAGCAGCATCCGCAAGGAGCATTTTGAGAGCAAATCTGGCGCCGTTCTGGCCACCACTCTGACAGAAAACTCAGAGAAAGAAACCGCCGCCTACACCAGCTTTGACGCAGGTGGTAATCTCACTGTGACAGTTGGCGGCGACACCCATGTCACGCTCTATCGGTATGAGGGCGAAGACACCCCCGAATTGACCGAGATTTACCCAGAAGAAATCGCCGCCCTGCAGGCCCTGATCCTGCACGATCAGGTGTTGCTGGATGAGTATTTCTTCGACGAAACCAAAGCCCTCTCCCCGGCCTTCATCGCCATCGCAACCATCGCGGTCACCGCAGGCTATGGAGCACTTCTGACCGGACCATTGGCATCGGCAGCGACCTCTGCGGGTCTGGTGTCGGGTGGGTCATTGACGGCTGCGGGCAATGCCGTGGTTGCGGCTGCGGCGTCGGCCACAATCAATATTGCCAATGGCACGGTGTCTGGCGATCTGGATATGGGCAAAATCCTCAAGGATGCGGTCGTCGCGAGTGGCACCTCTTACCTGACCGCCTCGCTCAACCTGCAGGCCTCAGGCAATGTTGAGGGGGCGGCCAATAGCAAAAGTCTGGCTGAAAAACTCTTCTCCAACTCAGATGAATTCGGCAAGATCGGCTCATTCAATGGCATCCTGCCTAATGGTTTTGGTTCCTTCCTCGGCGAAGGCTCTCAATTGAACCTAGGCAGTGTCCTTGACGGTGCATTGGATGCCGGGATCTCCAACGGCATCAACTCCGTGGCCTATGGTACCGACTTTGGTAAAGGGTTTACCTCGTCATTGGTCAGAACTGTTGTTTCGTTGGGGCTGGCAGATGCACAGAACGGTATCGGAGGTATTTTCGAAAAAGGTGCTAATGGGGGAGAAGGTTCTATTGGGCATATCTTACTTCACGGAACAGCTGGATGTGCCGCTGCTGAGTTGCAAGGGGCGAGCTGTGGAGCCGGTGCGGCTGGTGGTATCGCGCAAGGCCTTTACGCTGGCTATTTGAATGGTAAAATAGGCAATGTCGAAACGGCACAGTTGCTCGGCGCTCTCGCTGGCTATGTCTTCTCTGGTGGCGATGCTGAGAATGTTAGTGTTGCATCTGCTGTGGCGAATTCTGCCTATCAGAATAACTATCTCAAACATACTGAGTGGACTGAGTACCTAGAAAAAATGGCGGGATGTTCGGCGCTTTCGGGGAGTGGTCGCAATGCCTGTATTTCGAGAACGCAGACAGAATATAATGCGCTCTCCAGAGATAACACGGCGGAGTATCTTGCCGGCTGCACAGGCGACTCTGCGGCTTGCGCTAAGGGCCTACTTGACCTTGTGAAGAATAACCTTCCGATTGACCTACAAGACCGAATCGTCGCCCTAGGTCCGGAAAACTTCCACAAAGATTGGCCTGCAGACCCTAATTTGGCGTCTGCGAAGGTTCTGCAAGCCCTGCTTGGGCCCGACGCTCATCTTATCGCGTCTCCCGATTTGATCGAGTCCTACGCTAGCTATTCCGCAGCGTCATGTGCGAGCGCAGGAAGCCGGGACTGCCTTAACGCCTTTCAGCAGACCGCGCCTTATCAATGGAATAAATTCTGGGTCTCAGCTAACGAGATAGGAATGATCCTTGCACCGGTTGGCGCAGCCTCTGCGGTACGAGCCTGCCTTGCTGGCGGAAACGTTTCGGCTTGTGGCGTTGCTGGAATTGAAGTTGTTGGCGGCAAGATAGTTGAAGGAGCTACGGTTCTGGTTTCGAAAGGCACTGGGCTCGTCACAGGCGTTCTGCGTAAGACGGATGAGGGCTTCGATGTTGTTGACAATACCGGGCAGGTAGTTAGTGTTGCTACAAATAGACCAGTCACTAATATTGACAACGTAAACTGGCAGCATGTTGATGGGGTTATCGCTGAGACAAATGCTGGAATAGGTAATTTAACTAGTAGCTTCAATCTGAATTCTGATGAAGCTTTAGAAACGGGTCTTAAATGGCTTGGAGATGGGTATCGTGAGATAGCACCAGGAGTGTTTAGAAATGCTGATAACTCACGCCAGTTCAGAATTGATAGCAATTCGCTCGCGGGCAATCACGCGCCAAATGTTCCCCATCTACATTTAGAGACGGTTGCTCCAAATGGGCGAACAATTACCGCAAACAACCACATCCCATTGGCGGAGTGAGATAGGTGGAAACTTTACTTAAGGGCACTGTTGAGGATTCAGGAACTCAGGACAATATTCAAATCGGCTGGGTAGCTGAATTGATCTTTGACCGCGAAGATACAGGTGGCTACTATCTCGTATTTTCAAACCCACAAAATGAAGATGAAGGGTTCGATAATTGGTTTTTAACTAAGCAAGATGCGTTATTAAATCTAGACGATTGGCAAATGAATATCATATGGGCATTGTCAAGTTAACCGCTTGCGCCGTGTTCGGGGCAGGGATAGCGTATCGGTATGACCAGTAGATGCCCATTTAAATATTTCAAATCCAGTCGTGATGTCATCCGTTTCGCCGTGAAGTTGCGGATCCATTATGGGCTCTCGCTTCGGCAATGAGAGGATATGCTGGCCGAGCGCGGCATTGATGTCAGCGAGCCGTAGGGTAGATGATATTTGCCCACCGCTTTTGGGTGCCATGGAACTTCACGTCATTCGCTCACCCTGATGGCCGTCCCTTAGCCTTGCATCACCACTCCGTCCGCGCGCCCCTCCTTTGCGTACCAAACCCGCGTACAACCTGTACACAATTTCCAGCGGCGGGCTTTTATGAAACGGGTTAGATTTTGCTGGTCTCGCTCATAGGTAGGGTTGACCTCCTTTCCTCCATGAAATATCAGGTGAATCTGTTGAGCGGGCGTTGTGTAGTGGTAAGACCTTAGCCTTCCAAGCTAATGACGCGGGTTCGATTCCCGCCGCCCGCTCCAGAAATTCATTTCCGACAACTTACCTGCAAAAGAAAAACTTAACCTTTGTTAATGCATTGATAATATGCGGTTTATGTGATTTTGAACGTTTGTCTTCCAAGCTAATGACGCGGGTTCGATTCCCGCCGCCCGCTCCAGAAATCTTCCTTTGACTTCATGGGCTAATCAATCCGCAAGCGGTTTGCTGCTACGAACCTTTATTGTCTATACAAAAGTGCGATTGCGGGGCTACATTGGTCGGGCAGGAGGGTAGCGATGAAAACGGCGTTTCGTGATATCAGGGATGAGCTGCGGCGACGTATCATTGAAAACGAATGGCCACCCGGTGCTTTGATTCCAAATGAAATGGAGCTTTGTGCTGAGTTCAGCTGCGCGCGGGCCACGGTTAATCGGGCCATGCGCGAATTGGCCGAAGAAGGGCTGGTTGTGCGCCGTCGCAAGGCGGGCACGCGCGTGCGGGACGTACCGCGCAAGCAGGCCACGTTTGAGGTTCCGGTGGTGCGCAAAGAAATTGAGGCACGTGGCGAGCGATACAGGTTTGCATTGATCAACCGCACTACATGTCCCGCCCCTGCTTGGCTCTGTGCCCGGTTGGGACTGCCGGCGGAGGCGGCCGTTTTGCATTTGACGTGCCTGCATTCTGCGGATGACCATCCCTATCAGTATGAGGATCGCTGGATCAATCTTGCCGCCCTACCACAGGCTGAGCAWGCCGCTTATAC